>NZ_LIQQ01000029.1 GCF_001418565.1 Streptomyces graminilatus | reverse complement strand
GGCGCGAAGGGTGCGGGAAGGGGTGACGCGGGAGCAAGGGGCAGGGGCGGCAACGCCCCGGGAGACGGAGGGATCGCCGGGGTTCCAGCGACCGGCAGCTCTGGTATTCGTTCCTGCTCCGCCGGAGGCTCCGCCCCACCAGGACGAGCGTCCGCGTCCGGCGAGGAGTTCTTGGCGGCGCCCGTGGCGGGCCTGCCCACGGGACGCAGCGCGGCCAGTCGGCCTGCTGTGCCCTCCGTTGCCTCCTGCTCGCCGCCCGAGGGGACCTCAGGCTCCTGGCGCGGCTTGAACCAGCCGCCCCCGCCGCTGCCGCCGGAAGCGCCGTTGTCGGCCGACGTGGTGGTCGGAGCGTCCATGGTCTGCCTCGCCTCGAACATCTTTCGGTCGGTCTGCGCACTTCCTGGCTCGGAAATGTGCTCGCGTTCCCCACTGACGGCTTGCTTTCCCCGTTCGCCCCCTGTCCAATGCGGCCATATTCAACCCGGCCCTCCGGCGGGTAACCGGAAATGCGGGTCTTCGATCTCTCCATCCCGTTAGGCTGCATTGCCCTGCTCCTGCCGCGTGCGCGGGATACGCACCCTTGTGCGGACAGGAACCGGGGTCGACCATACCGGCCGCCGCCGCGCAGACAAGTCCCGCCCTTAAGGGCCCGCTACCGCGCAAGGCGCGAACCATCGATCCCCTCAACCAACGGGTTCCGCGCACCAATTCACAGGCTTCCCGCAAATCCCAACCCGTGCAGCACAGTTCCGTCGAGGTCAAAGGGACGCAGTCGCGTCATCAGCGCCGAGGCTGGCGTCTGACGTCCGATGACCGATGCTCGGCGTTTCACGTGAAACATCTGCCCACGCGCTGCACGGACGGGCACGACATGGCCAAAAGAACGTGCGTCCGACCGCAAACAGGTGGACGCCGGGGGCGCCGGTCGGACAGCCTGACCTGCGTGCCGACTCCTTCCCTCGCTGATCTGCCCATCCGCCGTCTGACGCGTCGCGATCTCACCGCCTGCGCCGACCTGTCCGAGGACCGGGGCTGGCCCCGCGAGGAGCACAAATGGGGTCTCCTGCTCACGGCCGGGAAGGGCTACGGCATCGACGACCCGGGCGGCGGACTGGTCAGCGCATGCGTGGTCACCGAGTACGGACCGTACGGAAACCCCGACCTGGGAGCCATCGGCATGGTGCTGGTCGCCGAGCGCCATGCCCGCCAGGGTGTCGGGCGGCGGCTGATGCGGCACGTGGTCGCCGCGATGGGTGCCACGCCTCTGACGCTGCACGCGACCCCGAACGGCCTCCCTCTGTACGAAGAACTCGGTTTCAAGACCAGCGGCAGGGCCGAGATGGTGCGTGGCCAATTCACCCCTCACGGGCCGGAGCCCGAGGTCGGCACACGTGCCGCCACGGCCGAGGATCTCGCCGACATCATCCGGCTCGACGAGGTGGTGTTCGGCACCGACCGCACCCCCATGATCACCCGGCTGCCCGCCTTCTCCGACCAGTTGCGCGTCGCCGAGGAGAACGGCCGGATCATCGGTTACGCGGCGGCCTGGCCCAACATGGACACCCATGTCGTCGGTCCACTGGTCGCCCGAGACACGGCGACTGCGAAAGCGCTTCTCGCCTCACTCGCCGCCCATACCGACCGTCCGCTGCGCACGGACATCGACGTACGGCATGAGGAACTCCTGGCATGGGTGAAGGAGCGCGGCCTGGCACCGGTGGCCTTCAACGCGGTGATGACCTACGGCATCCCCGAACTGCCGGGTGACTGGACGCGGCGGTTCGCCCCTCTGACGGTGGCCGCGGGCTGACGGCCCACGCCAGAAACACACGCAGGCCGCCGGCAGGCACAGCGGCGGCCCTGATCCCGCGCCTGGCTACCTACCCGGCTCACCTGTGGGGTGAGGGCCGGCTCCGCTGGTCCTGGCATGGAGTCAGTGCCCTCCCCGCATAGGCTGCGGCCATGGGAGATCTTGAAATACGGGCCGCCTCCAGGGAGGACGTTCCCGCGATCGTCGACATGCTCGCCGACGATCCGCTGGGCGCGCAGCGCGAGTCACCGGACGACCTGACCCCGTACCTGACCGCACTGGCCCGGCTGGCCGCCGACCCGAACCAGCACGTGGTCGTCGCGGTCCGCGAGGGGCGCGTGGTGGGCACGCTCCAGCTCACGATCGTGCCGGGGCTGTCCCGCAAGGGCGCGACCCGGTCGATCATCGAGGGTGTGCGGGTCCACACCGCCGAACGCGGCAGCGGACTGGGCGGCCGGCTCGTCGAGTGGGCGATCGACACGTCACGCCGGGAGAACTGCCAGTTGGTTCAGCTGACCTCGGACGTCACGCGTACGGACGCCCATCGTTTCTACGAACGGCTCGGCTTCACTCCGTCACACGTGGGCTTCAAGCTCCAGCTCTGAAGCCTGGAGGAAGCGTCATGTTTCACGTGAAACATGACGCTTCCTCGCAGTCGACACCTACTTGATCCCACGCCACCCCTCCGGATCCACCCCGCCAGGCACGGACGCCCCCTCGTCGTACGGCTGACGCACGAAGACGAACGACCCGAGGTCCAGGTGGTCCACGACGCCGTTCGGCCGCCGTACGGCCCGCAGAAGCTCTCCGGCGTAGTAGCCGTCGAGACCCGTCCAGGTGCCGTCGCCGTTCGACCTGAAGCACGAGCGGCGGCCGGCACCGGCCAACGGCCCCAGCGAGACGCCCCCGTCGGCCGACAGCCGCAGGGCATAAGGGGTGGTCCCCCAGTACCACGGGCCCGTCAGATCCAGTGCGGCCCTGTCGACTTCGGGCAAGGGACGCCATGGCTCGGGAATCCGTGGCTCGGCCTCCGCGACGATCTTCACGAGGTCGGCGGCGGTCGCGGACACCAGCGGACCGGAGGTGCAATTGGCCAGTACGACGGCCGCGAGGTCGTCCGCCACACTGATGGTGAGACTCGCCAGGAAGCCGGGCAGTGATCCTCCATGCCCCACCAGCAGCCGGCCGTCCCGGTATTGGACCTGCATACCGAGGCCGTACGCCGAACCCGCCGCCACGTCCTCCGGTTCGGCCGGCGCCGCCGGCGTACGCATCTCCGCGACGGACGCGGCACTCAGCACCCGGTCGTCCCCCTTCGCGAGGAAGGCGGCGAAGCGCGCCAGGTCTCCTGTGGTGGACCAGAGCTGACCGGCCGCCGCCATCCGTCCGAGGTCCTCCGCCGGCTCCGGCAGCAGCACATCGGCCCAGGGATGCACCGCCCAGCCACCCGCGTGCGGCGCCTGGGGCTGCCCGCTGGTCCGCCCGAGCCCCAGGGGTTCGAGCACCTCACGCCGCAGCACGTCCTCCCACGGAGCACCGCGCAACTCCTCGACCAGCGCGCCCAGAACGCTGTACCCAGGGTTCGAGTAGTGGTGGCGCCGGCCCACGGGATGCAGCAACGGCCGCTCCCCGAGTACGTCGGCCAGCTCCGGCCGCAGTGATCCGGGGGTCCGCTCCCACCAGGGCGCGGGTGACTCGGCCGCCAGCCCACCGGTGTGTGCGAGCAGCTCGGCGATGGTGGCCTCCCCCGCGCCGGTCCCCGGCAGGTGTTTCTCCAGCGGATCCACCAGATCGAGAAGCCCCTCGTCGCGCAGGCGCATCACCAGCACGGCGGTGAAGGTCTTGGTGATCGAACCGATCCGGTACTGCACGTCGGCATCGGGCGCATGGCCGTCCACCGAGGTCCGTGCCCCCGTCCACACCGTCTCACCGCCCCGTACCACCGCTGCGACCAGCGACGGGGCCCGCCCTTCACTCTGGGCAACCGCGATCCGATGCAGCAGTGCCCGCCGGGTGCCGGGAAGAAGCTCGTCCTCAGGTGTTGTCATGGGGCAAGTTCACCGGTCGTGCCGCGTCGCGTCGAGCGCATTTCTGCTTCCGGCCCTGAGTCCCTGAGTCTTGAGGCCGGCGGTGGCGCCGGGACACCGCCGGGGTGGCTGCCGTGAGGGCAGGGCCGACGAGATCACCCACGCTCCAGGTCTCCGATCAGCAGGTCGTGGCCCCCACCTCCCGTGCGGCGGCAAGGTAGGCGAGAACCAGGGTCCGTTTGTCGTCCCGGCAGGCGGCCACCGCCAGCTGGGCCGGGGAGATACCCCGGACCGGCACAGCGATCACCTTGTCCCGGACGACCAGCGGGGCGTTGCCGGTGGCCAGCAGCGCCACCCCCTGACCGCCGGCGACCGCCTCATGGGTCTCCTCCGCGCTGGCCACCACCCCGCCGATCCGCGGTTGTCGACCGTCCCGGGCGTCCAGGGCGAGCCAGTAGTCCCGCAGCGGGCCGGCCTCCGGGGGAAGGGCGAGGAACGGCTCGTCCCACAGATCGGAGAAGTCCACCATTCCCTCGGAGTCGGACGCGGCCCGCGCCGCCAGGGGGTGTCCGTCCGGGAGCGCGACCAGCCGGGGCTCACGGGCCACCACCGCGTACTGGTAACGGTCCTCGTCCGGCAACGGCAGCCAGACATAGGCGACGTCGCTCGACCCGTCCGCCAGTCCGGCGCTGGGATCCGCCCAGTTGACCTGGCGCAGGATGGGCCGCGCCTCCGGATGCCGGAAGTCGAGGCGGGCCCGCAGGGCGGGCAGCAGGCCGCGGCCCGGGCTGGTGGACATGCCGATCACCAGAGTGTGCCGCTCTGCGGTCCTCGCCTCCTGCACCGCCGTCTGCGCGGCCTCCCAGGCAGCCAGCATCGCGCGGGCGTGCGGTAACAGGGCTTCCCCCACCGCGGTCAACCGCACTGCCCTCCGGTCCCGTTCGAACAGGACCACGCCGAGCTGCTTCTCCAGCATCCGTATCTGCTTGCTCAGCGCGGGCTGGGAGACGAACAGCCGCTCGGCGGCGCGGGTGAAGCTCAATTCCTCGGCGACCGAGGTGAAGTAGCGCAGATCACGCCCATGGACGTCCATAACTCATGGCTATCACAGCGGATCTTGGACGCCGCCCGGGTGTCTGCCGAAGGATCGGACCTGTTGCCGGGAAGGTCTCGAACGGCAGTCGACGAGGGAGATGAAGATGAGCGAGAACGCCAAGGTCTGGCTGGTCACCGGCGCGAGCAGCGGTTTCGGGAGGGCCATCGCGGAGGCCGCGATCGCCGCTGGTGACACGGTGATCGGCACCGCCCGGCGGGCCGGGGCTCTGGACGACCTGGTCGCCGCCCACCCCGACCGTGTCGAGGCGATCAGCATGGACGTCACCGACGGCGAACGGATCGATGTGGTCGCCGCCGACGTCCTCGCCCGCTACGGCAGGGTGGACGTGCTGGTGAACAACGCCGGCCGTACCCAGGTGGGGGCGTTCGAGGAGACCACCGACCAGGAACTGCGCGACCTGTTCGAGCTGCACGTGTTCGGCCCCGCGCGGCTGACCCGGGCGCTGCTGCCGCAGATGAGGGAGCGGGGCAGTGGATCGGTCGTGAACATCAGCAGCTTCGGCGGGCAACTGTCGTTCGCCGGGTTCTCCGCGTACAGCGCGACCAAGGCAGCGCTGGAGCAACTGTCGGAGGGCCTGGCCGACGAGGTGGCGCCGTTCGGCATCAAGGTGCTGATCGTGGAGCCCGGCGCCTTCCGTACCAACCTCTTCGGCAAGGGCGCGGCGTACTTCTCCGAGGAGAACCCGGCGTACCAGGAGAAGGTCGGCGCGACCCGGCAGTTGGTGCAGGGCAGCGACGGCAGCCAGCCCGGCGACCCGGCTAAGGCCGCGGCGGCGATCAGGCTGGCTCTGGACGCCGAGAAGACCCCGCTCCGTCTTGCCCTCGGCTCGGACGCGGTCGAATTCCTGACCGCGCATCTGGACTCCGTGAGGGCCGAGCTCACCGAGTGGGAGAAGGTCTCCCGGAGCACGGACTTCGACACGGAGTGACAGCCGGGCGGGGGGCCGCTGTCCATCAGTGGTGGACCATCCCAACTGTTTGACGCCCGTGCTCGTCCGCTGTCGAGCACGATCGAAACGGCAGTCTCTCCGCACCCTCACAGGCTGGCGAAGAGACCGTCGAGCGGGGGCGGTGTCCGGTCAGGTGCGAGAGCCTCGGCAAGGAGACGGCCGTAGCGGATCTTGCGGCCCTTCTTCGTGCCGAGGAAGCGCCGCACCTGCTGATGTCGGGGCCGGCCGTGCTGTGCGGGCTGACGCTGGAAGGTCTGCCAGGCACGGAAGTCGCCCTCAGCTCGGAAGATCTCCTCGATTCCTGCCGTGCCGAGCGCGCGGATGAGTTCGTCCTCCAGATCCGCGGTGCATACGTAGATGTCCTTGAGCGGCGCCTGTGACCGCGTCAGACCGCGCTCGTAGAAGCCCTTTTCGCCCTCGTCGCACAATCCCGTCAGGCGCAGACCTAGGCCGGGCGGCCCGAGGAGCCCGGCATAGCGCCCGACGCTCATCGCCCCGCCCATCGACACGACACACACTCCTTCGGCGGCCAGGTCCCGGCCACGCCTCGCGGCCAGCGCCTCGACGGCCGCGAGATCGCTCAGCCCTTCCAGGAGCACCGCGGTCCGTGCCCCCAGGCGTTCCGCCAGCTCGCGTGCCGGCTCGTCGGGCCCGCCCGTCGCCCAACTGGTGACCGCGTCCTGGAACGCCCTCATGTCCGCCATGGGGCGAGTCTGCACGCACACCGGTGGCAGGGCACGGGATTATTTCGGCGGCCTGAATGGAACAGCCGCCTCGGCTCGTTTCAGGAGAACGTCACGTCTGGGCCATGTCCACGAACCGTGAGTAGTGTCCCTGGAAGGCGACCGTGATCGTCGCCGTCGGGCCGTTTCGGTGCTTGCCGACGATGATGTCCGCCTCCCCCGCGCGCGGTGACTCCTTCTCGTACGCGTCCTCGCGGTGCAGCAGGATCACCATGTCCGCGTCCTGCTCGATCGAGCCCGACTCACGCAGGTCGGAGACCATGGGTTTCTTGTCCGTGCGCTGCTCGGGGCCACGGTTGAGCTGCGACAGCGCGATCACCGGCAGCTCCAGCTCCTTGGCCAGGAGCTTCAGGTTTCGCGACATGTCGGAGACCTCCTGCTGGCGGCTCTCTGAACGCTTGCCGCCGGACTGCATGAGCTGGAGATAGTCGATGACGACGAGTTTCAGGTCCGCGCGCTGCTTGAGGCGCCGGCATTTGGCACGGATCTCCATCATCGACAGGTTCGGGGAGTCGTCGATGTAGAGCGGCGCGGCCGACACGTCCGGCATGCGGCGGGCGAGCCGGGTCCAGTCCTCGTCGGTCATCGTGCCGGAGCGCATGTGGTGGAGGGCCACGCGTGCCTCGGCGGACAGCAGACGCATGGCGATCTCGTTGCGGCCCATTTCGAGGGAGAAGATCACGCTCGGCATGTTGTGCTTGATCGAGCAGGCACGCGCGAAGTCCAGGGCCAGTGTCGACTTACCCATGGCGGGGCGGGCCGCGATGATGATCATCTGACCGGGGTGCAGACCGTTGGTGAGCTGGTCGAGGTCGGTGAACCCGGTCGGCACACCGGTCATCTCCCCCGAACGCGAGCCGATCGCCTCGATCTCGTCGAGCGCCCCCTCCATGATGTCGCCGAGCGGCAGATAGTCCTCGGTCGTGCGCTGTTCGGTGACCGCGTAGATCTCGGCCTGGGCGCTGTTGACGATCTCGTCGACGTCCCCGTCGGCCGCGTATCCCATCTGGGTGATACGGGTTCCGGCCTCGACGAGACGGCGCAGGACCGCGCGCTCGTGCACGATCTCCGCGTAGTACTCGGCGTTCGCCGCCGTCGGGACCGTCTGCACCAGTGCGTGCAGATAGGGAGCGCCGCCGACCTTGGTGATCTCGCCGCGTCTGGTGAGTTCGGCCGCGACCGTGATGGGGTCGGCCGGCTCGCCCTTCGCGTAGAGATCGAGAATCGCCGTATAGATGATCTCGTGCGCGGGCCGGTAGAAGTCGTGGCCCTTGAGCACCTCGACGACGTCGGCGATCGCGTCCTTCGACAGGAGCATGCCGCCGAGGACGGACTGCTCGGCGTCGAGGTCCTGGGGCGGTACGCGCTCGAAGGACGTGCTCTCGCTCTCCCACTCGCCGTTCTCGCGACCGCGGTCGTGCTGTTCCTCGCGGCCCCGACCCCCGTCGCGGCGTTGTCGGGATGGTGGCAGACGATCACTGGGACCGCTGTCGGCCCACGGATCGTCCAAGGGCTCGGAAATACTCACCGAGCCACCTCCTCCCGTCCGCCGAGCGGACCTCGCCGTGCCACTCTTTTCTACGGCACGGCACTGACAAATAAGACGCCCAACTCCGGTTCCGGCGCGTCGGTTTTGTGACGTTTCCGAGGCTGGGAGAAGGAGCGGGCGCCGCACCACCGTAGGCCCGTCGGCACCGTCAGCCAATCTGGTTATCCACAGGCCATGTGGACGACGGCCCCGATGCTGTGGAGAACTCCGCAAAACCTGTGCACGACCCGGTGGACAGCCCTGTGAACAAGCTTTCGCAGCTTTCATCACACCGCCACTGACCTGCGCGTTTCCCATCCACCGGCTGTGCAGAAGAAAAACTTTCCGCATATGGCCAAGATCTCCACGAGCGGCACACCACAGCGCACACCCCAAGAGCCGGGGTAATAGTCACAACCACATTGCATCTCTTACCTGTGGAAGATTAGATTGGTGGCCATGACACAGGCTCCCGCCGCACCCAGGGCGACCCGGCGCCGGCACGACCGAGAGATCGTCGCACTGGCTGTCCCCGCCTTCGGCGCACTCATCGCCGAGCCCCTCTTCGTCATGGCCGACAGCGCGATCATCGGCCACCTCGGCACAGCGCAACTCGCCGGACTCGGCATTGCGTCCGTCCTGCTCAGTACAGCGGTCAGCGTCTTCGTCTTCCTCGCGTACGCCACCACGGCCGCCGTCGCCCGACGTGTCGGGGCGGGCGATCTCCAGGCCGCCATCCGCCAGGGAGTGGACGGCATCTGGCTCGCCCTGCTGCTCGGCGCCGCGGTCATCGCCGTCGTCCTGCCCTCGGCACCCGCACTCGTGGACCTCTTCGGCGCCTCGGACACCGCTGCCCCGTACGCGGCCACGTATCTGCGGATCTCTGCACTCGGCATCCCGGCCATGCTCGTCGTCCTGGCCTCCACCGGTGTTCTGCGCGGCCTCCAGGACACCAGAACCCCGCTGTACGTCGCCGTCGCGGGGTTCATCGCCAACGCCGCCCTGAACGCGGGTCTCGTCTACGGCGCGGATCTCGGCATCGCGGGCTCCGCCTGGGGCACCGTCATCGCCCAGTGGGGCATGGCGGCGGCCTATCTCACGGTCGTCGTCCGCGGCGCCCGTCGGCACGGCGCCTCGTTGCGCCCCGACACCGCAGGCATTCGGGCCTCCGCCCAGGCGGGCGCGCCGCTCCTCGTACGCACGCTCTCGCTGCGGGCCATTCTCATGATCGCCACAGCCGTCGCGGCACGCCTCGGGGACGCGGACGTCGCCGCGCACCAGATCATCCTGTCCTTGTGGAGCCTGCTGGCCTTCGCACTCGACGCGATCGCCATCGCCGGGCAGGCCATCATCGGGCGCTATCTCGGCGCGAACGACACCCGGGGCGCCCGCGAAGCCTGCCGCCGCATGGTCGAGTGGGGCATCGCCACCGGAATGGCGCTCGGCCTGCTGGTGTTCGTCGGCCGTCCGCTGTTCCTGCCCCTGTTCACCAGCGATGCCCTGGTCAAGGGCACCGCGTTGCCGGCCCTGCTCATGGTCGCGCTGTCGCAACCGATCTGCGGGATCGTCTTCGTCCTCGACGGCGTGCTCATGGGCGCGGGCGACGGCCCCTACCTGGCCGGGGCGATGCTGATCACGCTCGCCGTCTTCGCGCCGGTGGCCCTGCTTGTGCCGACCTTCGGCGGCGGTCTCACCGCTCTCTGGGGGGCGATGACGCTCATGATGACCGTCCGCATGCTGACTCTGTGGCTGCGAGCTCGTTCAGGCCGCTGGATGGTCACGGGCGCCACCCGCTGAAGGTATGCAGAGCGCCGAACGCACCGTACGGTTCTGCTCCACGTCCCGCTGTTTCACGTGAAACATCGACCGGATTCCTGCTGTTTCACGTGAAACATCGGCTGGCTCACGCAGAAGGGCCGCACCCCAGAGGATGCGGCCCTACGACTGCTTCAGCGAGCGCTACGCTCAGGCTGCGACGACCTCGATGTTGACCTTGGCGGCAACCTCGGGGTGCAGACGCACCGACGTCTCGTGGGCGCCGAGCGTCTTGATCGGCGAGCCCAGCTCGATGCGGCGCTTGTCGACCTCGGGGCCACCGGAAGCCTTGATCGCCGTGGCGATGTCGGCCGGGGTGACGGAGCCGAAGAGACGACCGGCGTCGCCGGAGCGGACGGCCAGACGGACCTTGACGCCTTCGAGGCGGGCCTTGATGTCGTTGGCCTGCTCGATGGTCTGGATCTCGTGGATCTTGCGAGCGCGACGAATCTGCTCGACGTCCTTCTCGCCACCCTTGGTCCAACGGATAGCGAAGTTCCGCGGGATCAGGTAGTTGCGAGCGTAGCCGTCCTTGACGTCGACGACGTCACCTGCGGCACCGAGGCCGGAGACCTCGTGGGTCAGGATGATCTTCATTAGTCGGTCACCCTTCCCTTATCGCGCGGTGGACGTGTAGGGCAGCAGCGCCATCTCACGGCTGTTCTTGACAGCCGTGGCGACGTCACGCTGGTGCTGCGTGCAGTTGCCGGTCACGCGGCGGGCACGGATCTTGCCGCGGTCGGAAATGAACTTCCGCAGCATGTTCGTGTCCTTGTAGTCCACGTACTGGACCTTGTCCTTGCAGAAAGCGCAGACCTTCTTCTTAGGCTTGCGCACAGGCGGCTTCGCCATGGTGTTTCTCCTGTGTGATCAAGAAGTGTGGGTACGGCCCGTCCCTTGGCCCGAAGGCCTAGAAGGGGGGCTCGTCCGAGTAGCCGCCGCCACCGCCGGCACCGCCGCCGGAGTTTCCACCCCAGCCGCCACCGCCGCCGCCCTGGTTGCCACCGGCAGGAGTGCCGGTCGCCCAGGGGTCGTCGGCCGGAGCGCCGCCGCCCTGCGGAGCAGCGCCGGAGTTTCCACCCCAGCCGCCGCCCTGCTGGCCGCCACCGCCACTGCCGCCGCCGTAACCGCCCTGGCCGCCCCGGCCCGCGGCCTTGGTGACCTTGGCCGTGGCGCTGCGCAGGCTGGCGCCGACTTCCTCGACGTCCAGCTCGTAGACCGTGCGCTTGACACCCTCACGGTCCTCGTAGGACCGCTGCTTCAGCCGGCCCTGCACGATGACGCGCATGCCCCGCTGGAGCGACTCCGCGACGTTCTCCGCCGCCTGACGCCAGACCGAGCAGGTCAGGAAGAGGCTCTCGCCGTCCTTCCACTCGTTCGTCTGACGGTCGAAGGTGCGGGGGGTGGACGCGACACGGAACTTCGCGACCGCCGCACCGGAGGGGGTGAAGCGCAGCTCGGGGTCGTCGACAAGATTGCCGACGACCGTGATGACGGTCTCGCCTGCCATGGGGGAACCTCTCGGCGGGTTTGCTGCTGGCTGCTTTTGGTGCTGCTACTCGGATTCCCGAAACCTGCTGAGCGGGAGGCTCAGTGGGTCTCGGGGCGGAGGACCTTGGTCCGGAGGACCGACTCGTTCAGGTTCATCTGGCGGTCGAGCTCCTTGACGATCGCGGGCTCAGCCTGCAGATCGATGACCGAGTAGATGCCCTCGGGCTTCTTCTTGATCTCGTACGAGAGACGACGACGGCCCCAGGTGTCGACCTTCTCGACCTTTCCGTTGCCCTCACGGACGACGGAGAGGAAGTTCTCGATCAGAGGGGCGACAGCGCGCTCCTCCAGCTCGGGGTCGAGGATGACCATCACTTCGTAGTGACGCATGTGGAACCCACCTCCTTTGGACTCAGCGGCCACGGTCGTTCCGTGGCAGGAGGGTTGTTGATGCGTGCGCAACGGTATCGGCGGCCACTGACAGCCGGAGGTTCCCGAAGGAGTTCCCCGTCATGGCATGGGCAGACACCGGTGCAGACGGTACAGCGTACCCGTACCGCGCTTCCGGTTGAAATCAGGGCCCGATGACCGTCAGTCTGTACACATCGGGTGTGTATGGCGCTACAGTGCGCCGCCTTCCGCAGGAGGTGCCACATGGCACAGGCATTGCGACCCAACACCGCCGGATCCCTCTTCGCCACCGACGGCAAGCCCCATCCGCTCCAGGACCGCCTGCTCGCTGTGACCCTGGTGCTCGGAGTGACGGCCTTCGTCACGGCGATGTTCCACAGTCTGCATCTGCTCAGCTCCTGGACCGGCCTGGTGGGGATTCTCACCGGCGCGTACGGACAGTTCGTCTCGGAGACGACCCGCCAACGCTTCGGACTGATCCTGGGCCTCGGCGCCTCGGCGGTCGGCTTCTTCCTCGGCATGGCGCACGGCGGCCTCTTCGGCGGCCTGATCGGCTGACGCGGACCAACTCCTGGTGCCCCGGCCGACGCAGAGCCGGGGCACAGGGGGATACGGCCAGACGAGGCGCTCGCAGGGCGCAGTAGGCTTCGGCGCGAGAGCCGGAGCCCCTGTACCCATGGGGACACCCCAGCCCGAGGAGCGCCCCGAATGAGCCTGACCCTGAGGACGATCAGCCGCGAGCAGCATCTGGCGTACATCCAGAGCCTGCCGTCGGCGAGCCACATGCAGGTTCCGGCCTGGGCAGACGTCAAGGCGGAGTGGCGCTCCGAGAACCTCGGGTGGTTCGACGACCGCACCGGCGACATGGTCGGCGCGGGCCTTGTGCTGTACCGCCAGTTGCCCAAGATCAAGCGGTATCTCGCGTATCTGCCCGAGGGCCCGGTTATCAACTGGTTCGCGCCGAATCTCGACGACTGGATCCAGCCGATGCTGGCCCACCTCAAGCAGCAGGGCGCCTTCTCCGTGAAGATGGGCCCGCCGGTGATCATCCGGCGCTGGGAGGCCACATCCATCAAGTCGGGCATCCAGAGCCCGGACGTGAAGCGGCTGCGCGACATCGAGGCCGACTTCATCGAGCCGCGCGCCTTCGAGGTCGCGGACAAGCTGCGCCGCATGGGCTGGCAGCAGGGCGAGGACGGCGGGGCCGGCTTCGGCGACGTACAGCCTCGCTACGTCTACCAGGTGCCGCTCGCGAACCGTTCGCTGGAAGAGGTCCACCAGAACTTCAACCAGCTCTGGCGCCGCAACATCAAGAAGGCCGAGAAGTCCGGTGTCGAGGTCGTCCAGGGGGGCTACCAGGACCTGGAGGAGTGGCAGCGGCTGTACGAGATCACCGCGGTGCGCGACCACTTCCGGCCCCGCCCGCTGTCGTACTTCCAGCGCATGTGGACGGCCCTCAACACCGAGGACCCCAACCGCATGCGGCTCTACTTCGCCCGCCACAACGGAGTGAACCTTTCGGCCGCGACGATGCTGATCGTCGGCGGGCACGTCTGGTACTCCTACGGTGCCTCGGACAACATCGGGCGTGAGTTCCGTCCCTCGAACGCCATGCAGTGGCGGATGCTGCGCGACGCCTACGCGCTGGGCGCCACCGTCTACGACCTGCGCGGCATCTCCGACTCGCTGGACGAGACGGACCACCTCTTCGGCCTGATCCAGTTCAAGGTCGGCACGGGCGGGCAGGCTGCCGAGTACCTCGGTGAGTGGGACTTCCCGCTCAACAAGCTGCTCCACAAGGCGCTCGACATCTACATGTCGCGGCGCTGACGTCCGGAATCCCGTTCGCACCACCGATTGCACCGCAGCCACGAGAAAGGTCCCAGGTCCCGGCCATGGCGCTCACGCTCTACGTCGACACCGCGCGCTGGCGTGCGCACCACAAGCAGGTGTCCGAGCAGTTCCCGGGGCTCGTCCCGGTCTGCAAGGGCAACGGCTACGGCTTCGGGCACGAGCGGCTGGCCGAGGAGGCCACCCGGCTGGGCTCGGACATCCTGGCTGTCGGAACGACGTACGAGGCGGCACGGACGAAGGACTGGTTCAGCGGTGACCTGCTGGTGCTGACGCCCTTCAGGCGGGGCGAGGAGCCCGTGCCGCTGCCCGATCGCGTCATCCGGTCCGTGTCGTCGGTGGACGGGGTGCACGGCCTCGTCGGTGCCCGTGTCGTCATCGAGGTCATGTCCTCCATGAAGCGTCACGGTGTGACCGAGCAGGAACTGCCGCAGTTGCACGCCGCCATAGAGGATGTACGCCTCGAAGGCTTCGCGATCCATCTGCCGCTCGACCGGACCGACGGCTCGGACGCCGTGGAGGAGGTCATCGGCTGGATGGACCGGCTGCGCGCGGCCCGGCTGCCCCTGCACACGATGTTCGTCAGCCACCTGAAGGCCGAGGACCTCGGGCGGCTTCGGCAGCAGTTCCCGCAGACCCGCTTCCGCGCCCGTATCGGCACCCGGCTGTGGCTGGGCGACCACGAGGCCACGGAGTACCGCGGCGCGGTCCTGGACGTCACCCATGTGGCCAAGGGGGACCGCTTCGGCTACCGGCAGCAGAAGGCGGCCTCCGACGGCTATCTGGTGGTCGTGGCGGGCGGTACGTCGCACGGGGTGGGCCTGGAGGCCCCCAAGGCCCTGCACGGCGTCATGCCGCGCGCCAAGGGCGTGGCCCGCGCCGGCCTCGCCACCGTCAACCGGAACCTCGCCCCGTTCGTCTGGGCCGGCAAGCAGCGCTGGTTCGCCGAGCCGCCGCACATGCAGGTGTCGATCCTCTTCGTGCCGTCGGACTCCCCGGAGCCGAAGGTGGGCGAGGAGTTGGTGGCCCATCTGCGGCACACCACCACGCAGTTCGACCGGATCGTCGACCGCTGACCAGGGTGCCGCAGCTCGCGTGAGGGGCCGTACACGGAGTCCGTGTACGGCCCCTCACGCAGTGCCTCCCAGCGATGTTCGCTCAGAGCGAACGACCGTCGCCCTCCCGCGACTGCCGACTGCCCCACTGCACCTGCGGCCCGTCGAAGTGCTCGGCGCGGCGCGGCGGACGGGCCGCCCGGCCGAGCACGAAGACGTCCTTCGCGCCGTCGAGCACGCCCCCTGACGGATCGTCGTCGCCGGCCAGGCGCACCACGTCCCGCTCCGGCATCAGGATGTCCCTGACGACCACGGCACAGAGGTACAGCGTGCCCAGCAGGTGCACGACGATGACGAGCTGGTAGCCCCCGACGGGCAGGCCCTTGTGGGCGTCACCGCTGGTCGTGTAGGCGAGGTACAGCCAGATACCCAGGAAGTACGCGACCTCGCACGCCTGCCAGATCAGGAAGTCCCGCCACTTCGGGCGGGCCAGTACGGCGAGGGGGACCAGCCACAGCACGTACTGGGGCGAGTAGACCTTGTTGGTGAGGATGAAGGCCGCGACGATCAGGAAGGCGAGCTGTGCGAAGCGCGGACGGCGCGGGGCGGTCAGCGCGAGTGCCGCGATGCCCGCGGCCGAGGCCAGCATCAGCAGCATCGCGAAGGTGTTGACGTCCTCAGTGGTGAACGGATAGTTGAAGCGCTGGTCGATGATCAGCCAGAAGGACCCGAAGTCGACACCGCGTTCCTTGCTGAACGTGTAGAACTTCGACCAGCCGTCGAAGGCGAAGTACATCACCGGAACGTTCACCGCGGCCCAGGCGACAACGGCTCCTGCGAGCGCCTTGCCGAACGGCTTCCACTTGCCCGCGCGCCAGCACAGCAGGAGGACGGGTCCCAGCAGTAGGACGGGATAGAGCTTGGCGGCCGTGGCGAGCCCCAGCAGGACGCCGAAGGCGAGCGACCGGCCCCGGGACCACATCAGCATCGCGGCGGCCGTCAGAGCGACCGCCAGCAGGTCCCAGTTGATGGTGGCGGTGAGCGCGAAGGCAGGCGCCAGCGCGACCAGCAGACCGTCCCACGGACGCCGTGCGTGCGTACGTGACACGCATACGACGATGATCGCCGCGCACACCATCAGCATCCCGGCGTTGACGAACCAGTACCACTGCTCCTGGTGCTGGATCGTCCCGCTGCCGGGTGTGAGCCAGGCGGCCACCTCCATGAACACCCCGGTCAGCACCGGGTATTCGAGGTACTCCATGTCGCCGGGGAGCTTGTCGAAGTACGGCACGAGCCCATCGGCGAATCCGCGGCCCTGATAGAGGTGCGGAATGTCGGAGTAGCAGGCATGCGTGTACTGCGTACTGGCCCCGAAGAACCAGCCGCCGTTGTAGCAGGGCGCCTTCTGGACCAGTCCGAGGGCGAACATCCCGATCGCCACGAGCGCGACCACTCGTACCGGAGTCCACCAGGACGCCCCCAGCAGGGCACGCCGCCCGATGGGGCCACCGATCAGCTCACTGCCGGCCGCGGCGACCTCGTCGTCCCTTGTCGGCCGCACCGGGTCCGGCTCACGCACGCTCGCTTGCGTCGTCTCTGCACTGGGCATGGGCATCATCCTGCCGTACGTACCCGGGAACACGCGGAGGGCCGCCGCACCTGGTCGGTGCGACGGCCCATGTTTCACGTGAAACAACGCGAATCGGATCGGTGTTTCACGTGAAACACCTGCGCCGGGCACTGCCTCGGCCACCCGCTCGGTCAGCCGAAGATGCCTCCGTTGGTGCCTCCGGTGCCGTTCGCGTTGCCGTTGCTTTGCCCGTCACCTTCCGAGGGTGTCGGTCCGGGTGTCACTCCGCCGTCGGTGGAGCCTTGATCCGTGCCGCCTGTACCACCCGTGCCGCCGCCTGTGCCCCCGGTACCACCTGTACCTCCGGTTCCACCCGTACCGCCGCCGGCACCGCCGGTATTGGTACCTCCGGTGTTCTGGCAGGTGACGTCGAACGTGCCGCAGGTCTGGCTCGGTGAGGGCGACGCGGGAGGCTCGACAGCCGACTGGCTCGGCGTCGGGCTCGGCGACGGCGCTTCCTCCGACTCGGTGGCGGAAGGCGTCGCGCTCGGCAGCGGATCCTCGTCGACGACCTCGCCGTAGGGCTCGGGCGTCGGGAAGTTCTTCACCGGGGCGCCCTCAAGCGCCTGCTCCATGTAGTCGTGCCAGATCTCGGCCGGGAACGAGGCGCCGTGGATCTTCTCCTGGCCGCCCGTGCCGTACATCTCCAGGAACTGGCGGTTCTTCTTGGTCTCGTCGTCGTCCATCCGGAACATGCTGATCGCGGTGGACAGTTGCGGGGTGTAGCCGACGAACCAGGCGGACTTGTTGCCGTCGGTGGTACCGGTCTTGCCGGCCACCTCGCGGCCGGTCAGTTGCGCCGCCGTACCTGTTCCGTCGTCGACCACGGTCTTGAGGACGTCGGTGACGTTGTCGGCGACCTGCGCGGTGAACGCCTGCTTGGGGGCGGCGATCTTCTCGTGGTTGAAGACCACACCGTCCTTGTTGCTGACCGTCTCGACCGAGTACGGGGTGTTCTGCTTGCCGCTGGCCGCGAAGGTCGCGTAGGCACCTGCCATGCGGATGGCACTCGGGCTGGAGGTACCGATCGAGAACGACGGGAAGTCGGCGCTGGCCAGGCTGCTGTCGAGGATGCCCGCGTCGGTCGCGGACTCCCTGACCTTGTCCAGGCCGACATCCATACCGAGCTGGACGTAGGCGGAGTTGGAGGAGACCCGCATCGCCTCACGCAGGTCGATCCGGAAGCTGGGCGCGTTGTACGACTCGTCGCCATCGTTGCGCTGCAGCCACTCCTTGTCGTCCTTGTCCTTCCAGACCGTGTTGTCGTAGTTCTCGATCTTGAGCTTGTTCTTGCCGCTGTAGATGCTCCTCGGAGAGACCTGGGTCCGCTCGTCCTGAGCCTGTTCGGGGCCCAGATCGGGATCCCGCACGCCCCACTTCATCGCGGCGGCGAGCACGAACGCCTTGAACGTAGAACCCACCTGGGCGCCCGTGGTGTCGGCGTTGTTGGTGAAGTGCTTGGTCGCGTCGACTCCGCCGTAGCTGGCCTTGATCGCGCCCGTCGCAGGGTCCACGGACGCCCCGCCGAACTGGACGAACTTGTCGGTCTTCGGGCGCTCATCGGGCTTGATGTTCGCCTGCCGGACCTTCGAGACCGCCTGCTCCAGCGCGTCGACCTTCTTCTTGTCGAAGGTCGTGTGGATCGAGTAGCCGCCCTGCTGGAGTTCCTCGGCGGTGATCCCGGTCTTGTCGGTGTTGTTGATCAGGTAGCCCTTGGCGAGGTCGACGAGATAGCCGATCTGGCCGCTCAGCGCGGTGTTGGAACGCGGGCTCTGCAACTGCGGGAAGGTCCTGTACTTGGCGCGCTCGGCCGCGGTCATGCGCCCGTCCTTGACCTCCTCGTCAAGGATCCACCTCCACCGCTCCGTGGCCCGCCTGGTGTTCTTTTCCGGGGTGGCGTTCGCAGGGTCGACCGACGGTGCGCCGGCCGGGTCGTAGTACGTGGCGCCCTTCAGCACCGCCGCCAGGAAGGCGCACTGGCTGGCGTCCAGATCCTTGGCGTCCTTGTCGAAGTACGCGCGGGCAGCCGCCTGCAGGCCGTAGGAGTCACGGCCGTAGTAGGCGGTGTTCAGGTAGCCGGCCATGATCTCCTTCTTGTCGACACTGGTGCCGACCTTGATGGAGATGAACAGCTCCTTGAACTTCCGCGTGAGCGTCTGCGACTGGTCGCCCAGGCGGGCGTTCTTCACGTACTGCTGGGTGATCGTCGAACCACCCTGCGTCTGACCGCCCTTGGCCATGTTGAACAGGGCCCGGGCGATACCCATCGGGTCGACGCCGCTGTCGGTCTCGAACGTCTTGTTCTCGGCCGACATCACGGCGTACCGCATCGCCGGGGGAATCTGTTCGTAGCCGATGATCTGACGGTTCGTCTCACCACCCGTTGCCACCATCTGGCTGCCGTCGGCCCAGTAGTAGACGTTGTTCTGGGCATTCGCGGCCTTCGCGACATCCGGTACGCCCACCAGGGCGTAGCCGACGCCGGCCACCGCGACCAGGCTCCCGACGAAGCCGATGAACAGTCCCGTCACCTGCCGCCACGACGGCATCCAGCGCGCCGCTCCGTACTTGCCCGCGCGCGGGTAGTCGATGAAGCGCTTCTTGGGCGGCGGGCCGGCCATCCGGCCTCTGCCGCGCCCGTTCGGGCCGTTGGGATCGCTGCGGCGTCCGCCGCCCTCGGCCCCTCTGCGTCGTCCGCCCGTACTTCTCTGGGCGGCGCGCCTGGAATCGGCGCGGCCTCCGGACTGGCGCTCCTCGTCTTCCGCTCCGTAGGGACCCAATCCGTAGGAACCCGATCCATAGGAGTCGGAAGGAGACTCGGTTGCGCCCCGCGGTGCCGCGCGGCGGCCGGAGGACGAGCCGGACTGGCCGCGTCGGGCCGCGGCACGTCCGCCTCCCTGCGGCTGCGGCGGTTTGCGACGGTGCTCGCTCATCGAACGATTACTCCTTGGGCAGGCGCATCCGTGCGCCTGGAAACGGCGGCTGGTTTCCGGTCCCCCCAAAGTACGGATGCGGCAGTGTTCGCATTCACCCGTACCGCACTGAGCACGACGACGTCCCCAAACGTCACTCGATTCCCGGTGGACTGCATGGCCCACAGACTACGCACCGTCAAAACCCGTCTAGCCCCGAAGTTCACCCCAAATCAGGCAACTTGCTTCCTGCGAATCGGTGATGTGATCCCGTTCACGACCGCTCCCCTTGTCGCATCAGCGGGGCCGATCTATCGTCTTGATGTATCGAGTCGATACATCAGCTCGGCATAAGCAGTGCCGGAGACCGTCACGGTGGAACCGTGGGAGACAGGAGGCGACGATGAGCCGGCGTGCCGGGATCCTCGAATTCGCCGTCCTCGGCCTGCTCCGCGAGTCCCCGATGCACGGCTATGAGCTGCGCAAACGACTCAATACGTCACTGGGTGTGTTCCGCGCCTTCAGCTACGGCACGCTGTACCCCTGCCTCAAGACGCTGGTCGCGAGCGGCTGGTTGATCGAGGAGTCCGGGGGTGCGCCCGAGGACGCGCAAGCGGCTCCGCTCACGGGGCGCCGGGCGAGGATCGTCTACAGGTTGACGGCGGAAGGCAAGGAGCACTTCGAGGAACTGCTTTCGCAGACGGGCCCGGACGCGTACGAGGACGAGCACTTCGCCGCTCGTTTCGCCTTCTTCGGGCAGACGTCCCGCGATGTACGCATGCGCGTGCTTGAGGGCCGCCGCAGCCGGCTGGAGGAGCGTCTGGAGAAGATGCGCGTCTCTCTGGCACGTACACGGGAGCGCCTCGACGACTACACCCTTGAGCTCCAGCGCCACGGAATGGAGTCCGTGGAGCGCGAAGTGCGCTGGCTGAACGAGCTCATCGAGAGCGAGCGGGCCGGGCGGGACCTCAAAGGTGCCGCTCCCGGGCAACCCGACTCGCACGACACCACATCTGGAGCGCCGGGCGGCCTGCCCCGGTCCCGGGAGGACGACTCCCGGACCGGTCCGTCCGACGACACCGCCACGTGAGGGCCCTTCAGGTCCTCACTCGTACACACAGGGAGCAACCGAATGGGTTCGGTTCGCGTAGCCGTGGTCGGCGTGGGCAACTGCGCCGCGTCGCTGGTACAGGGAGTCGAGTACTACAAGGACGCCGATCCGGCGTCCAGGGTCCCGGGCCTCATGCATGTGCAGTTCGGCGAGTACCACGTCAAGGACATCGAGTTCGTCGCCGCGTTTGACGTGGACGCCAAGAAGGTCGGCCTCGACCTGGCGGACGCGATCGGCGCCTCCGAGAACAACACGATCAAGATCTGCGACGTGCCGAACACCGGTGTGAAGGTCCGGCGTGGCCACACCCTCGACGGTCTCGGCAAGTACTACCGCGAGACCATCGAGGAGTCCGAGGCCGAACCGGTCGACGTCGTCAAGATCCTCAAGAAGAAGCAGGTCGACGTCCTCGTCTGCTATCTCCCCGTGGGCTCCGAGGCCGCGGCGAAGTTCTACGCCCAGTGCGCCATCGACGCCAAGGTCGCCTTCGTCAACGCCCTCCCGGTCTTCATCGCCGGCACCAAGGAGTGGGCGGACAAGTTCACCGAGGCGGGTGTCCCGATCGTCGGCGACGACATCAAGTCGCAGGTCGGCGCCACGATCACGCACCGCGTGATGGCGAAGCTGTTCGAGGACCGGGGTGTGGTCCTGGACCGCACGATGCAGCTGAACGTCGGCGGCAACATGGACTTCAAGAACATGCTCGAGCGCGAGCGCCTGGAGTCCAAGAAGATCTCCAAGACGCAGGCCGTCACCTCCCAGATCCGCGACCGCGAGCTGGGCGCCGACAACGTCCACATCGGTCCCTCGGACTACGTGGCCTGGCTCGACGACCGCAAGTGGGCGTACGTCCGCCTGGAGGGCCGCGCGTTCGGCGACGTCCCGCTGAACCTGGAGTACAAGCTGGAGGTCTGGGACTCCCCGAACTCCGCGGGCGTCATCATCGACGCCGTGCGCGCCGCGAAGATCGCCAAGGACCGCGGCATCGGCGGCCCGATCCTCTCCGCGTCGAGCTACTTCATGAAGTCCCCGCCGGTCCAGTACTTCGACGACGAGGCACGGGAGAACGTCGAGAAGTTCATCAAGGGCGAAGTCGAGCGCTGAGAGGAGTCCAGCGCCGATCAAGCCCCAACAGGCTTGTCGCTCCTGCCCGTCGAGGGTCCCCGGGTTCATCCGCCCGGGGACCTTCCTCGTATGTGAGGCTGTGCCCCATGGCTGTCGTCCGTGACCTGCGGGTACTCCTGCTGCTGAGGAACTTCCGGCGCCTGCTCGCCGTACGGCTGCTGTCCCAGGGTGCCGACGGCGTCTATCAGGTCGCACTCGCCGCGTACGTCGTCTTCTCGCCGGAGAAACAGACCTCACCGGCCGCGATCGCCTCCGCGATGGCGGTCCTGCTCCTGCCGTACTCCCTGGTCGGCCCCTTCGCGGGCGTGCTCCTGGACCGCTGGCGACGCCGTCAGGTCTTCCTGTACGGCAACCTGCTGCGCGCCCTGCTGGCGTGCGTGACGGCCGTCCTGATGCTGAGTCACGTCCCCGACTGGCTGTTCTACGTTTCCGCCCTCTGCGTCACCGCCGTCAACCGCTTCGTCCTGGCCGGACTCTCGGCGTCCCTGCCGCGCGTGGTCGACGACGAGCGTCTGGTGATCGCCAACTCGCTCTCTCCGACGGCCGGCACGCTCGCCGCCACGGCGGGCGGCGGTCTCGCCTTCGTGGTACGAATCGTCGCCTCCGACTCCGACGCGGCCGTTGTCCTCCTGGGTGCGGCCCTGTACCTCTGCGCGTCCCTCGCCTCCCTCCGCCTCGACCGGGAACTGCTCGGCCCCGACCCCGAATTGGTGCAGCCCCGGCTGAGAGCGGCGCTCACCGGCACCGCGCGCGGCCTGGCGGCGGGCGTACGGCATCTCGCCGAGCCGGAGCGCCGGGAGGCAGCCCGTTCGCTGGTCGCGATGACGCTGATGCGGTTCTGCTACGGCGCCCTGACGGTCATGGTCCTGATGCTCTGCCGATACGCGTGGTCGGGCGGCTCCGACAACGGGCTGGCGGTGCTGGGCCTCGCCGTGGGCGTCTCCGCGGCGGGTTTCTTCGCCGCGGCCGTGATCACACCGGCGGCGGCCGGACGGCTCGGTCCCGGCGGCTGGATCATGGTGTGCGCCGGAGCGGCGGCGGTCCTGGTCCCCGGGCTCGGCCTCGCGTTCGCCGAAGCACCCATGCTGATCGCCGCGTTCGTCCTGGGTCTGGTCACCCAGGGCTCGAAGATCGCCACTGACACGATCGTCCAGTCCTCGGTCGACGACGGCTTCCGCGGCCGGATCTTCTCCCTCTACGACGTCCTGTTCAACGTCGCCTTCGTCGGCGCGGCGGGGGTGGCGGCCCTGATGCTGCCCTCCGACGGCCGCTCGGTGCACCTCTTGGCCACAATCGCCGTTATTTACGGGGCAATTGCAGTGGCTATGGCCCGCTTTGGACGTCGGTAAGTGTCACATGAAGGCCACAGAGGCCCTCTGAAGTGCGGAGTTGTCAGTGGGTCCCGGTAATTTACGTGCGTCTTACTTCATGCCAAGCGCACCCATACCCGAGGGGGACCCTCAAAGTGACCACTCCGCCGCCACCTCAGAGCGAGAACCCGTACGCGCAGCCGCAGACCACGCCCGTGGCGCAGCAGCCGTACGCCCCGTTCCCGAACCAGGGCGCGCCGATCGCGCCTCCGCCGGCCCCGGCTGGGCGCGGCAGCAGGAAGGCACTGCGGTTCCTCGGCGCCATAGTCGTCGGAATACTCGTGCTCGGCGTCAAGTTCGGCATCGGCTGGTGGGCCGACCGCACCGACGCCGAGACGACGTCCGTGGGTGCCTGCATGCACAACGACGGTTCGAACGAGAAGCCCGACCTCAGCGAAGTGGACTGCACGTCCAGCGACGCCCAGTTCAAGATCGTCGAGAAGTTCGACGACACCAGCGACGGCAACAAGTGCAGGGCCGTCAAGGACGCTCCGATCGCCTACTACCAGCAGGGCGGCGGCCACAACGTCGTGCTCTGCCTCAAGGAAGTCTGAGCGAGCGGACGCGACACACGCGCCGAGGGCCGGTGTTTCACGTGAAACATCGGCCCTCGGCACATCCCGGTGCGATGTTTCACGTGAAACATCGCACCGTTTCACGACTCAGCCCTGCTCGGCCCACCACTCCTTGAGCGCCGCCACCGCCGCCTCCCGCTCCATCGGCCCGTTCTCCAGACGCAGTTCCAGCAGGAACTTGTACGCCTGCCCGATCGCGGGACCGGGCCCGACACCCAGGATCTCCATGATCTGGTTGCCGTCGAGGTCGGGACGGATCGAGTCCAGCTCCTCCTGCTCCTGGAGTTGGGCGATGCGCTCCTCCAGACCGTCGTACGCACGCGAGAGGGCCGTGGCCCTGCGCTTGTTCCGCGTGGTGCAGTCCGAGCGGGTCAGTTTGTGCAGGCGGTCGAGGAGAGGGCCCCCGTCCCGGACATAGCGGCGGACCGCCGAGTCCGTCCACTCCCCGGTGCCGTAGCCGTGGAAGCGCAGGTGGAGTTCGACCAGACGTGAGACGTCCTTCACCAGCTCGTTGGAGTACTTGAGCGCCGTCATCCGCTTCTTGGTCATCTTCGCCCCGACCACCTCGTGGTGGTGGAACGAGACCCGCCCGTCCTCTTCGAAACGGCGCGTGCGCGGCTTGCCGATGTCGTGCAGCAGGGCGGCAAGCCGGAGGACGAGGTCGGGACCGTCCTGCTCCAGCTCGATCGCCTGCTCCAGGACGATCAGCGTGTGCTCGTAGACGTCCTTGTGCCGGTGATGCTCGTCACGCTCCAGGCGCAGGGCCGGCAGCTCGGGCAGTACATGATCGGCGAGGCCGGTCTCCACCAGTAGCGTCAGGCCCTTGCGCGGGTGCGGCGACAGGATCAGCTTGTTCAGCTCGTCCCGTACGCGCTCCGCCGAGACGATCTCGATCCGGCCGGCCATGTCCGTCATGGCGGTGACGACCTCGGGAGCCACCTCGAAGTCGAGCTGGGCGGCGAACCGCGCGGCCCGCATCATCCGCAGCGGGTCGTCCGAGAAGGACTCCTCAGGCGTACCCGGCGTACGCAACACCCGCCTTGCCAGATCCTCACGTCCGCCGTGCGGGTCGATGAACACCTTCTCCGGCAGCGCCACGGCCATCGCGTTCACCGTGAAGTCACGCCGGACGAGGTCCTCCTCGATGGAGTCGCCGTACGACACCTCGGGCTTGCGCGAGGTCCGGTCGTACGCCTCCGACCGATACGTCGTCACCTCGATCTGGAAGCTTCGATCAGCGTCTCCGACGCGGGCATCCTTCTGCGCCCCGACCGTCCCGAAGGCGATCCCGACCTCCCACACGGCGTCCGCCCAGGGCCGGACGATCTTCAGTACGTCCTCGGGGCGGGCGTCGGTCGTGAAGTCCAGGTCGTTGCCGAGCCGGTCCAGCAGCGCGTCCCGGACGGAGCCGCCGACCAGGGCGAGCGAGAACCCGGCCTCCTGGAATCGGCGGGCAAGGTCGTCGGCGACCGGGGCCACCCGCAGCAGCTCACTCACCGCGTGGTGCTGCACCTGGCTCAGGGCACTGGCATTGTCTTCGTTGGCGTTCGGCACAACAGAAAAGGGTACGTGGCCCGGGCGACGGACCGCGCCTCCATAAAACGTCCACGAACCCGACCGGGACTCCTCCCTCAATACACGCACATAGAGGACAGCCCACCGGCGTTCCACGATCTTGTGGACCAGTCCGCGGCACTTCCCCTCAGCGCGCATCGTTACCATGCGTGGACGCACATTCCGACGACCACTGACGACGAGGGACGGGCGAACGCGTGGCCGAGGCGGCAGACTTCCCGGGGCTGACTCCCTCTCCCGCGCGCCGGTGGTTCCGGCGAGCCGGAGTGCTGCTCACAGGGGCGCCCCTGCTGGCCGGTCTGCTCCAGCTTCCCGCCGGACAGCCCGCGTACGCCGCCGGGTCGGACCCCGTGGTCATCTCCCTCGATTCGCTCACCCCCAGCGCCCCCACGGACGGGGACACGTTGACCGTGTCCGGCACCGTGACCAACAAGGGCAAGCGTGCGGTCACCGACGCCCATGTGGACCTGCGGGTGGGACAGCTCCTGACCACCCGCTCGGGGATCGACGACATCGCCGCGCGCACCGACTACGTACCGGGAGCCGACGGGACGGAGGTGGGCGGCAAGTACGTCGAGAAGTTCTCGAAGCTCGCTCCGGGCATCGCCCAGCCGTTCACCATCTCCGTGCCGGTCGACAAGCTGGACCTCGGACAGGACGGCGTCTACCCGCTCGGCGTCTCGCTGTCCGGCGAGACCTCCGCCGCATCCTACGAGCAGGTGCTCGGAATCCAGCGGACGTTCCTGCCGTGGCAGCCCGAGGAGCCGGACGCCCGGACGCGGACGACATATCTGTGGCCGCTGATCTCCACGGTCCACATGACGGCGGAGACCGGTCCTGGCGACCAGCAGACACCTGTCTTCCTCAACGACGACCTCGCGACGGAGATCTCCCCGGGCGGACGCCTTGAGCAGATGCTCTCCCTCGGCAGGGAACTCGACGTCACCTGGGTGATCGACCCCGACCTGCTGGCCTCCGTCGACGCGATGGTCGGCAGCTACGGCGTCCAGAACGCCGACGGCACCACCACGCCCGGTACCGGTCAGGCGGTGGCCAAGCAGTGGCTCGCCGAACTCCAGGACGCCGTCGAGGGCAGGGAGGTCGTCGCCCTCCCCTTCGGCGACCCCGACCTCGCCTCCGTCGCGCACAACGGCAAGAACGTCACCGGCACCCTGAGCCATCTCAAGAGCGCCACGGACGTTGCCACCGACACCGTCAAGACGATCCTCCATGTCACGCCGAGCGCCGACTTCGCGTGGCCGGTGAACGGTGCCGTCGACCCGTCGATCGTCAAGATCGCCACCTCGGCGGGCGCCGACAAGGTCATCGCGCGAAGCGACAGCCTGAAGGAGACCGGCAACCTGCCGTACACGCCCTCCGCGGCCCGCCCCATCGGCGGCGGCATCACTGCGGTCGTCGCGGACGCACGGCTGTCCACGGCCTTCCAGGGCGACATGACGAACGCCGGCAGCTCCACGCTCGCGGTGCAGAAGTTCCTCGCCACGAGCCTGACGACCACCCTCCAGACGAACAAGCAGCGCACTGTCGTCGTCGCCCCGCAGCGCATGCCGTCCGCGAGCCAGGCCCAGACGATGGAGAAGGCGATCGTCGCCCTCCAGGAGTCGAACTGGTCCGAGTCCCAGGAACTCGCCACGACCGCCGACACCAAGCCCGACCCGGGCGCCACCACCAAGGTGCCCCCGGCGTCCTCGTACCCCGCCTCACTGCGCAAGCAGCAACTGCCCCGGTCGGCCTTCGCCCAGATCGCGACCACACAGGACAAGCTCGACAACTTCAAGATCATCCTGACCGACGAGACCCGCGTGGAGACCCCTTTCGGGCGGGCCGTCAACCGTGAGATGGCCACGTCCTGGCGCGGCCGGTCCAGTGAGGCGGACGGTTTCCGCAAGAGCGTGGAGTCACACCTCGACGAGCTGACCGACCAGGTCAAGCTGATCAAGAAGTCCGAGACGAAGCTCTCCGGCGGCAGCGCCACCATCCCGGTCACCGTCCAGAACAACCTCGTCCAGCCCGTCGACAACCTCGTGCTGCGGGTCACCTCGACGAACCCGACCCGGCTCAAGATCGGTGACGACGACTACCAGGAACGGCACATCGCGGTCTCCGGCGGGCACAGCCAGTCGGTGAAGTTCAGCACGTCGTCGAACGCCAACGGCCCGATCACGGTGATCGCCCAGCTGTACACGAAGGACGGCAAGAAGTACGGACCGGCCGTCTCCTTCAACGTGCGGGTCACCGAGTTCACGGCCATGGCGATGCTGGTCATCGGCGGCGGGTTCCTGCTGCTCGTACTCGCCGGCCTGCGCATGTACACGCAGCGCAAGCGCGCCGCGGCCCGGCGCGCCGAGGAGCCCGCCACCGAGCGGGAGCACCATGACGGTGACGAGGCCACGGACGAGAACGCCGGCCCGGACGAGAACCACGACGGTGACGAGAGCCTTCCGACGGGGGAGTCGGACGCGGCGGTGCGGGCAGACGCCCCGGAGCAGCCGAGTGACCCGGCTCCGAACACCGCACCCGAAAGCGCCGACCCGTCCGGGACGGGTGAGAGAGTTGACCGTTGAGCGATGTCGTGGCCGGTGGGCCCGGTGAACGATGAGGTGGGGTATCCATGAACGCGCCGTACGACGGTGACCGCGGTCAGGGCGCGGGCAATTCGGGGCTTCCCGAAGGCCCGCCGCCCGAGGACGGCCAGGTACCGGCGCAGTCCCCCGCGGACATGTACCTCCAGGACGCGTACGCACAGGACCCTTACCGGGCACAGGACCTCTCCGCCCAGGACCCGGTGGCCGAAGCGCTCTACGACCGCGCCGCGCACCCCCCGCCGCCCCCCGGCAC
>NZ_LIQQ01000289.1 GCF_001418565.1 Streptomyces graminilatus | reverse complement strand
TGCGCGTACCCGCCCCCGCCCGCCGCCCCAACCGGAAGCGCGCCGCCGTACGCCCGGGCGCCTGGCGGTGGACGCGATGACCACGGTCCAGTCCGAAGCGCGGGCCGTACCGGACGAGGACCACCCCAACGGCGCCGCCTGGACCAGCCCCCGCCCGGACGGACTCCCCGAACACATCCGGCCCTGGACAGCGGCCGAACAGGGCGAGCACCTGGCCGTCCTCGCAGAGGCCGTCACCGGCTTCGCCGTCACTACCGCCATCGGCAAGACCGCTCACCCGGACGGAGCGCCAGCCGTGAGGCGACAGCACCCGAAGCACGAACAGATCTGCGCGCTCCTCGGCGAGGGCCACAGCAACAGCGAGATCCGCCGCCGGACGGGAGCCGACGTCAGCGCGGTCGCCCGCATCCGCGCTCGTGAAGGAATCGGCCCGGCCACGATCACCCACCGGGGTCCGCGCCCGCATCCCAAGGACGCCGCGATCAGGGCCCTGATCACCGAGGGCAGGAACGACCGCTACATCGCCCGCGAGTTGAAGGCCGATCCTGCCGCCATCCGCCGCATCCGCAAGGAGACCGGCGTCCCCAAGCCGCCTCTCCAGCCGCTGTCCCTGATCGAGAAATGGGCTGCCCGGACGAAGCCCGTCGACGGCGGGCACCTGGAGTGGACCGGCGAACGCGTCGGCCCCGGCCGCTCACCCACCATGCGGTACAAGGAGGCCTCCTACAGCCCCACCGCGATCGCCTTCGAGATCCGGCACGGCCGCCCGCCGCACGGCTACGCGATCGCCGACTGCGAACTGAACCAGTGCGTTGCTCCCGACCACGTCGACGACGAAGCCGGCCGCCTCGCCAAACGGCAGCAACTCCGCCATGCCAAGGGGCTCGACGACCGCCCGGACACCTGCCCGGACGGCCACGACCAGAGCATCTACGGCCGCCTCGAGCGAGACGGACGACCGTACTGCGAAGCCTGCAAAAGCGCCCGCAAGAAGGAACCAGCCGAGCAGCGCGAGGCCCGCGTCAGTGCCCGGGCGACCGTCCGAAAGGACATCGAGAACCTGCTGCGCCAGGACGTTCCCCAGATACACATCGCCCGTCGGCTCGGTGTCGGCGCGCACAGGGTCCAGCGCGTCCGCGAGGCACTCGGACTGCCGGCCCCGCAGCGCGGGCCCCGCGCGCGGTACGGCTCCCTCGCCGAAGCATTCCACGCCCACACCTCATCGGCCGACGACGGTCACGTGCTCTGGGCCAGCACCCTGCGCGGCACCCCGTACGTGCGCTTCCACCAGCAACGAGTCCCGGCCACCCGCACCGCCTTCGAACTCCACCACGGCCGGCCGGCCGTCGGCCCCGTGCTCACCAACTGCGGCGTGGACGGATGCCTCGCGGGCGCCCACCTCACCGACCAGCCGATGCGAGCCGCCCACCGCCAGGCTCTCAAGCACCCGGCCCCGCGGCCCAGGTCCCTCGAGGACATCCTCCGCGCCAAGACGACGCCGACCGCTGACGGTCACCTGCTCTGGAACGGCCGCGGCACCCCGTGTGTGTACTTCCGCCAGCAGGCCCTCTCCGCATCCCGCGTCTCCTTCGAACTCCACCACGGCCGGCCCCCCGTCGGACGCGTGATGCCCGACTGCGACACCGCCGGCTGCCTCGCGGGCGGCCACCTCACCGACCAGCCCATGCGGAGCGCCAACCGGCGCGCTGACAAAGCCTTCACGTCGATCTTCGGAGCCGCGTCGTGACCATCGAGTGCGAGCTGTGCCACCAGCCCATCCGCTCCGCGCCATCGCGCGCCCGGCGGGTCGGCTCGCGCTGCTGGCGGAAACTCGCGCCCGCCCAACGCGCAGCCATCCGCCACCTCCTCACCCACACCACCGCCCCGAACCCGGCCCGCGTACGCGCCGCCCTCAACCAGCCCGCCCCGACCACCGACGGCCAACTCCCTCTGAACGAACAGGACATCCCCAGTGCCCACCGTTAACGGCATCACCTTCAACCTCACCGCCCGGGTCCAGGTCCGGGGAGCCGTCGAACCCGCTGCCCGGCACGGCGCAGCCGAGGCCGCCGCCCTCCTCACCGCCCAGGGCCAGCACGTCCACATCGTCTCCGAGGGCGAGGCCCACTGCCCCAAGGGCCAGTGCACCCCCGCGATCGTCGCCGGGCTCCTCGCGGCAGGTCACCGGCCCCGCCCGCACATCGACTTCCCGCTCCCCCTCACGTAAGGAGCCACCCCGGTGAACAGCGAAGACACCGTACGAGGCGCAGCGGTGACGACCACCCCGTGCCGCGCCTGCCGCACCCCGAAGCCCGTCCGCATGTACCTGTGCGCCGACTGCTGGGACCGGCTGCCGAGGCCTGCCCGTCGTGCCCTCACCCGGCGCGATGGGCAGGCCCTGGCCCGGCTGCGGGCACTCCACACCCAACTCGACGCAGGCACGCCCCTGCCCGAGATCACGGCCGACCTCACCGACCCGGAGGCTCGACAGTGACCACCCACCTGCGGTACGCAATCGGCGCCGCCACCGGCAGCCTGATCTGCCTTGCCTTCGCCACCGCGCTGGTCCTCGACGGCCTGCCCTGGATCAGCCTGACCGTCCTGGGCACCGCGGCCCTCCTCGCCTGGGACACACGACGCGAGACCCGCCTGCACCGGCGCCGCCTCGCCGAACACGACCTCGCCAGACGCCGCGCCCTCGGCGAGACCGTGCCCGCCCTGACCCCGTGCTGCCTCCTCAACCCCCGCTCGAAGGGCCACGCACACGACCACCGCTGCACCCTGCCCGGCCCCGCCACCCGCGTCCTGCCCGCCGACGACACGACAGCGGGGTGGACCGCGTACCAGCGTCTCGCCGCCCAGCTCACCGGGGGCAACGTCCGTACCGAGTGCCCGTGCGGCTGTGGCCGCCCATGGTCGGTCGGAGGCCGGTCATGAGCGAACTCGTGGTGTACCGGTACGTCTGCCCCTGGTGCACGGCCGGCGACATGGGCGAGAGCACCGGCCGCTGCCTGCACTGCGCCGGGAGCGGTCTGACCAACGACGTCGCCGGCTGGCCCGCCGACGAACTGGTCGAGGCGCCCGTCCCGCCCGGCGTCATGCGCCGCCCCTGCGCCGACTGCGCGTTCCGCCCCGGCAGCCCCGAACTCGAAGACGACGGGCGGTGCTTCCCCGACGACGGCCCGTTCTGGTGCCACCACGGCACCGTCCGCGGCTACGCCGGCACCAACGTCCCCGTCGGATCGTGGCGGCCGGACGGCCACCCCCGGGACATCCCCCTCGGCGAACTCATCTGCGCCGGCTGGTGGGCCAAACAGACCGGCCGCCCCCTCCCCACCACCCCGTACCGCGACATCGACACCCCGAAGGACTCAGCCCATGCATGACCCCGATCGCCCTTGCCCGCACGAGGACTTCGATGCCTACGTGGCCGTCAACCGGATCACGACGGGCGACGCCGACCCGACCGTGGTCGGCTATGCGGCCGACATCAAGGTGAACTGCCGCGATTGCGGCGAGCCCTTCCGCTGGACCGGTGTCCCCGCTGGTCTCTCCCCGGGCCAGCCGACGTGCAGCGTGGACGAGACCGAACTGCGCGCCCCCCTGCGCCCGGCGTCCGCCGACCCCGACTTCGGCCTGGGCATGCCCGGCTTCGCCGTCAGCTACCAACCCGGCCCGGCGGTGCAGTCATGACGGCCGTCGGCTGGGACCCGGACGGCTGGGAGGGCGAGCACTGCGACGGCCCCTGCTGCCACACCACCCCACGCATCCGCCCACCCCGCGGCCCTGGACTCCTCGCCCGCATCAGCCGCGTACTCCGCCCCACCGGGCGGACCAACCCGAAGGAGCACTGAGCCATGCACGACCCGATGACCGTCGCGTACGAGATCCGCTCACCCCGGCCCAGAACCGACGCATGGACAACCGAGGACGCCGCCCGAACGGGAACCCACTGGAAGGCGGGCGGCGCGTTCTGGGTCCTCGCCGGACGAGGCTTCTACTTCCCGGCCCTGGTCACCATCTGGCACCGCGACCCGTCCGGCTACGACCACACCACCTGCCGCACCAAGCACTGGCGGCTACACATCCACCACTGGCGCATCCAGGTCCGCCCCCTCCAGGAACTGCGGCGTCGCCTGCTGACCCGATGCTCCTGGTGCCACGGCCGCCACACCAAGACAGACCAGGTCAACATCTCCCACCAGTGGGACCGGCCCCGCGGACACTGGTGGCAGGGCGAGAACGGGCTCTTCCACAAGGACTGCTCCCTCATCAAGTCCGCCCACTCCACCTGCGTATGCCACCGCCCGGCCCTCGACCAGGGCACCTACGGCCGCTGCGCCCACTGCGGGAAGCACCGCGCCTACGGCACCACGCCCGACCGCGTGGCACGCAGCCGCACCCTCGCCGCCATCCCCGCCGGCCACCGCCACGCACCCCGCCCCACGACCGACGCACCCGAGGAGCGGTGACTGTGGAGATCTACTTCGTCCGTACCGACCCCGTCCAGGAGGTCGCCGCCGAGCCCGCCACCCTCGACCTGCTCCGGGACATCCTCCGGCCGAAGGCCGTCGTCGAGACCCGCGCCGCGCCCGAGCTGCTCACCGCGGCACGGGCCGCCAGCTGGCCTCTTGTCTACGACGACAAGATCCCGCCCGGCTACGTCCACTGCCGCCCCACCCCGGGGGCCGCCTCTGCACTGAGGGCTGCGGAGATCGAGGAGTGCTGGCGGGCACTCATCCCTGGCGAGGAGCACCGCCAGCCCATCAAGGGCGCACTCGACGGCATCCGCCACGCTCTGACCGACATGGAGTTCACGAGCAAGGACCCGGAGCCCGCCTTCGTCTGGCCCCGCCAGCACGGCAAGAGCGCCCTCACCATCGAGGCGACGTTCCAGCAGACCGACGCTATGAAGAGCCTGTTCGCCTGGGCCGACGCCCACGTCCGCGGCCGCCAGCAGGCGATGGTGGCGCGCCTCGCCGACGAGTTCGACCGTCCCCGGTTCCTGGTCCGCCGCCAGTTCTACGCGGTACAGCACGTCCTCGAGGCCGCCGGTATCGGCGACGGCTACGGCAACCTCACCGTCCCCCAGCCCGTGCGCC
>NZ_LIQQ01000288.1 GCF_001418565.1 Streptomyces graminilatus | reverse complement strand
CGAAAGGGGGGTCTGGGGGCGCAGCCCCCAGGGACGGGAACGGGAAGGGGCGGCGGGGGCGAGACCCCCTGGACCTCAGCCCGTACGGGCCACCAGTGCCGTGGCGACCGCCATCAGCCCTTCCCCCCGCCCGGGAAAGCCGAGCCCGTCGGTCGTCGCGCCGGACACCGACACCGGCGCCCCCACCGCCTCCGACAACACCTTCTGCGCTTCCTCCCGCCGCTTCCCGATCTTCGGCCGCGGCCCCACCACCTGCACGGCGACATTGCCGATGGTGAACCCCGCCGCCCGTACGATCCGAGCCGCCTCGGTCAGCAGCGTCACCCCGGAGGCCCCGGACCACTCCGGACGCCCGGTACCGAAGTGCTGGCCCAGGTCACCCAGCCCGGCCGCCGAGAACAGCGCGTTGCACGCCGCGTGGGCGACGACGTCCGCGTCGGAGTGCCCGGCGAGGCCTGTCCCCTCGCCCTCCCACTTCAGGCCGGCGCACCACAGCTCCCGGCCCTCCTCGAAGGCGTGAATGTCGGTACCGATACCGACCTGGGGCAGCACGGGCCCCACCGCGGACGTCTCAGAAGCCATCGTTGAGCCTCCTGCGCGCCAGTACCGCTTCCGCCAGCACCAGGTCCAGCGGCCTCGTCACCTTGAAGGCCTCCTCGTGGCCGGGGACGACCACGACCCGCAGACCCATCTGCTCCACCATGCTCGCGTCGTCGGTGACGTTGTCGGTCACCGTCTCGTGGGCCCGCAGGAGGGTGTCGACCGCGAAACCCTGGGGTGTCTGGACCGCGCGCAGTCGCGCCCGCTCCGGGGTCGCCACCACGGGTTCCGGTTCCCCGGCGGTCGTGGCCGGCTCGACCTCCTTGACGGTGTCCGCGAGCGGCAGCGCCGGGACCACTGCCCGCGCGCCCTCCCGTACCGCCTCGATCACCGCGTCGACGGTGTCCACCGGTACCAGCGGGCGGGCGGCGTCGTGCACGAGGACGATGTCGATGCCGGGCGGCAGCGCGTCCAGTCCGAGTTTCACCGACTCCTGCCTGGACTCGCCCCCGGGAACGACCAGGAAGTCCGTGCGCTCGGGCAGCGCGTGGGTGTCGAGGAGGGCTTTCACCTCGGCGGCGCCGTCCGGCGGGGCCACGACGACGACCAGCGAGACGGCACGGGACGCGGCCATCGCGCGTACCGCGTGGACGAGCATGGGCGTGCCGTTCAGCGCTCGAAGCGCTTTGGGGGCGCCCGGGCCGAGGCGTACGCCTCGGCCGGCGGCCGGAATCACGGCGGCCGTACGTGCCCCGGGCGGTGTGGGGCGCGATTCGTCAGACATCGGTTCCTGTCAGGTTTGTGTGCCGAGCCCTCGTGGGTATGGCCTGGAGGAGTGCCGGGCGCGAGCCTCGATCGGACCCTTCCGTGACATCCGGTCGAGCCCGCTCAGGGCCCGGCACACCAAGTATCAGTAGTAACTACTTCAGGTACTTCAGGTACTTCAGTGCTACCGGCAGACCGCGGAATACCCGACCGCGGACAATCCACCCCCGGTGGAGAATCCACTGCCGGTGGTGCGGTGGCCCGTCCCGGCATGCGCATCCGGGCACGAACATGCCGCAGCGCCCGGCGACATTGGATACGTCATCGGGCACCGCGGCATTTCATTGTGCTGCTGAGCATTTGAGCTGCTGAGCTGAAGTGAGCCGGCTTTCAGGGCCTGTGCCTGCGTTCAGTCAGGGTCAGGACGCGAGCACCTCGTCGAGCAGTGCCTCGGCCTTGTCCTCGTTCGTGTTCTCCGCGAGCGCGAGCTCGCTCACCAGGATCTGGCGAGCCTTGGCGAGCATGCGCTTCTCACCGGCGGACAGTCCGCGCTCACGCTCACGACGCCACAGGTCACGGACGACTTCCGCGACCTTGATGACATCACCGGAGGCGAGCTTCTCCAGGTTTGCCTTGTAACGACGCGACCAGTTCGTGGGCTCCTCGGCATACGGAGCGCGCAGGACCTCGAAGACCCGGTCCAGCCCTTCCTGACCAACCACATCACGTACGCCGACGAACTCCGCATTGTCCGCTGGCACACGTACCGTCAGGTCACCCTGGGCGACCTTCAGCACCAAGTAGGTCTTGTCCACGCCTTTGATCTGGCGAGTTTCGATAGCCTCGATCAGCGCGGCCCCGTGATGGGGATAGACCACGGTGTCGCCAACCTTGAACGTCATGTGACAGGTACCCCTTCCGTGGCTATCCAGGGTAACACGGAAACGACGGCTTCTGAATGGCGTTTTCGCAGGTCAGGGCATATCTCGGGGCTTGACAACTGCAACAGGAACGTGCTTCGAGAGGGCCCCGGAGGCGAGGGTGGCGGGGGTATCCGCAGGTCGGAGCGGCTCTCCGAACGAAGTGAAACCCGGGCGTCACACGCACACGGAGGCCCCGGTGGGCGACCAAACATCCGGTTATGTCCACTTCCAAGCGTGCGACTTACGCTACTCCGTTCGGTGAGCGGAGTCGTTCGCGGGGCAAATCCGGAATTGATCACGGCAGCCGATGTCCGGTCGTTGTCGGGGTGATGTCGGGCCGTTGTCCGGCGGATGGCCGGGCCGATGATCCACAGATGATCCACGGGTGATCTACAGGTGATCAATTTCCGGATGTGCTCATTCCCGCACCGCAAATCCGCGAGCCCCGTGATGACGCCGGGATGACGCCGATGACACTTATGTGAATGTCGAAGTGGCTCATGAGACACCCCCACTCTTCCGGTGCCGCGCCTCCGCCCACGCCTAGAGGCGGGTCGGGTGCAGCCGTGCGGGGGCGGCTCGGTAACCTAAGGCCGCTGACAGTCACTTAGGGCGGCTCAATAAGGAGCTGCCCGTGCGTTCCAAGGAGTTGCCGCCGCCGTGAGCAGCAGCCTTCGACGCGGCGCCCTCGCCGCATCCGCCCTCGCGTTCTCGGCCGCCACGCTCGCCGGGTGCGCAGCCGGAAACGACGCCCAGACGCTGCAGGTCAAGCCGGACAACGCGGCCACGACCCTCGGCGACATCAAGCTGCAGAACGTCGTCGTCATCACCCCGTCGGACCCGGCCTCGACCGGCCCGGCCGGCGTCGCCGCGACCGTCTTCAACAACGGCGCCACGGCCCAGACGCTGGAGTCGATCACCGTCCCCGGCACCGGCGAGACAGCCGAGCTGAAGCCCGCCACGGGCGGCAGCCTGAGCATCCCGGCCCACGGCTCGCTCATTCTCGGCGGCGCGAACAACGCCTCCGCCGTACTGACCGGCAACAGCGAGGCGGTCAAGGACGGCAACGCGCAGAAGATCACCTTCACGTTCAGCAAGACCGGTGCCGTGAGCCTGCGCGCCTTCGTCGTCCCGTCGGAGAGCTACTTCACCTCCTGGGGTCCGACCGAGGCCCCGGCCGACACCGCCTCGCCTTCGGCCGTGCTCACACCCGAGCCGTCCCCCTCCACGACCCCGGCCGGCGAGGCCGGTACTCCCGCCGCCGCCGGCGGCACCCCGAGCGTCTCGGCGTCGGCCGCCCAGTAACCCCGTAGCGGCGCGTACGCGTACGTCGAAGGGCGGGACCTCCTGGAGAGGTCCCGCCCTTCGACGTACCGGCCGGGTGTGCGGGCCGGTTTACGGCTCGAACTTGTATCCGAGACCGCGGACCGTGACCAGGTACCTGGGCGCGCCCGGGTCCGGCTCGATCTTGGCGCGCAGGCGCTTGACGTGGACGTCGAGGGTCTTGGTGTCGCCCACGTAGTCGGCGCCCCAGACCCGGTCGATGAGCTGCATACGGGTCAGTACGCGGCCCGCGTTGCGCAGCAGCATCTCCAGGAGGTCGAACTCCTTGAGCGGGAGGTCGACCTTGGCACCGGCGACGGTGACCACGTGGCGGTCGACGTCCATCCGGACCGGGCCGGCCTCCAGCGCGGCCGGGCTGACCTCCTCGGGCTCGCCCCGGCGGCGCAGGACGGCGCGGATACGGGCGACGAGTTCGCGGGAGGAGAAGGGCTTGGTGACGTAGTCGTCGGCCCCTATCTCCAGGCCGACGACCTTGTCGATCTCGCTGTCCTTGGCGGTGACCATGATCACCGGGACGTTGGACTTGACGCGCAGCTGACGGCAGACCTCGGTGCCGGGCAGGCCCGGCAGCATCAGGTCGAGCAGGACGAGGTCGGCGCCGTTGCGCTCGAACTCGTCGAGTCCGTCGGGCCCGGTGGCCGCGATGGCGACCTCGAAACCCTCTTTGCGGAGCATGTACGAAAGGGCGTCGGAGAAGGACTCCTCGTCCTCGACGACGAGCACTCGGGTCACGGATGGACCTCCGGGGCGTGAAGCGGATCGTAAGGGGATGTGCCGGTGGTCCGGTCGGCCACTTCGCCGGGGTCGGACGGTCCGTCCCCGGCTTCGGGGTCGGAGGCGTGGAGTGACTCGTGGTGCGAGTCATGGTCGTACAGATGCGGCCGGTTCGCGCGGGCCCGGCGGCCGGTGGCCGCCTCGGGCAGGCGCAGGGTGAAGGTGGAGCCCTGGCCCTCGGAGCTCCACACCGTGACCTCCCCGCCGTGCGAGGCGGCCACGTGCTTGACGATCGCCAGCCCGAGGCCCGTACCGCCGGTGGCGCGGGAGCGGGCGGGGTCGACGCGGTAGAAGCGCTCGAAGATGCGCTCCTTGTCCTTGTCGGAGATCCCTATGCCCTGGTCGGTGACGGCGACCTCGATGAGGTCGCCGCCCGGTGCGTTCACCCGGCGGGCCGCTATGCCGACGCGGGTGGTGGAGGGTGAGTAGTTGACGGCGTTCTCGACGAGGTTGCCGAGGGCGGCGGCGAGCTGGCCGCGGTTGCCCCAGACGCGCAGGTCGGCGGTGCCGCCGGCGGCCATGGTGATCTGCTTGGCGCCGGCCTGGTGGCGGCAGCGGTCGACGGCCTCGGCGACGAGCTCGTCGACGCGGACCGGCTCGGCGTCCTCCAGCGGGTCGTCGTTCTGCACCCGGGAGAGGTCGATGAGCTCCTGGACGAGGTTGGTGAGGCGGGTCGCCTCGACCTGCATCCGGCCGGCGAAGCGCTCGACGGCCTCCGGGTCGTCCGAGGCGCCCATGACGGCCTCCGAGAGGAGGGACAGCGCGCCGGTGGGCGTCTTGAGCTCGTGGCTGACGTTGGCGACGAAGTCGCGCCGTACGGCCTCGATGCGCCGGGCCTCGGTGAGGTCCTCGACGAGGAGCAGGATGAGCCGCGAGCCCAGCGGGGCCACGCGCGCGGAGACCGCGAGGGCCTCGCCGCGTCCGGTGCCGCGCCGGGGGAGGTCCAGCTCGACCTGGCGTATCTCGCCGTCGCGCCGGGTGTCGCGGGCCATGTGGAGCATCGGCTCGACGGAGAGCTTGCCGCCCCGGACCAGGCCGAGGGCGTACGCGGCCGAGCTGGCCTTGACGACGGCGTCCGCCTCGTCGAGTACGACGGCCGAGGACCGCAGCACGGACAGCACCGTGTCGACGCCGGGCGGCAGTACCGGGTCGGTGTGCAGCGAGGTGCGGGTGGGGCGCTTCTGGTCGCGCTCGCTCCAGCGGAACGCCAGCATGGCGATGACGCCGGTGAGTACCCCGGCGATCGCTGCCGCTGCGGCGACTGCCGCGTTCACGTCCATGCAGCCAGGTTAGGCATGGGATGCGGCCTGGCTACAGCCATGACCGTGCGACCTCGAACACTCGTCGCCCAGAGTTCACCTTGGAGCCAGTATTGGTTCATTTGTCGTGGCGGAAAACGACGCGTCCGAGGCCGAACGTGGGAGCGTGGGGGTCACGGGGCCCGGTGCTGCCCCCGAATGGACGTCAAGAGAGGGACACCTGATGCGTGACGCGTACCACGAGGAACTTGACTCGATCGGCGACAGTCTGGTCGAGATGGCCCGTCTCGTCGGGTCGGCGATCGGGCGTGCCACGACGGCGATACTCGACTCCGACCTGAAGCTGGCCGAAAGCGTCATCGAGGCCGACGCCAAGGTCGACGAGCTCCAGCACGACCTGGAGGGCCGCGCCATCGCGCTGCTGGCCCGTCAGCAGCCGGTGGCGACCGACCTGCGGATCGTCGTCACGTCGCTGCGGATGAGCGCCGACCTGGAGCGCTCCGGCGACCTCGCCCAGCACGTCGCCAAGCTGGCCCGGCTGCGCTTCCCGGAGCGCGCGGTCCCCAGCGACCTGCACGCCACGATCCTGGAGATGGGCCAGCTCGCGCAGCGCCTGATGGCGAAGGCGGCCGAGGTCATCATCACCAAGGACGTCGACCTGGCGATGCAGCTGGAGACGGACGACGACGAGATGGACCTGCTGCACCGCACGCTGTTCCGCCACCTGATCGACGACCGCTGGAAGCACGGCATCGAGACGGCGGTCGACGTCACGCTGCTGGGCCGCTACTACGAGCGCTTCGCGGACCACGCGGTGTCCGTCGCCAAGCGTGTCGTGTACCTCGTGACGGGCGAGCACGCGGACGACCTCCAGGTGGACGTGCAGCCGCCCACCGGGGCCGAGGGGGCCTGAGTCTTCGAGGGCTCGCGCGACAGGCGGCTCTACGGGGTCGCGATAGACGGCTCCACGGGGTCGGGGCGTGCGGAGCCGCCTCTCGCGCCGCCGAAGGGCCCGCGAGCCCCTGTGCGCCGTTGATGCGCCCGGCGGGGCGGGCATGCAATGGGGAGAAGGCACCCGTCTCCAGGATCCGGTCCAGGATCCAGGCTCCAGGAGGGCCCATGGCCGAGACCCCCAGCACGCCCGACCCGACACAGGCACACGAGACGCAGCAGCCCGCCGAGATCAAGAACCTGCCCCTGTTCGGCGCCTGCGGCTGCGGCTCCGGCTGCGGGTGCGGCTGCCAGTCGGGCAACCCCTGTCAGTGCGGTTGACGACCCGTCAACAAGCCTCAAGGGCCCTGTCTCCACGCGATGGAGGCAGGGCCCTTTTGTGTGAGGTCGCGTGAGATTTGTGCGGGGTTTGTGTACGGCGAGCCGGTCGCGCCTTGTCAGAAGCGGTCGCAGCCGGTCTCGACGGCTGGGTAACCGGCTTACAATGCACACAAGTTGACGCTCATGTGCTGTCCACGCACAACAGGCACCCTGTTGCCATCTCGTTAACCGGCACTTCTTGACGCATGTGCCCACCGCCGCGTTGGCTGCCGTAACCGATCTTTATCTGTTCTGCACCTGCCCTGTTCTGTACCTGCTCTGTTCCGCAACACCCTGTTCCGCAACACCCTGTTGTGCAACTGCTCTGTTCTGTACCCGGGTTCGTCATGCTGTTCCCCGCCTGGAAGGCACCTGCCGTGAATGCTCGTTCCCCCCGTCGGACCGCCGTGCGCCGTACCGCCATCGCGGTGACGGCCGCTGCCTCTGCCTTCTCGCTCGCCGCGTGCGGTGTCATCGACAGCGGCAGTGACAGCAGCGGCTCGGCGGAACCCAAGAAGGGCGACGACATCACCGTGGGGCTCCTGCTGCCCGAGAAGAAGACGAAGCGCTTCGAGCAGTTCGACTACCCGCTCTTCAAGAAGCAGGTCGCCACCCTCACCAACGGCAAGGGCAAGGTCGTCTACGCCAACGCCCTGGGCGACAAGGAGAAGCAGAACCAGCAGTTCGACGAGATGGTCGCCGCGAAGGTGGACGTCGTCGTGGTGGACTCGATCGACGCCAAGACGATCGCGCCGTCGATCGAGCGGGCCAAGCAGGCGAACATACCGGTCATCGCGTACGACCGGCTCGCGGAGGGCCCGATCGACGCGTACGTCTCGCACGACAACGAACTCGTCGGCGAGGTGCAGGGCCGCTCGCTGGTCGAGGCGCTCGGCGACAAGGCCTCGACCAGCAAGATCGTGATGATCAACGGCTCGCTCACGGACCCGAACTCGGGCCGGTTCAAGACCGGCGCGATGAACGAGCTCCAGGGCAAGGTCCAGATCGCGGCGTCGTACGACACCAAGGACTGGGAGCCCGAGATCGCCAAGGCGAACATGGAGGCGGCGATCAAGTCCGTCGGGCTGAGCAACATCGCCGCCGTCTACTCGGCGAACGACGGCATGGCCGACGCCGTCATCGACGCGCTGAAGGAGGCGGGCGCCTCGAAGGTCCCGCCGGTGACCGGGCAGGACGCGGACCTGGCGGCGGTGCAGCGGATCGTCTCGGGCGAGCAGTTCATGACCGTCTACAAGTCGTTCATCCTGGAGGCGAACAACGCCGCGTCCATCGCGGTGGCGAAGGTCCAGGGCCGCGATATCGAGTTCGACGCGCTGACCCGCGACAAGGTCGACAGCCCGACGGAGAAGAAGATCCCGGCGATGCTGGTCCCGGTGGTGGCCCTCACCAAGGAGAACATCGACGACACGGTGATCCAGGACGGCGTGTACACGGTCCAGGACATCTGCACCCCGAAGCTGGCGGCGGACTGCGCGGAGATCGGGCTGAAGTAGCTGAAGCAGCGGGCGCGGGGTCCTCCCCCCGCAGGTCCCCACAGGTCCCCACGGGCCGCCCCTGGCCATGCGCGAAGTCGCCGGGGCGGCCGTACGGGCAGAGGATGGAGAACAGGCGAGCGGTACCAGTGCCAGGAGATCGCAGCCCGAAGACCGAAGATCACCGAAGATCACCGAAGATCACCGGAGACCACCGAAGATCAGGGATTGGAGGTGCGAGGCATGGCCACATTCATGGACGTACACCACAACATGAAGGGCATCACGGCGGACCAGTTGCGTGAGGCCCACAACGCCGACCTCGCCATCGAGAAGGACGAGCGCGTGCACTTCGAGCAGGCGTGGGCCGACCCGGAGTCGGGCGTCGTCTACTGCCTCTCCGAGGCACCCTCGGCCGAGGCGGTGCAGCGCGTCCACGAGCGGGCCGGCCACAAGGCCGACGAGATCCATCCGGTTCCGCTGAAGGTCTGAGGACGCGGCAGACCGCCGGCCAGGTACGAGGGTCCCCTGCCCGTCGGTGCGACGGGCAGGGGAAAGGTCACTTCCCCGGTCTCACCTCACGTCGACGTTGTCGCTGGAGCCGGCCGCGGACATGGTGAGGTCCGTGCCCGCGAAGTCGTAGCGGTACGCGCCGTCAGCCGTCGCCTTCACGGTGGTCGAGGCCCAGCCGTTCCGGTCGGTCTTGACCCCCCGCAGCGGCTTGAAGGGGCCGCTCGCGCCCTTGCGGTACATCAGCACCAACTGGTGCCCGACGAGCGGCACGTTCTTGTTCTTCTCCCAGTCGGCGACGGTCATCCGGGCCTTGACCGTGAGCTTCTTGCCCTTCTTCACCGGCTC
>NZ_LIQQ01000287.1 GCF_001418565.1 Streptomyces graminilatus | reverse complement strand
GGATGAGGGCTTCGACGTAGGCGGACATGCCCCGTTTGCCGGTCCGCTCCCTGAGGGCGGCGATGGTGCCCTCGTGAAGGGAGACGGAGACGGGGGGGGGGGAGGCGGGGGGGGGTGTGGGAAGGCGGCTCCTCGCATGGCAGTCGTCGCCTCCACCCGCCCACGTCGCCCTTGTCCTCGCGGCCGAGCTGTGGCTGACTGGCGGCGGTGACGAAGGGGAGTGGGCATGGGGACCTGGGCAGTGATCGCGCAGAGCGTGTCCAGTGACGCGCACGTGACCGAGTTCATCTGCCGTGGGCGGGAGACGAAGGAGGAGGCACTGGAGAAACTCCGTGCCGCCGTCCACACGTACTTGCCGAAGAGGAACATCCGCGAGAAGCGACGCCAGGTGTACCGCTTCGCCGACCAGGAGTCGTACCTGGTGATGATCAACGGCAAGCTGACGGAGTGGGAGTGTTCCCTGCGCCTCGCGGAGCTGATCTCGGACTCGGCCGACCCGGCCCGTCCGGCCGACCAGCCCGACCCGGCCGCGGCCGCCGGGCCGCAGGACCGGATACCGCCCGGCTACTGACAGCCGACAGCTTTGGACGGTCAGCGCCACCCGGCCGGAATCCGGGAGAGAGAGCTGCTTGAGTACGTCCCAGTTCCTCGGGTGCCCGACAGGGGCGTCCCCGCCCGTCTCCGGGCCGCCCGGCACCCCGCACTGGCGGCGGGCGCCGCGGACCCTGGCTGGGGCGCGGCACGGGGCACGGTGCCGACGGAAAGCCGTAGGGTGCGGCGGAGGCGGGTGTAGCGGAGACGCACCTAATGCGTACTTAATACATCCTTACTGTAAACGGATAGCATCCGACCGCGATGCATGATGGACGTCGGCGGCCGGAACGAGGTGGATCTGGTGAGTGGCATGACGGTGGAGCCGCGTATCGCGGTGGCCGTGGTGACCATGGGAAACCGGCCCGCCGCGCTGAACGCGCTGCTGGAGTCGATCGCCAAGCAGGATCTCGCCCCCGCCCGAGTCGTACTCGTCGGCAACGGCTGTCCGCTGCCCGAACTCCCCGGCCTCTCCGGCGAGGTGACCGCCATCGAGGTCGACGAGAACCTCGGCTGTCCGGGCGGACGCAATGTGGCTCTGGCCCGGCTGCGGGAGTTCGGTGACATCGACGTCGTGGTCGACCTCGACGACGACGGCCTGCTCGTCGACCCCGATGTCCTCACCCGCGTACGGGAGTTGTACGCCGCCGACCCCCGGCTCGGCATCGTCGGATTCCGGATCGCCGACGAGAACGGCGTGACCCAGCGCCGGCACATCCCCCGGCCCGGCGCGGGCGACCCGATGCTCGGCGGATACGTCACCCAGTTCCTCGGCGGCGGCCACGCCCTGCGCATGGCGATGCTCGACGAGACCGGCGACTGGCCCGCCGCCTTCTTCTTCGCCCACGAGGAGACCGACCTCGCCTGGCGGGCCGTCGACGCCGGCTGGAAGATCCTCTACGAACCCCGACTCCTGCTGCGCCACCCCAGCACTTCACCGGCCCGCCACGCCATCTACCACCGGGTCACCGCCCGCAACCGGGTCTGGCTGGTCCGCCGCAGGCTGCCGTTGCCGCTGATCCCGGTGCATCTGGGCATCTGGATCGCGATCACCGTCCTGCGCGGCGGCTCCACGCGCGCGCTGCGGGCCTGGTTCGGCGGCTTCGCGGAGGGCCTGCGCGAACCGGCCGGTGAACGCCGTCCGATGCGATGGCGAACGGTATGGAAACTGACCCGCCTGGGCCGCCCGCCGGTCCTGTGACACATGGCGAGTGGCAGACGGATGGGCACGAGTGACACGTGCCACACGATAAGAGGGCCCCGGTCGTCACCTCTGGCGACCTGGGCCCTCTCGCGTACCCGGACCCGGCCGCGACAGCGACACTCCCCCGAGCTGCGCGTCATACGCGCGCGCCCTCGGACCGGCTCCGTTGAGGTGATCACATCAGGCCACACCAACAGATCGCTAACATAAGAGCCCAATGGGCGAACGAGAGGGCAGTGGGGCGAGGACATGCGGTGCGGTCTGCGGTTCGGACTGCTGGGCGCGCCCGTTCTTTACGACGGTGACGCCTCCAACGGCCTTGCGGGGGACGCGATCCAGCCGATCGGCAGCAGCAAGGTACGGACGCTGCTCGTCACCCTGCTCCTCGAACCCGGCCGGGTCGTCCCGGTCGAGACGCTCAAGGACGCGCTGTGGGGCGGGGCACCCCCGGCGTCCGCGCAGGCCTCGCTGCACAACCATGTGACCCGGCTGCGCCGGCTTCTGGACGACCCGGGACGGCTGCGCGCCGTACCGCCCGGGTATCTCCTGCGGGTCGGCCCGGGGGAGCTGGACGTGCACGTCTTCCAGGCCCACGTCGAACGGACGCGCGCCGCCCACGCCAACCAGGACTGGCAGCGGGTCCTGACCGAGTGCGCGTCGGCGCTCTCGCTGTGGCGCGGCGCCCCACTGACCGGCATCCCGCCCGAGACCGTCGGGTACGCGTTCACCCAGCGCCTGACGGAGGCCCGCCTGCTCCTCCTGGAGTGGCGCTACGACGCCGAACTGAACGTCGGCGGCACCCGACTCGCCTCCCTGATCCCGGAGCTGACGGCCCTGACGGCCGAACACCCCCTGCGCGAGTCCTACCACCGCCACCTGATGCTCACCCTCCACCGCACCGGCCGCCGAGCCGAATCCCTCGCAGTCCACCGCGACCTCCGCACCCGCCTCCTGGAAGAACTGGGCGTGGAACCGGGACCAGCGGTACGAGCGGCCCATGTGGAGGTACTTCGGGTTCCGGTGGGGCCGGTTGGGCCGGTTGGGCCGGTTGGGCCGGTGGGGCCGGTGGGGCCGGTTGGGCCGGTTGGGCCGGTTGGGCCGGTTGGGCCGGTTGGGCAGGTGGGGCAGGCAGGGTCGGTGGGGCACGCGAGGTCGCTGGGGCACGCGAGGCTGCCGGGAACAGTGGGTCCGGAAGGTCTGGTGGGCCCAGTTGGCCCGGTGGGGGAGACGGGCCAGTCGGGTCAGGCAAGGCCGGTTGGGCTGGTGGGCCACGCGGGGCTGCCAGGGACAGTGGGTCCGGAAGGTCTGATGGGCCCGGTTGGCCCAGTCGGTCAGGCGGGTCAGGCGGGTCAGGCGGGCCAGGCAGGGCCGGTGGGGCAGGCGGAGCCGGTGTGCTCAGTAGGCGCGGTGGGAGCGGCGGGTGCCGCCCATCAGGCGGCGGGCTCGGAGACCCCGGCAGGCTCGACCGGCGAGGGGGGCCGGGCTGACCTGCCGGCCCGGGAGCGGTCGGGCACTCCGGGGAGCCAGGCGGGCCCGGGAGATACGGCGGACCCGTGGGACCAGGAGGGCCAGGCAGAACCTGGGACCCGGACGAGGCCGGGGTCCCTGGCAGGACCAGGGATCCTTGAAGGAGCGGCGCATCCTGAAGGTGGCCAGGTAGGTCCAGAGCGGTCGGGGGGCCCAAGAGGCCTGGGTACTCCAGGAGTTCCGGGCGATCCGGATGCCCCGGGCGGCTTCACGCAGCCCACCGACCTCGCGCTGCCCACCGACCGTCCGGTTCCCTACGTCCCCGCACAGCCGACGTCTGGCTCGGCCCCGCGATCGGCTCCCGCCGCCACACCACGAGCCGCGACGGCCTCGACACGCCCCGAGCCGACATCGCGGCCCGAGTCAACGCCACAGCCAGGGGAGACCTCAGCCCGGCCCGAGCCAACGCCACGCTCAGGGTCGGCCTCAACCCGGCCCGAGTCAACGCCACGGCCATGGTCGACCTCAGCCCGACCTGAGCCAACGCCACACTCCGTACCGACACCCCCCTCGGTGTTGACGCCGAGCCGCAGGCCGACAGCAGGCCCCACGCCGGCGTCATCGCCTCCCCGCATGCCTCGCCCCGCCCAACTTCCTCCACCCCCGGCCCACTTCACCGGCCGCGCCGGCGTCGCCGACGCCCTGCGCCGGACGCTGGTCTCGAAGCGGCACCCCGGTCCCGAGGCCGCGGCAGGTACCCCCGGCCCAGCGATCCAAGGCGCCGCCACCCCCATAACCGTGATCCACGGCATGCCCGGTGTAGGCAAGACGGCCCTGGCGCTGCACGTCGCCCACGCACTCCGGGCCCTTTTCCCGGACGGTCAGTTGTACGTCGACCTGCACGGCAGCGGCAGCACCTCCGAAGCGGCGCAGCCACCCCTCACCCCCGCCCACGCCCTCACCGCCCTGCTGCGCGATCTCGGCGCCGATCCACTCCGCGTCCCCGAACACCCGGACGCGGCAGCCGCGTTACTGCGTTCCCTCCTCGCCCCGACCCGCACCCTCCTCGTCCTGGACGACGCCGAAGGCGCCGCGCAGATACGTCCGTTGCTCCCGGCGGGCTCCGGCTGTGCCGTGATCGTCACCAGCCGCTCCCCGCTGGCCGCCCTCGACAGCGCCCGGCGCTTCCCCCTCACCCCCCTGACCAGCGCGGAGAGCGCCGCCCTGCTGCGCGCCGCGTCCGGACGGGACGGCCTCGACGCCGCCCACCCCCTCGTCGAACTCGCCGGCCGCCTCCCCCTCGCCCTGCGCGTGATCGCCGACCGGCTCGCCGCCCG
>NZ_LIQQ01000286.1 GCF_001418565.1 Streptomyces graminilatus | reverse complement strand
CGGCCGGCCGCCGATGATCGGCTACCTGCTCCTCGTACCGGCCGACCAGCAGCCGCCCGTACTGCCACTGCCGTTCGCGCTCCCGGATCCACATCCGGACCCGGTGGCGGAGCCGGAGGCGTCGGCCCCGGGCGCGCCTCCCGCGCAGCCTGAGGCCGACGGCGTACGTCACCTCGTACGCGTCGACGACGTACAGCGCACCGCCGCGGTCGACGGGCGCCCGCTGGATCTCACGTACCTCGAATTCGAGCTGCTCGCCCATCTCGTCGCCCACCCGGGCCGCGTGCACACCCGCGACCACCTGGTCACCACCGTGTGGGGCTACGGGCACGTCGGCGACGGCCGTACCGTCGATGTCCACATCGCCCGGCTGCGCCGCAAGCTCGGCACGGAGTACCGGAACGCGATCCAGACGGTCCGGCGGGTGGGGTACAAGTACACGCCCCCGACCGCGCGCTGACCCGTCCCCTGTCCCCTCTATCCGGTGGGGCGCGCTCGGCGAGACTGACCGTATGGACGACATCATCAGCGCACGGATTCGTACGGTCGTCGTCGCCGGGGTGCGGGCGCTGGCGCTGGCCTGCGCCTCGCTCGCCGGGTCGGTGGTGCTGTTCGTGCTCTTCCTCGTCTCCCTCGCGCTCGTGCCCGCCCTGGGGATCGGGCTCCTCACCACGCCCCGGGTCGTGCTGTGGGTGCGGGCGTGGGCCGACTGGCGGCGGCTGGCGGCCGTGCGGTGGGGCGGGGTGCGGATTCCGGCCCGGTACCGGGTGCCGTCGCCGGATGCCGGCCGGTGGGCGCGGGCCCTCGGGGTGCTGCGTGATCCGGCGACCTGGCGGGAGTTCGCGTGGCTGCCGCTCGACGCCGTGCTCGGGTTCGTCACCGCGCTGGTGCCCGCCATGCTGCTGCTGTATCCCTTCGAGGGGTTCGCGTTGGCCCTCGGGCTGTGGCGGGTGTTCACGGACGGGACGTACGTCGGCTGGTGGTACGGCTTCGTGCCCATCGGCGGGCCGGGCAACGCCCTCGCCGCCGGTGCGCTGGGCGCCGTACTCCTGGTGGCCTCGTACCACCTCACGCCTGCCCTGCTGCGCCTCCATTTCCTGCTGACGCGGGCGCTGTTGGGCGGCGAGCGCGGTGAACTCCGGGAGCGGGTACGGGTGCTGACCGAGTCGCGGCGGGACGCCGTGGACTCGTTCGCCGCCGAACTACGTCGTATCGAGCGGGACTTGCACGACGGTGCGCAGGCGCGGCTGGTCGCCGTCGGGATGGATCTGGGGACCGCCGAGGCACTCATCGAGAGGAACCCCGACAAGGCACGGGAGTTGCTCGCGCGGGCCCGGCGCTCCTCCGCCGAGGCGCTCGCCGAGCTGACGCCGGGCGACCACGCCAAGAAGAGCGCCCTGTTCAACAGCGGTGCCGAGGCCGTCGAGAACGCGGTCAAGATCGCCCGTGCCCACACCAAGCGGCAGGCCGTCGTCGTGTTCGACCACGGCTACCACGGGCGTACGAACCTCACGATGGCCCTCACCGCCAAGAACATGCCGTACAAGCACGGCTTCGGGCCGTTCGCGCCCGAGGTGTACCGCGTGCCGGTCGCCTACGGCTACCGCTGGCCCACCGGCCCGGAGAACGCGGGCCCCGAGGCCGCCGCGCAGGCCATCGACCAGATCACCAAGCAGGTCGGCCCCGACAACGTCGCCGCGATCATCATCGAGCCGGTGCTCGGCGAGGGCGGCTTCATCGAGCCCGCGAAGGGCTTCCTGCCGGCGATCCGCCAGTTCGCCGCCGACAACGGCATCGTCTTCGTCGCCGACGAGATCCAGTCCGGGTTCTGCCGGACCGGCCAGTGGTTCGCGTGCGAGGACGAGGGCATCGTGCCCGACCTGATCACCACCGCCAAGGGCATCGCGGGCGGCCTGCCGCTCGCCGCCGTCACCGGGCGCGCCGAGATCATGGACGCGGCGCACGCGGGTGGCCTGGGCGGTACCTACGGCGGCAACCCGGTCGCCTGTGCCGGCGCGCTCGGCTCGATCGAGACGATGAAGGAGCTCGACCTCAACGCCAAGGCCAAGCACATCGAGGCCGTCATGAAGGCGCGGCTGACCACGATGGCCGAGAAGCACGAGATCATCGGTGACATCCGGGGCCGGGGCGCCATGATCGCCATCGAGCTGGTCAAGGACCGCACCACCAAGGAGCCCCACCCGGAGGCGGCGGCGGCTCTGGCCAAGGCCTGCCACCAGGAGGGCCTGCTGGTCCTCACCTGTGGCACCTACGGCAACGTCCTCCGCTTCCTGCCCCCGCTGGTGATCGGCGAGGACCTCCTGAACGAGGGTCTCGACATCATCGAGCAGGCCTTCACCGGCATCTGACGCGCCTTGGGCCGTCCGCGCCCGCCCTCGTCACTCGCACGCGCCGGCCGACCGGCCAGGATTCCGCTTGTTTCCGGGCCCGGGAGGCCGGCGTCAGAGCGTGTGAAGAAGGTGTGCGAGGAGGATGGCGGGATGTCATTCTGTCTGTCCGAGACTCGTCCCCTGCCGTAGGTTCTATCCCGATGAGAGATACACCCCGCTCGCAGGCAACTGCGGGCGGTACCTGGTCGGGGCCTCCCCAGCTTCGGCCCGGTGGTGCCCTCGCGCACGCAACCGGAGCTCCTGGCTCCGGATCTCCTCACCGATCGGACAGTCGCCCGCCCCAAACCCCCCGGGGCGTGCGACGACCCGATCCGATCGTCCGCCCTGGAGCTCTCC
>NZ_LIQQ01000285.1 GCF_001418565.1 Streptomyces graminilatus | reverse complement strand
CCAGAGGCGGCTCTCCTGGCCGTCGCCTCGCGGGTCGCCGCGCTGCCGGGCGTACCGGGCGGGGTGTTCGCGGTGGTGTCGGACGAGGACGTGGAGGAGATCGGGGTGGGGCGGCGGGTGGAGGTGTAGGGCTGCGGCTGGGTCGCAGCCACCGTGTTCCGGTCCCCGCGCCACGTACGTGCCGACCACATCCCGCACACCCCGCAGGCCCCGTTCCGTAGCGCTCGCAGCGGCAACTGGGCCTGTCGTAAGGTCACTTGCATGTCTGTGCGTCTTCGTATGCGTCAAGCACTTCCGGAAGCGATGCGCGCCCGTGACAAGGTCGCGGTGAGCGCCCTGCGGTCGACACTCGGGGCGCTGGACAACGCGGAGGCGGTGCCCGTGGGCGAAGCCGAACTCCGGGGTGTGGCCCTCGAACAGTCGCCGGTCGGTGCCGGCGCCACCGAAGCGGTGCGGCGCGCGCTGAGCGAGAGCGACGCGGAGAACGTCGTACGCGCCGAGGCCGCCGAACGCCTGGAGGCAGCCGCCCAGTTGACCGCCCCCGCACACGCCGACCGGGCCGCACAACTCCGTGCGGAGGCCGCGGTGCTGCTCGGCTTTCTCGACGGTCCCGGTACCGCGTAGCTCAAGCCCCCGGCAACAGGGCAACAACGAGCGCGCAACGGGTCGGCGGCGCCGCCGTGATTCGATGCGGATGGTCCCTACCGTCAGGGGTACAGGGGTACGAATAGCGACCCCGGGGCAGGGGGAGCGCTGTGCAGTGGACAGTTTCGTGGCCGTCGGTCCAACGCTTCGCGGGTGCCTTCGTCGCCTGCGCCGCCCTCGCCGCAACTTCGGGGTGTGGGCCCGCCGTTGACGCCGTCACCGGTGTCTCGGTGACCGACGACGGTCGTCTGGTCGGCGTCCTGATGGTCTGCGGACATCACCTCGACGGTGCGACCCTCTATGTCGACAGCGGCGATGTCGACAACCAGGCGACCGTCGGTTCGTGGACCGCCGCCCGGCCCCTCAAGGCCGGTCTCGCCACCTGGACCCTCGAAACGCCCGGTGCCGGATGGACCGCGACCACGCCTCTCAAGCGGCTCACCGCCAAGACCACTTACGCCCTTTACGGCTGGACCAAGGATGACTCGTGGTCGGCGATCAGCGTCTCCTTCACCCTCGCCGACCGTGACCGTCTCACGCCGGGCATGGTCCGCTACGAGGGCGACGAATCCGCGGTCACCGTTCCGGTGGCGGAGTTCAAGGCCAGGGCCTGCGAGGACGGTTACTGACCTTCGCGTCGTGTGCGACGGCGGCTGGTACGGTCAGGTAACTTCCCCGTCTACTGGGCAGGCGTGAAAAGAACCCAATATGATCTCGGCCACACAGCAAGGGAGACGCAGTGGCTGCTCAGGTCATACGGGTCCGGTTCGACGGCAACACCGACAAAAACGAGGTCAGGGCTTTGAAAGCCTGGCTGGAGCGTGAGAAGCCGCTGGAAGAACTCGTGCGCAGCGGCGACTTGCACATTGAGGAGCGGGTCCGGGAGGACACGCCCCTCGGCCAGATGGGGCCCGACTGGGAAATCGTCCTCCAAGTCGTCGAGACCTTCACCGGCGTCGTGACGCTGGCAGAACAGACGAAGCGCGCGATCGACGCCTGGCGTGCCAACCGCCGCAGGGTTGGAGAGGGAGAGCCCCCCAACCCCCGGGTCGAACCGCCACAGGACTCTGACGAGGAATAGCCGTTGCCTCTCTACGATCCGCGCGGGCAAGCGAACAGAGCACTGATCGTCGGCGTGTCCGAGTACCAATACACCAAGCCTTCCGACGGTGTGCCTGGGAATCTGCCGAGAGTGCATGAAAACCGCACCGGACTCAGGGACGCGCTGCGCCGCGGTGCGGTGTTCGGCGAAGAACAGATCACCGTGTGCTCCTCGCCCACGTCCGCCGACTTCGAGGACGCTCTGCACAGGGCCGCCCAAGACGCCAAGGGGTTGCTGTTGTTCTACTTCGCCGGGCACGGAATCCTGCCCGTCGACGGCAACAGACTGTTCCTTCAGATGCACAACGCGCGCGTGGTTCCCGGAGGGCGCAACGCGTTCCCGGGCGCCGCCGCCATCACCTATGTGCTCGACGAACTCGCCAACAGCGAAGCCGAGCGGATCGTGGTGATCCTTGACTGCTGTTACGCGGGCAACGCCGCCAGGGCTTGGCAGGAGATGGGGGACCCGCGCAAGAAGCAGAAGATCCTGCTGCTGATGAGCGTTCAGTCCAATCGCCGTATCACGGCTCAGGACGGCGGCATTGGCACACCCTTCACTCGTGAACTCGTACGACTGCTTGAACAGCAGGGGGAGTTGACACTCCACAGCCTGTATGCCGAGCTGCGTACGCGTCTGCGGATAATGACGGTCGAAGGAGGGGACCGGCAGGAGCCTCAGGCGGCGTGGGAACCGGGCATGGATGTCCTGCTGCGGCCTGACAATGCCGCCGCCCCCAACGCAACTACCGCCACCACCACCGCCGGCGGTGACGAGAGCGAGAATCCGCCGCGCCTCCCTCGTACCCCTCGCCGGATCGCGTTCACGAGCGTCGCTTGCCTTGCCCTCCTCGCCGTCGTCGGTGTTGGCGGCCGGCTCATCTGGGATTACGTACATCCTGATCCCGCTCCGATCGCACCCCTTTCACCTGCCGCCGAAGAAAACAAGAAAAGCTTTGCGCGGTTCGAAGACGCGCAAGCCGGAATAGTGGAATGGAAGGTCGGCGTGAAGAGGAACCAGCCGGGCCTGAGTGAAAAGAAAGGAGGAAAATGGATTGGCAAGGAGATCGACTACGCGAAGGTCATCCTCCATGCATTGGGTGTCAAAAAATTCAGGTTCGTAGGTGTGGGAACGGCCGCGAGAGCGCAGGAGCTGAACGATAGGCTGGTCGATATATTTATCGGAACCTATGGAATATCGCCCGAGCGGAAAAAGGGTACCCCTGGGAATCCTCCGGTGATTTTCGCCGGACCGTACTTCCAGACGAACCAAAAGATTATGCTGGAGCATTACCCAGGATCCAGGGATCCGAGCGAGGCGAGAATCCGGGGTAAGCGCAAAATAGTTTATTCCATCTATGACATTCCCAAAGATGCTCGGTTGTGCGTGGTCAAGGGGTCCAGCGCAGAAGGATATGTGGAGAGCGACAAACCGAAGTGGCTGTACGTCGATCACCCGACCGACTACAATCTGTGCGTCAACAAGCTCGACAAGATTTACGATGCGGTACTGACGGACGAAGTAATTCTGCAAAATTTCAAAAAAGGCGACAAATATTTCATCGCTGCCGACCCCTTCACCGAACCTGAACAATATGGAATCGGGCTGAAGGCCAGCAATGTCGACGTCAAGCGTGGAGTCTGCAAAAAAATGAACGCCACGCTGACTGAAAGGGACGCCATCTACAACAGCCTGGGGGGCGCAAATTACTCGCCCCCTGACCTGGACGAGTGCCGAGGCTTCCTGAAATGAGGCCCGACTGGGCGCCTTTCGCGGCCGGTCAGCGCATACGGTCGCCTGCGAGGGCGGTTCGGAACGTCTCCCAGGTGGTGGGTTGGAGGCGGAGGGGCGGGGTCGTCGGGGTCTTGGAGTCGCGTATCGCGACGGTGGCGGGGATGTTGGTGGCTATCTCGACGCACTCGGCTGCGTCGTTGCTGTAGCTGGACTTGCGGTAGTCGAAGTCAGGCACGGCTCACAGTTCCTTGCGTAGCTTGTCGAGGAACGACACCGACTCCCGTTCGTCGAAGGAGCATTCGGTGATCCTTCCGAACAACTCATCGTAGGACGCGGCAGCCTCTCCGCCCTCCACCCAGCGTTCGGCGAAGGGGGCCTCCACGTACACGACGTCCATGGCTCCCGGTTCGGCGAACGAGATGATGTTGAACGAGCCGTTGAGGCCGGCGTGAGTGCCAGCGCTGAACGGGAAGATACGCAGATTGACGCTCGGCAGTTCGGCCACCCGTACCAATTCTTCGAGCTGTCCTCTGGCTGTCAACGTGCCGCCGGGGAAGTTGCGGAGTACTGCTTCGTAGATCACTACTTGCAGGGACAACGGCGGGTCGTGACGTAGGCGGCGCTGGCGAGCGACGCGGGCCGCGACGAACTCGTCGTCCGACACGGGGCTCTTGGTCACCTGGGCCGCAGGTGTCTCCCTCAACGCCCGTACATACGCCGGAGTTTGGAGCAGTCCGGGCACGAAGGCAGGCTGCCATGCCTTGATCGTCGTCGCGGCGCTCTCCAGTGCGACGTACTCCTGCATGACGCCCGGGATGGCGAAGTCGTCCCACCAGCCCTTGGCTTTACGGCGCTCACGGTCGACCCGCGCGAGTTCCAGCAGGCCTCCCACAGCACCGGGGTCGCGGACCCCGTACAGCTCGCACAGCGCGCGGATGTCGGGGTCGCGCATGGGGACCCAGCCGCGCTCCATCTTCGTGACCTTCGTGATGGACGAGGTCAGAGCCTTGGCCGCGTGGGTCTGCGTGAGTCCCGCTGCTGTGCGCAGCTTGATGAGTTCGGTGCCCAGGCGCCGCCCCAGCACCGAGGACGTGCTGTTGCCCGACATGGGTTGATTGGCGCTCAAGTTGTACTCCTCCAGGCCTTGGTGCGCGCACAGTCTGTCGCGGCCGAGATCCGCTCTGCAACCACGAACGGATTAATTATTCCGGGACTAACTTGCCCTGATCTTGTGCCGCCTCTACCGTCGGTGACGAACCGCTCGCAGAGTGGCGCCAGTTACTAGATGGCGCAGCTCCCCCCTGCCCGAAAGCGACCGCCATGACAGAGGACGTCCCACTCCGATACGACCGCCTCGACTACACGCCCTTCCCGAAGAGCGTCACCCTCGCCCGTCGCCGGTCCCACCGTCTCCTCACCGACTGGGGCCGCCCCGAACTCGCCGACGACACCGCCCTGTTGGTCTCCGAGCTCGGCGGGAACGCCGTACTGCACGGGTGTCTTCGTGACCGTTTCTTCCGGGTCGAGCTGGCCCTCGGGGAGCGGGCCGTGCGTGTCAGCGTCTCCGACCCGCGGGGCGAATTACTGCCGAGCCCGCGCCAGGCGGCGCCCGATGAGATGTTCGGGCGGGGACTGCTGATCGTCGGTGCCGTCGCCGACCGCTGGGGCGTGACCGAGCTGACCGTCGGCAAGCTCGTCTGGTGCGAGCTGGATGTCGTACGCGGTGTGGGGCGGGTGGCGAACCAGCGGCAGTCGCACCCTGCGTCGGCGGCCGACCCCGTACCCGCCGCTGCCACCGCCACCGCCCCCGCGCGACACCGTCAGCGCCCGCCTGCGGCAGGATGGGCCTCATGAGCATCGTAAAGATCAACGTACTCACGGTCCCCGAAGAGCAGCGCGAGACGCTGGAGAAGCGGTTCGCGTCGCGGGCCGGGGCCGTCGAGGGGTCGGACGGGTTCGAGTGGTTCGAGCTGCTCCGGCCCGTCGAGGGCACCGACAGCTACCTGGTGTACACGCGGTGGCGCAGCGAGGAGGACTTCCAGGCCTGGATGGCGGGCCCCATGCAGGCAGCGCACCGACCTGCCGCCGCCGGTGGGGAGCAGCCCAAGCCCGCCGCCTCCGCATCGACCCTCTGGTCCTTCGAAGTGGTCCAGCAGGCCGCCCCCAAGCAGGACTGAGCGCGCCTGAACCCGCCCGAGCCCGCCGTCGCGGCGCGCCGAGCGACAGCAGTCGTACTCGGCGCGCTCCGGCCGGCGGAGCCGGTGGCCGGTCAGGGCATGCGCTCCGGCGGAGCCGGTGGCCGGGTCAGGGCTTGCGGCCCACCCCGCCGTGCTGGCCGATGGGCGGTGCCGTAACCCCGGACGCGCTCGGCTCCGGCCGCCACAGCGGCACCGAGACGACCCCCGGCGCCACCAGTTCGAGCCCCTCGAAGTACGCCTCGATCTGGTCCACCGGCCGCAGGAAATACGGCACCGCGCCCGTCTCGTTGTAGGCGTCCTGCGCCTGCTCGTAGTCGGGGTCCGTGCCCCGCGAGCCCTCGTTCAGGGAGAGGTAGCTGCCGGACGGCAGGCTCGCCATCAGGTCGCGGACGATGCCGCAGGCCACCGCGTGGTCCGCCACGTGGCCCAGGATGCCGCTGAGGATCAGGGCCGTCGGGCGGGTGAGGTCGAGTGTCCTGGCCGCGGCCTCCAGGATGCGGCCGGTGTCGTACAGCTCGGCGTCCACGTAGTCCGTCGCGCCCTCGGGCGTCGAGGTGAGGAGCGCTCGGGCGTGGGTCAGGACCAGTGGGTCGTGGTCCACGTACACGATGCGCGCGTCGGGGGCGACCGACTGGGCGACCTCGTGCGTGTTGTCCACCGTCGGCAGGCCCGTGCCGACGTCGAGGAACTGGCGGATGCCCGCCTCCCCGGCCAGGTGGCGGATCGACCGGCCCAGGAACGCGCGGCTGCTGCGCGCGATCGTGACGATGCCGGGGAAGACGGCGGTGTACGCGTCGCCGGCCGCCTCGTCCACGGGGTAGTTGTCCTTGCCGCCCAGCCAGTAGTTCCAGATACGGGCGGAGTGCGGGACCGAGGTGTCGATTCGCTGTTCGGATCGCTGTTCGGGCTCGAACTCGGACTCGGGCATGGGGGATCGTCTCCTCGGTCGCAGCGGACGCGTTCGTACAGGGTTCAACTTAAGGCCCAAGGCCCACGATACGGATATGCGTCCCGCTTCGCCGCGTCGGCGAGCAACATGTCGTCGGGCAGCCTGACGGCGAGCAACATGTCGTCGGGCAACCTGACAGCGAGCGACCTGACGGCTGGCAACACGAGGGCGGGCAACATGACGGCCGCCCCGGAGAACCTTCCCGGGACGGCCATCAGTCACCACCTGCACATCTCCTGCTCGGCGGCGTTCCCGCCGAGCAGCCCCGCTCAGCCCACCGACACCGCACTCCACGCGGCAGCCACAGCCGCGGACTCCGCGCTGTTCGCCCCGTACAGATCACGCGCCGCGTTCAGGGTGGCCGTGCGCGCGCCCGCGTAGTTCGTCGAGGACGTCATGTACGTGGTCAGCGCCTTGTACCAGATCGCGCCCAGCTTGGACCGGCCGATGCCCGCGACCGTCGAGCCGTTGCACGTAGGGGAGTTGTAGCTGACGCCGTTCACCGTCTTGGCGCCGCTGCCCTCCGCCAGGAGGTACGCGAAGTGGTTCGCCACGCCCGAGGAGTAGTGGACGTCCAGGTTCCCGGTGGCCGTGCTCCAGCAGTTGGCGGAGTTCCCGTCCTTCGACGGCTGGTCCATGAAGCGCAGGGCAGGCTTGCCGAAGCCCGGCTTCACGATCTTCTCGCCGATCAAGTAGTCGCCGACATCGGAGGAGTTGGCCGCGTTGAACTCCACCAGTGTGCCGAAGATGTCCGACGTCGCCTCGTTGAGGCCGCCCGACTCGCCCGAGTACGCCAGGTTGGCCGTCGACGACGTCACGCCGTGGGTCATCTCGTGGCCGGCCACGTCCAGCGAGACCAGCGGGCCGAACACGTTGCCGTCACCGTCGCCGTACGTCATGCAGAAGCAACTGTCGTCCCAGAAGGCATTGTTGTAGTTGTTGCCGTAGTGCACGCGGTTGAACGAGCCGGCCCCGTTGCCCTTGATGCCGTTGCGCCCGAACGTCTTCTTGTAGTAGTCCCAGGTCTCGTTGGTGCCGTACTGCGCGTCCACCGCCGCCGAGGAACGGTCGGCCGTCGCACCCGTGCCCCAGTGGTTGTCCGCGTCGGTGAAGAGCGTCGCGGGGGCGCGGACGATGCAGATACCGAAGATGCACAGGTCGGTGCCGTTCGCGGCGTCGCCGGTGTACGTGTTGCCGCGGGTCGGATCCTTGAGCTGGTTCGTCGATCCGGAGACCGTCGTCTCCAGCGGAACCGTGCCGCTGTAAAGGGACTTGCCGTCGCCCGTCGCCGTCTCGATGCTGTCCCAGGCGTCGATCTGGCCGCCCGTGCGCGCGTCGGTGACCACGGTCCGGCCGACCGGGTTGCCCGCCCGGTCCAGGGCGACCACGTTCGTCTCCCAGGCGAGCTTCGGGGCGCCGTGCAGGGCGTCAACCACCAACTGGGGCTTGGAGGTTATGTTCTTGAGCGCCTGGCCCCGGTTCACCGAGCGCAGCGCCGAGGCCGCCAGGCCGGCGGCCTTCGGGGCCGACACCGATGGGCTGATCGTGGACAGTGACACCGGGCGGGTCGTGGCGCGGCTCGCGCTCCGGTAGGCGCCGCCCGGCTTCAGGTGGATCACGAAGTCGCCGCCCAGAACCGGGAGTTGACGGTACGTTCGGTCGTAGCGGACGTGCTGGCTGCCGTCCTTGTCGATGACGACGTCCCGGACCTTGGTGCCCTGTGCGGAGGTCAGGCCCAGGTACGCGGCCTGGTCCGTGAGTGCCGTGACCGCGTTCCTGATCGCGGTGTCCCTGGTTGGCAGGTCAGCTGCGCCGGCGGTGGGGGAGAGCGCTGCGGCAAGCAGGACGGCGGTGACGGCGGCCGTGCCGGCTGCGGCGAGACGGGGGGATGTCATCGGTCTCCTTGGGGTGAAGACAGCTTTGATCGCTCAGATTTAAAGGTGCATGACATGTCGTGTCCATAGTGCGGACGACGTCATCTCGAATTGCAGCGCAATCGTTTTCCCGCCCCCGGGGCGACGTGTGACGGTTGTGTGAACTCACTGTCAACCGGGGCGAGTTGTCGCATTCATCACAAGAGCAACATGAGTCATCAGTATTAGCTTTCAAGTTCTACGGTAATGATTGGGCCATGAGTGACCGGAAAGCACTTCCCCCCGCCGGTTCCCGACAACACTTACGCGACAGCAGCTCTCCAACCCGCCGTCCACCCCAACGGCCGTCACTGTCCGACCTGTTGAGCCTCGTCAGAGCCCCGGCCGCGCTGAGCGTCCCCGGCGACATCCTGGCGGGCGCGACCGCGGCGGGCCGTCCCCTCGGCCCTCGGACGGTCGGCGCGATGGCTTCCTCCGTCTGTCTCTACTGGGCCGGCATGGCCCTCAACGACTACGCCGACGCCGCCGTCGACTCGGTCGAGAGGCCCGCCCGTCCGGTGCCCTCCGGCCGGGTGCCGCGCCGGACCGCGCTGGCCGTCGCCACCGGCCTCACCGGCGCCGGCCTCGGCCTCGCCGCGGTGTCGGGCGGCAGACGGGGACTCGCGGTCGCCCTGCCCCTGACGGCGCTCGTCTGGGCGTACGACCTGAAGCTGAAGTCGACTCCGGCAGGTCCGGCGGCGATGGCGGGCGCACGCGCTCTCGACGTACTGGCGGGCGCGGTGGCCGGCGGCGGCAGCCCCCCGTGGCACGCGTCCCGCAAGGGTGGAACGGCCGCCTCGCTGGCTCGCGGCGCCGCACCCGCCCTCCTCACCGGGGTGCACACCTACACGATCACCGCCCTCAGCCGCCACGAGATCTCCGGCGCCCCGGCCCGACTGCCCGCCACGACGCTCGCCGTGTCATCGGCCACGGCACTGTCGACGGTGCTGCCTTCCGTACTGCCTTCCGTACTGTCCTCTGTGCTTCCCCGTGTACTCCCCTCCCGGCCCGCGGTTCTGGCCGGTGGCCCGCCCCGGCGTGCCCGGACCCGCGCGGAGAACGCCCGAACCGCCGTCGCCTCGGCCGGAGTTGTCGCCTACCTCGGGACGTACGGCCTGGCCCAGGCACGGGCCGTACACGATCCGCGCGCGAGTTCCGTACGGCGTGCGGTGGGGGCGGGCATCCTCGCGATGGTCCCCTTGCAGGCGGCGCTCACGGCGCGCGCCGGAGCGCCCGTCGCCGCCGCGCTCCTGGGCACCCTGCACCCGGTGGCGCGGAGCCTGGCGAGGCGGGTGTCCCCGACATGAGGCCCGACATGAGCCCTGACATGAGGCCCGATACGGGCCCCGGCATGATCGGCGCCATGAGCATGAGCTGTGCCGTGAGCCAGGTCATGAATTGTGCGACGTGTGCGATGTGTGCGACGGAAGGCGGACTATGGGCCTGAGATTCGGCTACGGCACCAACGGATTCACCCACCACCGTCTCTCCGACGTCCTCGGCGTCCTCGCCGACCTGGGCTACGACGGCGTCGCTCTCACCCTCGACCACAACCACCTCGACCCGTACGCCGACGACCTGAACCACCAAGTCACCCGCCTTCGGCAGCAGTTGACGCGGCTCGGGCTGACCGTTACGGTCGAGACAGGGGCGCCCTACTTCCTCGACCCCTGGGGCAAGCATCAGCCGACCCTGATGTCCGGCCAACCGGAACGCCGCGTCGACCTGCTGCGGCGCGCCATCCGCATCGCCGCCGAACTCGGCTCGCCCAGCGTCCAGTTGTGCAGCGGGCCGGCCCCGGACGACATCCCGGAGACACAGGCCTGGCAGCGGCTGGCCGCGGGCGTCGGCGCGGCGCTGGAGACGGCGGAGACATACGGGGTCGCGCTGGCCTTCGAACCCGAGCCGCACATGTTCGTCGACACGGTCGCGAAGTGTCTGAGACTGCGCGAACTCCTCGGCGGACCCGAGCTGTTCGGCGTCACCCTGGACATCGGACACGCCCACTGCGTGGAGGAGCCGAGCCTGCTCGACTGTGTCGAACTGGCGGCGCCGCACCTGCTGAACGTCCAGATCGAGGACATGATCCGAGGGGTCCACCAACATCTGGAGTTCGGCGCCGGTGAGATCGACTTCCCGCCGGTACTGGCGGCGCTGACCGACCTCGGCCATGACGGCCTGGTGTCCGTCGAGATCCAGGGCGGCGCCCTGGACGCCCCCGACATCGCCCGCGGCTCCCTGGAGTTCCTGCGCCGGGCCGAGGCGCGGAGCGTGCTCGCTCCTTGAGCCTGCTCACCCCTGAGCCTGCTCACACCCCGTGACTGCTCACTCCCTGAGCCTGCCGTCTCACCATCCGGCCACGAGAATCCCGCGACCCCTGACCGCTTCCGGCATTCCGCTTCCGGCATTCCGGGTCCGGTCGGCCGGCCGGCCTTCCCCGGCCTTCCCTCGGCCTACCCCCTTCCGGCTCCGGCCCTGC
>NZ_LIQQ01000284.1 GCF_001418565.1 Streptomyces graminilatus | reverse complement strand
AAGGGGCGCGGGGAACTGGGCGACCAGCCCCCACCGGCCCGCACCCGAACAACCGCCCAACCCCACGCCGGCTTCATCGCCCCCGCCATCCCAGGAAGCAGCACCCCATGACCACCACCCAAAGCGCCGCCCCCGCGAAGACGGCGACCGCGTCGACGCTCGCCGCCGCCGGACCGCGCGTCCAGAACGCGGTCATCAAGTACGGCTTCATCTTCGTCACCGTCACCCTCTTCGCGTACTTCGCGCTGAGCGAGCCGTCCTTCCGGGACTCCGCGACCCTGCTCGACACCCTGCGGTACGTCTCCGTCGCCGCGATCCTCGGGCTCGGTGTCACGCTCACCATGGCCGTCGGCGGGATGGACATGTCCGTCGGCGCGGTGGCCGGGCTCGGAGTGACCGTCGCCGCGAAGACGATGGTCTCGTACAACCAGGTCGGTACGGTCGCGATCATCGCCGTGATCGTGGCGGGAGCGCTCGTGGGCCTGCTCAACGCCCTGCTCATCGTGGTCCTCAAGATCCCCGACATGCTGGCCACCCTGGGCACCCTGTTCGTCATCCAGGGCACCAAACTCGTCCTGGTCGACGGCCAGTCCATCACCCCGGGGATGACCCAGGCCGACGGTACGACGGCCCCCGGCAAGTTCACCGACGGCTTCCTGCGCATCGACCGGGGCACGGTCCTCGGGATCCCCGTCTCCGTGGTCATCTTCGGCGCGCTGACGGTCGCGGCCTGGATCTTCCTGGCCCGCACCCGCTGGGGCCGGGTGCTGTACGCGATCGGCGCCAACCCCGAGGCCTCCCGCCTGGCGGGCATCCGCGTGGGGGCGTACCGGGCCCTGGCGTACGTCCTCTCCGGCGTCCTCGCCTCGACCGGCGGCCTGATCCTGGCGGCGCGCATCGGCCAGGGAGACGTCTCCGCGGGCACCTCGCAGCTCCTGGAAGCCGTCGCCGTGGCCCTGGTCGGCACGTCCGTCCTGGGCCGGGGGCGCCCGAACGTGTGGGGCACCGCCCTGGGCGCGGTCCTGATCGGCATCATCACCACCGGCCTGACCATCAAGGGCCTGCCCTACTACACGCAGGACGTTGTCGAGGGCACGGTCCTGATCCTCGCCCTGGTCTTCAGCTTCACCCTGTCCAAGCGCCGCACCGCATAAGGAAGTTCACGATGGGCTACCGCATCCTGGAGCCGGCCGACGTCGCCGCCTACCTGAACGAGCGCGGCCACTGGCCCGACCCGTCGGACATCACCGTCCGCGAGGTCTCCGACGGCAACATGAACCGCGTGTTCCTCGCCAGGTCCGCCGACGGCACCCGCAGACTGGCCGTCAAGCAGGCCCTGCCCTGGGTCCGGGTGGCCGGCCCGTCCTGGCCGATGAGCCCGGAGCGCGCCGACGCCGAGGCGCGGGCGTACGAGCAGGTCGCGAAGGTGGCGCCGGACAAGATCCCGGCGATCCTCGGGTACGACCCGGAGAACTACGCCCTCGTCATGGAGGACATGTCGGACCTGGAGGTCCTGCGCACCCTCCTCAACGACGGCGCGTCGTACGGCCCGCACACCTCCACCCGGATCGGCGAGTTCGTGGCCCAACTGACGTTCGCCACCAGCGACTTCGGCATGGAGTCGGCGGCCCGCAAGGCACTCCTGGCGGCCTCGGTGAGCCCGGAGCTGTGCAAGATCACCGAGGACGTGGTCCTGGCCGAGCCGTACATCGAGCACGAACACAACCACTGGCACGCGGACCTGACCGACCTGGCCACGGAGTTCCGCGCCGACACCAGGCTCCGTACCGAGGTCGCCGACCTCCGCCACACCTTCATGTCGAGCGCCCAGGCCCTCCTCCACGGCGACCTGCACACCGGCAGCGTCATGGTCGGCGAACGCGAAGGCGCCCCGGTGGTACGGGTCTTCGACCCCGAGTTCTCCTTCGTCGGCCCGATCGGCTACGACCTCGGCCTCTACTGGGCGAACGTCCTGGTCTCGGAGGAACGGGCGCGCGCACTGGGTCTCCTGAGCGACCACGCCGACCAACTCGCCCTGTCCTGGACCGCGTTCGAGACCGAGTTCCGCCGCCTCTGGCCGACAAGGACCGACACCTTCTTCGACGACGCCTACCTGGACCGCTTCCTGCACCGGGTCTGGACGGATTCCGTGGGCTACGCGGGCACGGAAATCATCCGCCGCGTCATCGGCTTCGCCCACCTGACAGACCTGACAACCCTCCCGGACCCCGTCCCAGCCTCCCGCAGGGCACTTAAAATCGGCCGAGAACTGATCCTCCGCCGCGAGAAGCTGACCAACCCGAGCGATGTAAGAGCGGTCGTAGTGGGTCTTTAGGGGCGCGGGGAACTGCGCGACAAGCCACAACGCACCCGCAGACGAACGACAAACGGAAAGGGGCGGCTCCCAAAAAAGGAGCCGCCCCTTTCAGCAATTCAAAAAGTGCTACTTCTTGTCAAGCACATCCTGAACCTTGGCCCGGACCTCGTCCGAAGCAAGCCCCCGAATAGTGAGCGTCGTCCGACGACGCAAAACGTCATCCGCGGTCTCCGCCCACTCATTGTCCCGCGCATAAACAACCTGCGCCCAGATCTCGGGCGCGTCAGCATGCACACGCTCCCCCAGCTCGGGGTTCTCGTTGGCCAGCCGCGCGATGTCGAACGCCAGCGACCCGTAGTGCGTCGCGAGGTGCTTCGCCGTGTCGGCGGCCATACGGGGACCCGGCGCCGGGCCGTCCACCAGCAGCCGGTGCGCGACGGCGCGCGGGTTGGCGACACCGGGCAGCGGCAGATGCTTCGGCAGCGACGACACGGGCTCGAAGTCGTCGCCCAGCGGACGCCCGGGCAGCGTCTCCAGCTTCTCCATGACCGTACGGCCGATGTGCCGGAAGGTCGTCCACTTGCCGCCGGACACGGACAGCATCCCGCCCCGGCCCTCGGTCACGACCGTCTCCCGCTTGGCCTTCGCCGTGTCACCGGGGCCACCGGGCAGCACCCGCAGACCGGCGAAGGAGTACGTGATCAGGTCGGGCGACAACTGCTGGTCGCGCACGGAGAACGCGGCCTCGTCGAGGATCTGGGCCGTGTCCTTCTCGGTGACCGCGACATCCGCCGGGTCGCCCTCGTACACCTCGTCGGTGGTGCCGAGCAGGAGCATGTCCTCCCAGGGCAGCGCGAAGGTGATGCGGTACTTGTCGATCGGCGTGGCCAGCGCGGCCTTCCACGGGGACGTCCGCTTCAGGACCAGGTGCGCGCCCTTCGACAGCCGGATGGACGGCGCCGCGTCCGGGTTCTCCATCCTGCGCAGGTGGTCGACCCACGGGCCGGTCGCGTTGAGCACGAGCCGGGCGTTGACGCCGAAGTCGTCACCGGAGAGCCGGTCGCGCAGCTCGGCACCGGTGACCCGGCCCCGGGTGAAGCGCAGCCCCGACACCTCGGCGTGGTTGAGCACGACGGCGCCCGCCTCGACGGCCGCGCGGACCGTCATCAGCGCCATGCGCGCGTCGTTCATCTGACCGTCGCCGTACACGGCCACGGCCTTGAGGTTCTCGGTGCGCAGCTCGGGCACGTCCTGCGCGGCCTTGGCCGGTGACAGCAGGTGTCCGACACCGTCACCGAACGCCGACAGGGCGGAGTAGGCGAAGACGCCCGCCCCGAGCTTCGCCGCGCCGTGCGGCCCGCCCTTGTACACGGGGAGGTAGAACGTGAGCGGATTGGCCAGGTGGGGAGCCACCTGACGCGACACCGCACGGCGCTCGAAGTGGTTCTCCGCCACCAGCTTCACCGCGCCGGTCTGCAGATAGCGCAGACCGCCGTGGAGAAGCTTGGAGGAAGCGGAGGAGGTGGCGCCGGCGAAGTCGCCGGCGTCGACCAGCGCCACCCGCAGACCGGACTGCGCGGCGTGCCAGGCAGTCGAGATGCCGAGGATGCCACCGCCGATCACGAGGAGGTCGTACGTCGCCTTGGAGAGCTGCTCCCGGGTCTCGGCGCGGCTCGGGTTCGAGCCGGAGGCCGGGTGCGTACCGAGGGCAGGCACGGACTGCAGGGTGGACTGGCTGGTCATGTGTTTCTTACTCCTCGACAGAGCTGTCTTCGAGCCAGCCCATGGACCGCTCGACGGCCTTGAGCCAGCTCTTGTACTCACGGTCGCGCTTCTCCGCGTCCATGTTGGGGGTCCACTCGGCGGCCCGGCGCCAGTTCGCGCGCAGGTCGTCGGTGTTGGTCCAGAAGCCGACGGCGAGACCGGCGGCGTACGCGGCACCGAGGCAGGTCGTCTCGGCGACCATGGGACGGACCACGGGGGCGTCCAGGAAGTCCGAGAGGGTCTGCATCAGCAGGTTGTTGGAGGTCATGCCGCCGTCGACCTTGAGGGCCGCGAGCTCGACGCCCGAGTCCTTGGTCATGGCGTCCGTGATCTCACGGGTCTGCCAGGCGGTGGCCTCCAGCACGGCGCGCGCGAGGTGTGCCTTGGTGACGTACCGGGTCAGGCCGGCGATCACACCGCGGGCGTCGGAACGCCAGTACGGGGCGAACAGACCGGAGAAGGCCGGCACGAAGTAGGCGCCGCCGTTGTCCTCGACCGACGAGGCGAGCGTCTCGATCTCGGCGGCGGTGGAGATGAGGCCCATCTGGTCGCGCATCCACTGCACCAGCGAACCGGTGACCGCGATCGAGCCCTCCAGGGCGTAGACCGGGGCCTGGTCGCCGATGCGGTAGCCGACCGTGGTCAGCAGGCCGCTGTAGGAGTTGATGATCTTGTCGCCGGTGTTCATCAGCATGAAGGTGCCGGTGCCGTACGTCGACTTGGCCTCGCCCTCGGCGAAACAGGTCTGGCCGAACAGGGCCGCCTGCTGGTCGCCGAGCGCCGAGGCGACCGGGATCCCGCCGAGCAGGTCGCCCAGCTTGCCGCCGGTGACCTCGCCGTACACCTCGGCGGAGGAGCGGATCTCCGGGAGCATCGACAGCGGGACGCCGATCGACTCGGCGATCTTCGGGTCCCACTCCAGCGTGTGCAGGTTCATCAGCATGGTGCGGGAGGCGTTGGTGACGTCGGTGACGTGGTGACCGCCGTTGACACCGCCCGTCAGGTTCCAGATGACCCAGGTGTCCATGGTGCCGAAGAGGATGTCCCCGGCCTCGGCGCGCTCGCGCAGGCCCTCGACGTTGTCGAGCAGCCAGCGGGCCTTGGGGCCGGCGAAGTACGAGGCCAGCGGGAGGCCGGTCTCGCGGCGGAAGCGGTCCTGCCCGACATTGCGGCCCAGCTCCTTGCAGAGCGTGTCGGTACGGGTGTCCTGCCAGACGATGGCGTTGTGGACGGGCTCACCGGTGTTCTTGTCCCACAGCAGCGTCGTCTCGCGCTGGTTGGTGATGCCGATGGCCTTGATGTCGTCGCGGGTGATGCCGGCCTTGGAGACGGCTCCGGCGACGACCTCCTCGACGTTCGTCCAGATCTCGGTGGCGTCGTGCTCCACCCAGCCCGGCTTCGGGAAGATCTGCTCGTGCTCCTTCTGGTCGACGGAGACGATGCGGCCGTCCCGGTCGAAGACGATGCAGCGGCTGGAGGTGGTGCCCTGGTCGATGGCCGCAATGAACGGCCCTGCGCCGTGGGAATGCGTGGCGGCGGTGTGCGCGTCGGTCACTGTGTGCTCCTGAGTGGTCCGTGGGTAAGTGGCTGGCTTACGGCGTTGCTGCTCAAGGCTGTGCTGGCGGTCCGGCTGCTCTAAGCAAAGGCGACGTTGTAGAGGCCCGCAGCGATGGCGCCGCCGATCAGCGGACCGGCCACGGGGATCCAGGCGTAGGACCAGTCGGAGCCACCCTTGTTGGGCAGCGGCAGGAGTGCGTGCACGATGCGCGGACCGAGGTCACGGGCCGGGTTGATCGCGTAGCCGGTCGGGCCACCGAGGGACAGACCGATGGAGACGACGACGAGCGAGGTGATCAGGGCGCCGAGGACACCGAGGCCCTTGCCACTGTCGTTGAGGCCCTGCGTGAGGACGGCGAGCACCAGCACGATCGTGCCGATGACCTCGGTCGCGATGTTCTGCCAGGCGACGCGGATCTCGGGACCGGTGGAGAAGATTCCCAGGACCGGACCGGCCCCCTTCTCCCGCGCCTCGACGGACTTCTTGCCCGGAGTGCCGACGACGTCCTTGTCGGTCAGGTGCGCGTGGAACTGGCCGTAGTAGGCGATCCAGACCAGGGAGGCGCCGATCATGGCGCCGAGGAGCTGACCACCCCAGTAGATCGGTACGTCACTCCAGGCGATGCCGTTCTTCTTCAGCGCGAGCGCGAGGGTGACGGCCGGGTTGAGATGGGCGCCGGAGAGCGGCGCAGAGGTGTAGACGGCCGTGAGAACGGCGAAACCCCACCCGAAGGTGATGGCGAGCCAGCCGGCGTTGCGGGCCTTGGAGGCCTTCAGCGTCACGGCGGCGCACACGCCGCCGCCGAGCAGGATGAGTATGGCGGTACCGATGGTCTCGCCGATGAAGATGTCGGAGCTGGACACCCGCGACTCCTTTGTCCTTCGTTCCAGGGGGGAGAGCTGCCGGCCCTTGGCGTTGTCACACTCTAACGCCTATTGCCGTTCGGTGTTCGACAATGTCGACCGATGGACGGGAGTCTTGCCGTGGTGTTACGGGCGCGTCAAGAGCTCTGTTATTGAAAACACGATCGTTATTGATCGATTTGAGCCATGGATCTTCCGCCGGTCGCGACCCGCGTCCACGCGTGCACGCAACGCACACGAAAAGGGCCGGAACATCCCAGATGTCCCGGCCATTCTTGTACGGGGATCGCGGAGGCCGCGAGAGGGCCGCAGAGCGGCACAACCCGTCAGAAGCGTCCCGCGCCAAGGTCCCGTGACACCGCGCGGGCGCAGTCCCGCACCGCCGCGATCAGCTCCGGCCGCAGCTCGCCCTCCCGGCACAGCCGTTCCACCGCGCCGGTGACGCCCACCGCGCCGACCGGCATCCGCCGCCGGTCGTGGATGGGGGCGGCGATGGACGCGACGCCCTCCCAGGTCTCCTCGACGTCGGCCGCGTACCCGCGCGCGCGGGTGAGGTCCAGGACGCCCTCGAAGCCGTCCAGGTCGCTGATGGTCCGGTCGGTGAACGACAGGCGCTCGGCCTCCAGGACCTCGCTGTGCGCGACCGGGTCGTAGGCCGACAGGACCTTGCCCAGGGCCGTGGAGTGCAGGGGCTGCATGGCCCCGACCTCCAGCACCTGCCGGCTGTCGTCGGGGCGGAAGACGTGGTGCACGATCAGCACGCCCCGCTGGTGCAGGACGCCCAGGTGGACGCTCTCGCCGCTGGAACGGGCCAGGTCGTCGGTCCACACCAGGGCACGCGCGCGCAGCTCGTGGACGTCCAGATAGGTGGTGCCCAGGCGCAGCAGCTCGGCGCCCAGCTGGTAGCGCCCGGACGCGGCCTCCTGCTCGACGAAGCCCTCCTGCTGGAGGGTGCGCAGGATGCCGTGGGCGGTGCCCTTGGCGAGGCCGAGGGACGAGGCGATGTCCGAGAGGCCCAGCCGACGCTCGCCGCCCGCGAGGAGCCGCAGCATCGCCGCCGCCCGTTCGAGCGACTGGATGTTCCGTGCCATCGCCGTCCTGCCTCCGTCCCCTTCGACCGCCAGCAACCGGCGTTCGCTGCCGCCGTTCGGCAATGTCGAACACTACCGGTCCATGCCGACCGCCCGCCAATGACTCGTCGACACCTGTTACAACCCACGTACATCCCGACGCCGCCCCGCGTGCACCCGTCGCACCCGTCGGCTTTCGGCCACGGACGGCGCGCCACGTACGTCCGTCCCGTGGACGTCCTGACCATACGGCCCCGCACCGGGCTACCCTGGCCGCGTGCGCCCTTCCCAAGTGGGCGCAAAGCCGACAGCCGTCGCACTCCAGGGAGCCCTTACATGGCCGCCTCGCCGTCCGCCCCTTCCAACGACAGCAGGACCCGTGCGTCCGCCCTCCGGGACGCACTCGCCACCCGAGTGGTGGTGGCCGACGGTGCGATGGGCACCATGTTGCAGGCACAGGACCCGACGCTCGCCGACTTCGAGAACCTCGAAGGCTGCAACGAGGTCCTCAACATCACCCGCCCCGACATCGTCCGCTCCGTGCACGAGGCGTACTTCTCGGTGGGCGTCGACTGCGTCGAGACCAACACCTTCGGCGCCAACCTCGCCGCCCTCGCCGAGTACGACATCGCCGAACGCAACTTCGAACTGTCCGAGGCCGGCGCCCGCATCGCCCGCGAGGTCGCCGACGAGTTCACCGTCTCCACCGGCGAGCAGCGCTGGGTGCTGGGCTCCATGGGCCCCGGCACCAAGCTGCCCACGCTCGGCCACATCACCTACGCGCAGATCAGGGACGCCTACCAGGTCAACGCCGAGGGCCTGCTCTCCGGCGGCGCCGACGCGCTGCTCGTCGAGACCACCCAGGACCTCCTGCAGACCAAGTCCGCCATCATCGGCGCCCACCGGGCCATGGCGGCGCTGGGCCACACCGTCCCGCTGATCTGCTCCGTCACCGTCGAGACCACCGGCACCATGCTGCTCGGCTCGGAGATCGGCGCGGCACTGACCGCGCTGGAGCCGCTGGGCATCGACATGATCGGCCTGAACTGCGCCACGGGCCCCGCCGAGATGAGCGAGCACCTGCGCTACCTCGCGCGCAACGCCCGCATCCCGCTCTCCTGTATGCCCAACGCCGGTCTGCCCGTCCTGACCAAGGACGGCGCGTACTACCCGCTGGGCGCCCCCGAGCTCGCCGACGCCCAGGACAACTTCGTCCGCGAGTACGGACTCTCCCTGGTCGGCGGCTGCTGCGGTACGACCCCCGAACACCTGCGCGAGGTCGTGGAGCGGGTCCGCGGCGCGGCCGTCACCGAACGCAGCCCCCAGCCGGAACCCGGCGCCGCCTCGCTCTACCAGACGGTCCCCTTCCGCCAGGACACCTCGTACATGGCGATCGGTGAGCGCACCAACGCCAACGGGTCCAAGAAGTTCCGCGAGGCCATGCTGGAGGCCCGCTGGGACGACTGCGTCGAGATGGCCCGCGACCAGATCCGCGAGGGCGCGCACATGCTCGACCTCTGCGTGGACTACGTGGGCCGCGACGGCGTCGCCGACATGCAGGAACTCGCGGGCCGCTTCGCGACCGCCTCCACCCTGCCGATCGTCCTGGACTCCACCGAGGTGCCCGTCCTCCAGGCCGGCCTGGAGAAGCTCGGCGGCCGGGCCGTCATCAACTCCGTGAACTACGAGGACGGCGACGGACCGGATTCCCGCTTCGCCAAGGTCACCCGACTGGCCCAGGAGCACGGCGCCGCCCTGATCGCGCTGACCATCGACGAGGAGGGCCAGGCCCGCACCGTCGAGCACAAGGTCGCCATCGCCGAACGCCTGATCGAGGACCTGACGACGAACTGGGGGATCCGCGAGTCGGACATCCTCATCGACACCCTCACCTTCACCATCTGCACCGGCCAGGAAGAGTCCCGCAAGGACGGCATCGCCACGATCGAGTCGATCCGCGAGCTCAAGCGCCGCCACCCGGACGTCCAGACCACGCTCGGCCTGTCCAACATCTCCTTCGGCCTGAACCCGGCCGCCCGCGTGCTGCTGAACTCCGTCTTCCTCGACGAGTGCGTCAAGGCCGGTCTGGACTCGGCGATCGTCCACGCCTCGAAGATCCTGCCGATCGCCCGCTTCGACGACGAGCAGGTGGGCACCGCCCTCGACCTGATCTACGACCGGCGCGCGGAGGGCTACGACCCGCTGCAGAAGCTGATGGCCCTGTTCGAGGGCGTCAACACCAAGTCCATGAAGGACGGCCGCGCCGAGGAACTCCTCGCCCTGCCCCTGGACGAACGGCTCCAGCGCCGCATCATCGACGGCGAGCGCAACGGCCTGGAGGCCGACCTCGACGAGGCCCTGACGAGCCGCCCCGCCCTCGACATCGTCAACGACACCCTCCTGGAGGGCATGAAGGTCGTCGGCGAGCTCTTCGGCTCCGGCCAGATGCAGCTCCCGTTCGTCCTGCAGTCCGCCGAGGTCATGAAGACGGCCGTCGCCCACCTCGAACCGCACATGGAGAAGACGGACGACGAGGGCAAGGGCACCATCGTGCTGGCCACGGTCCGCGGCGACGTCCACGACATCGGCAAGAACCTCGTCGACATCATCCTCACCAACAACGGCTACACCGTCGTCAACATCGGCATCAAGCAGCCGGTCTCCGCGATCCTCGAAGCCGCGCAGGAGCACAAGGCCGACGTCATCGGCATGTCCGGGCTCCTCGTGAAATCGACCGTGATCATGAAGGAGAACCTCCAGGAACTCAACCAGCGCAAGCTGGCCGCCGACTACCCGGTGATCCTCGGCGGCGCCGCCCTCACCCGGGCCTACGTCGAACAGGACCTCCACGAGATCTACGAGGGCGAGGTCCGCTACGCCCGCGACGCCTTCGAGGGCCTGCGCCTGATGGACGCCCTGATCGGCGTCAAGCGCGGCGTCCCCGGCGCCAAGCTCCCCGAACTCAAGCAGCGCCGCGTCCGTCCGAGCGCCGCCGTGGAGGTCGAGGAGCGCCCCGAGGAGGGGCACGTCCGCTCCGACGTCGCCACCGACAACCCGGTCCCCACCCCGCCCTTCCAGGGGACGCGGGTCATCAAGGGCATCCAGCTCAAGGAGTACGCGAGCTGGCTCGACGAGGGCGCCCTCTTCAAGGGCCAGTGGGGCCTCAAGCAGGCCCGCACCGGCGACGGCCCCACCTACGAGGAGCTGGCCGAGACCGAGGGCCGCCCCCGCCTGCGCGGCCTCCTGGACAAGCTCCAGACGGAGTCCCTGCTGGAGGCGGCCGTCGTCTACGGCTACTTCCCGTGCGTCTCCAAGGACGACGACCTGATCATCCTCGACGACCAGGGCAACGAACGCACACGCTTCACGTTCCCGCGCCAGCGCCGGGGCCGCCGCCTGTGCCTGGCCGACTTCTTCCGCCCGGAGGAGTCCGGCGAGACGGACGTCGTCGGCCTCCAGATCGTCACAGTCGGCAACCGGATCGGCGAGGAGACCGCCAAGCTCTTCGAGTCGAACTCCTACCGCGACTACCTCGAACTGCACGGCCTGTCCGTCCAGCTCGCCGAGGCCCTCGCCGAGTACTGGCACGCACGCGTCCGCTCCGAACTCGGCTTCGCCGGCGAGGACCCGGCCGACGTCGAAGACATGTTCGCCCTCAAGTACCGGGGCGCCCGCTTCTCCCTCGGCTACGGCGCCTGCCCCGACCTGGAGGACCGCGCCAAGATCGCCGACCTCCTCCAGCCCGAGCGCATCGGCGTCCACCTCTCCGAGGAGTTCCAGCTCCACCCCGAACAGTCCACCGACGCCATCGTCATCCACCACCCCGAGGCGAAGTACTTCAACGCCCGCTGAGCCTTCCGGGCGCGTTGATCGGACACGACGTACACTTGACGGTCCACCGCAGGCCGGTTGCCCTCTGTGCACTCAGGGGCAACCGGCCTGATGTCCCTCAAGGAGGTACGCCAGGATGACAAGCACGGTCCCCGCGCTCGGAACCCGTACGGCCGAAGGCTCAGCACTGCAGGCCGTACTCCTCGACATGGACGGCACCCTGGTGGACACCGAGGGGTTCTGGTGGGACGTCGAGGTCGAGATCTTCGCCGGCCTCGGTCACACCCTCGACGACTCCTGGCGGCACGTCGTGGTCGGCGGCCCCATGACCCGCAGCGCCGGATTCCTCATCGAGGCCACCGGCGCCGACATCACCTTCGCCGAGCTGTCGGTCCTGCTCAACGACGGCTTCGAGGACCGTATCGGCCGCGCCCTGCCCCTGATGCCGGGCGCCGCCCGCCTCCTCTCCGAACTCTCCGCGCACGAGATCCCCACGGCCCTCGTCTCCGCCTCGCACCGCCGGATCATCGACCGCGTCCTGGCCTCCCTGGGCGCGCACCACTTCGCCCTGAGCATCGCCGGGGACGAGGTGGAGCGTACGAAGCCGCACCCCGACCCCTATCTGATCGCCGCCGCCGGACTCGGCGCCGACCCGGCGAGATGCGCCGTCGTCGAGGACACGGCGACCGGGGTGGCCGCCGCCGAGGCCGCAGGCTGCCACGTCGTGGCCGTACCGTCGATCGCGCCCATCGCCCCCGGTGTGCGCCGCACGATCGTGACCTCGCTGGAAGAAGTCGATCTGCCCTTTCTGCACGGGCTGATGAGCAACGGCCGATGACGACCGGCCGATGACGGAAATGCGCTGACGCGTTTACCGAGTGTGCCTGATCGAATGCGGGAAAACGCGTGGATGAACGGGCACACCGCCAAATGAGAAATGCGCCCCGATGTTGATCTCCTGCGGCGAATTCACGTAAGCGCCCACCGCCTTCAAACGTGTGAGGTTCGCCACGCGCCGAGGGCTCGACAGGCGACAAGTGCCGTGTACAAGCACCTCGTTCGGGAGTGCTTGGCACGTCCTTGTGTCCCGTTTAAGGGGATCATGCACGGAATCCTTCCGCTGTCGGTTTTTCGGTGCGTCCACACCCGGTTTCGCAGCGTGATGAGCCCCCGACTCCAGCCGCATGCGGGCCCCTGCGCGGTCCGCACTAACCTCGTCGAGAACATCTACACAATCCCTCACCCGCGCGTCCCCCCACACCCGCCGGGTCCCAGGGATCGACAGCCTGGAGAACCCCCAGCATGAACCGCAAGACCTTGGTGCTGCCGACAGTGGTCGGCCTCCTCGCCCCGGTGCTGGCCGCCTGCGGCTCGGTCGAAGGCGGGAGCAGTGGCGGCGGCGACGCGATCGTCGTCGGCACCACGGACCGGTTCACCGCCTCGAAGGACGCCCCGGCGCCGATCGACCCGGCCTACGCCTACGACGTGGGCACCTGGAACATCCTGCGCCAGACCGTGCAGACCCTCATGGTCCAGCCGACCGGCGACGGCGAACCGGTGCCCGACGCCGCCGAGAAGTGCGCCTTCACCGACACCGGCAACGAGCGCTACGCCTGCACCCTGCGCAAGGGCCTCGCATTCTCCAACGGTGACCCCGTCAAGGCCTCCGATGTGAAGTTCTCCATCGACCGGGCCCTGCGGATCCAGGCCGACAGCGGTGTGTCCGCCCTGCTGTCCACGATCGACACCGTCGAGACCCAGGGCGACCGCGAGGTCATCTTCCACCTCAAGACCGCCGACGCCACCTTCCCGTTCAAGCTGTCCACCCCGGTCGCCGGCATCGTCAACCCGGCCGACTACGACAAGGACAAGCTGCGCGACGGCTTCGACGTCGACGGCTCCGGCCCGTACACGCTCCACGCCGAGGTCGAGAAGGACGAACTCACCCGGGCCACCTTCACCAAGAACACCCTCTACAAAGGGCAGTTGACGCCGAAGAACGACAAGGTCGAACTGCGTTCCTTCCCGGACGCCGACGCCATGGGCACCGCGCTCTCCAAGGGCGACATCGACCTGATGACCCGCACGATGTCCCCCGACCAGATCCGCAAGCTCGACGCGGACTCGAAGGGCGACATCGACCTCCTGCAGATGCCCGGTCTCGAAATCCGCTATCTCGCCTTCGACACCGACGCCCCGACGGTGAAGAGCAGAGCCGTCCGCCAGGCGATGGCCCAGATCATCGACCGCGCGAAACTCGTCGCCAAGGTTTACGGCGACCAGGCCGAGCCGCTCTACTCGCTGGTCCCGGCCACCATCACCGGCCACTCGAACTCCTTCTTCAACAAATACGGCGACCCGAGCGTCAGCAAGGCGAAAAGCCTGATGGAGAAGGCCGGAATCACCACCCCGGTGAAACTGACCCTCCACTACACGACCGATCACTACGGGTCGGCCACCAAGCCGGAGTTCGAGGAGCTGCGGAAGCAGCTCAACGCCAGCGGGCTGTTCGACGTCACCATCCAGGGCGCCCCCTGGTCCGCCTTCCGCCCGGCCGAGAAGAAGGGCAAGTACGACGTCTACGGCATGGGCTGGTTCCCGGACTTCCCCGACGCCGACAACTATCTCGCCCCGTTCCTCGACAAGGACAACTTCCTCAACCTGCCCTACGTCAACGCCAGGATCCGCGGCACCCTGATCCCGGAGTCCCGTCGCGAGGCCGACCGCCTCACCGCCTCCGGGAGCCTCACGGACATCCAGGACATCGTGGCCGAGGACGTACCCGTTCTGCCGCTCTGGCAGGGCAAGCAGTACATTGCCGCCCGGGACGGAATCACCGGCGCCGAGAGAGCCCTCAACTCCTCCGCGACGCTCCAGCTCTGGGAACTCGGCCGTGGTGTGAGCAACTGACCAGCACACCCGTCCGACATGCACATCCAGACCCGGGGCTGGGACCGGTCCCGGGTTCCGAAGACCCGACGACAAGGCACTTCCACGTGAATCTGCGCAACCAGTGGCCAGTTCTGCCCCTCGCGGCGGGGCTGGCTTCCGGCCTGCTGACCGGATGCGGCTCGGAGAACGGCGGCTCGGGGGCCGACGGCTCCACCGTGGTGATCGGTATGTCCGACGACGTCCTGGCCACCGATCCCGCCTCGGGCTACGACCCAGGCTCCTGGCTGTTGTTCAACAACGTCTTCCAGTCGTTGCTGAGCTTCCCCAACGGGGGGACCGAACCGCAGCCCGAGGCTGCCAAGGAGTGCGCCTTCAGCGACACGCAGACCAAGGTGTACAAGTGCACCCTGCGCGACGGCCTGAAGTTCAGCAACGGTGACTCGCTCACCTCGAAGGACGTCAAGTTCTCCTTCGACCGCATGCTGAAGATCAACGACGACGCGGGCCCCGCGATCATGTTCCCGATGCTGGGCTCGGTGGCCACCCCGGACGAGAAGACCGTCGTCTTCAACCTCAAGGTGCCCGACGCCACCTTCCCCAGCAAGCTCGCCTCCGGCGCCGGTTCCATCGTCGACCACGAGCAGTACGACGAGGACGGGCTGCGCAAGGACGGCGAGGCCGTCGGTTCGGGCCCCTACAAGCTCGACTCGTTCGGCAAGGACGACGCGGTCTTCTCCGTCAACCCGAACTACAAGGGCACCGCCGAGGTCCAGAACTCCGGCATCACCCTGGAGTTCTTCCACGGCGACCAGACCAAGCTGAAGCAGGCGATCGTCGACAAGGACATCGACATCGCCTACCGAGGCCTGCGGGCCGGCGACATAGCCGACATCGAGAAGGCCAGCGGCAGCGCGGGCACCAACATCGTCGAGGGCACCAGCGCCGAGGTCCAGCACCTCGTCTTCAACATGGACGACCCGGTCGCCGGAAAGGTCGGCGTACGCAAGGCCATCGCCTACCTCCTCGACCGCGAGGCCCTCGTCGACCAGGTCTACGAGGACACGGCGACCCCCCTCTACTCGATCATCCCGGCGGGCATAGCCGGCCACAACACGGCCTTCTTCGACACCTACGGCGCCCGCCCCTCCAAGGCGGCGGCCGAGGCGGCCCTCCGCGCCGACGGCATCACCGAGAAGGTCAAGCTGACCCTCTGGTCGACCCCGTCCCGCTACGGCCCCGCCACCGACGACGAGTTCGAGGCCATCGCCAAGCAGCTCAACGCCAGCGGCCTGTTCGAGGCGACCGTCAAGTCCGTGCCCTACGCGCAGTACGAGAAGGACATCGAAGCCGGCAAGTACGGCGTGTACGTGAAGGGCTGGGTGCCGGACTACCCCGACGCCGACAACTTCACCGCCCCCTTCTTCGGCAAGGGCAACGTACTCGGCAACAACTTCACCAACACCACCATCACCGACACCCTGATCCCCGGCACCGCCGCCGAGAGCGACCGCTCCGCCACCGACGCGGACTTCGGCCGGCTCCAGGACATCGTCGCCAAGGAGATCCCGGTCCTCCCCATCTGGCAGGCCAAGCAGTACGCCGTCGTCCGCGACAACGTCTACGGCCTGGAGTACTGCCTCGACGCCTCGACCGTCTTCCGCTTCTGGGAGATCAAGAAGGGCTGACCCGGCCCGCACACTGACGAGGGCGCCCCTTCCGTCCAGGAAGGGGCGCCCTCACCGTTACGGATCACGGCTCACGGCTCACTGCGCGCCGGGACGCACCAGGCCGCTCTCGTACGCGTACACCGCCGCCTGCACCCGGTCACGCAGCCCCAGCTTGGTCAGCACATGCCCGACATGCGTCTTGACCGTCGTCTCACTGACGAACAGGTCGGCGGCGATCTCCGCGTTCGACAGCCCACGCGCCACCAGCTTCAGCACCTCGACCTCACGCTCGGTCAACGTGTGCAGCGCGTCCGGCACCGGCTCGTCGCCCGACGGCAGATGACCGGCGTACTTGTCCAGCAGACGACGCGTGATGCTCGGCGCGAGCATCGCCTCACCCGAGGCCACCACCCGGATCGCCTGCACCAGCTCGTTCGCCGGCGCGTCCTTCAGCAGGAAGCCACTGGCACCCGCCCGCAACGCCTCCACCACGTACTCGTCGAGATCGAAGGTCGTCAGCACCAGCACCTTCGCCGGCCCGTCCCGCCCCGGCCCGGTGATCTGCCGGGTCGCCTCCACACCGTCCATCCGCGGCATACGGATGTCCATCAGAACCACATCGGGCTGCAGGGCACGCACCTGGTCGATCGCCTGAAGACCGTCTCCGGCCTCGCCGACCACCGCGATGTCCTGCTCGGCCTCCAGAATCATCCGGAACCCGGTACGCAACAGCGGCTGGTCATCGACAAGCAGGACGCGGATAGCCACGTAGGTCTCCTTAACTAGGCCACCCCATTCTGCCCTGTGCGGCAACACACCCCTGAACAGGGCGCGGAGCCATGTCACTTGCGGCTCCGCCGCGCTGTTCTTTCAGGGGCGCGGGGCTGTGTCACATGCGGCTCCGCCGCGCGGGCGCGACCACCGTCGTGCTTTCAGGGGCGCGGGGAACTGCGCGACAAGCCCCCACCGGGCCCGCACGTACTCACGACCCTCCCGGCGGAGCCAACCGCACCGGCAACGGATACGGCGGGGGAGTCCCCCCGAACTCGGGACAAACAGCCTGGTGATCACACCACCCGCACAGCTTCGTGGGCCGAGCCCGCCAGACCCCCGTCTCCGTGGCCTCCCGAATCGCCTCCCACAACGCGTGCAACTTCCGCTCCACCCGCTCCAGATCAGCCACGACCGGGTCGTACGTCAACACGTCCCCACTGCCGAGATACACAAGCTGAAGCCGCCGCGGCACCACGTTCTTCAAGCGCCACACGACCAACGCGTAGAACTTCATCTGGAACAGCGCACCGTCCGCGTACTCCGCACGCGGCGCCTTCCCCGTCTTGTAGTCGACGATCCGCACCTCACCCGTGGGCGCCACATCGACCCGGTCGATGATCCCGCGCAGCCTCAGCCCCGAATCCAGTTCCGCCTCGACGAACAGCTCACGCTCGGCCGGCTCGAGACGCGTCGGATCCTCCAGCCCGAACCAGCGCTCGACCAGCTGCTCCGCCTCACCCAGCCACCGCGCCAGCCGCTCCCCCTCCGGATCGTCCGCGAACAGCTCCACCACCTCCGGCCGCGACTCCCGCAGCCGGTCCCACTGACCCGGGATCAGCGACTTCGCCCGCGGCACCGTCCGTTCGGCCGCCGGGGAATCGAACAGCCGCTCAAGCACGGCGTGCACCAGCGTGCCTCTCGTCGCCGCCTCACTCGGCTTCTCCGGCAACCGGTCGATCACCCGGAACCTGTACAGCAGCGGACACTGCATGAAGTCACTGGCCCGTGAGGGCGACAGCGACGCCGGCGCGGCGGGCGGCACGACCGGCGAGACGGACTCGGCGGCGCCCTCGGTGCTCATTTCCATGACAACGACCATACGGCCCACCACTGACAGTGACCCCCTCGCCGTCGTGTTCCGACCACAACACCCCGGCGAACACAGGGGGTGCCGGGGCGGAACCCGTGGCGACGGCCGCATACCATCGACCCGAGGCCCTTCCGCCCCGGAGCGGAAAAGGGAGACGCATCCGACAAGGGGACACCGTGGACGAGAGCGGCGGGAGCGGACAGCCGCGCTCCGGCAACGACCAGCCGACCGACCGCCACACCGGCGGTTCGGCGCCGACCACCGACCCCACCCACCCCGAATCCGCGACGACCGACACCCGGGTCGCGGACACGGCGAAGCCCGACACGAAACCCACGCCGGCCGACGAGCCCACCGGCACCGGCGACCAGGCCACCCCGGAACCCACCAGACCGGCCACCCC
>NZ_LIQQ01000283.1 GCF_001418565.1 Streptomyces graminilatus | reverse complement strand
GCTCCGGCCACGGCCTCTCCCGGCCGTGCGGCGGCCGCCCAGGACGCCCACACCGGACCGGTCCACCGCGTCAAGGCGGGCGACACCCTGTGGGACATCGCCGAGCAACGGCTGGGCAACGGTCTGCGGTGGCGCGAGATCGTCGAAGCCAACCAGGGCATCACCCAGGCCGACGGCGCCCATCTGAGCGAGGACACCACCGACCTCCAGCCCGGCTGGATCCTGCGACTGCCCTCCGACGCCGCATCCGCCGACGACGAGTCCGGCGTGCGGACCCAGACCACCACAGCCCACGACAGCGAGCACACCGTCCGGTCCGGCGAGACGCTGTCGTCCATCGCCCAGGACGAACTCGGCAACGCCGGCGACTATCCCGAGATCGCCCGGCTCAACGCCGACGTCCGGCAGCCCGACGGGCGGATCCTGACCGACCCGGACGAGATCTTCCCCGGCTGGCGGCTGAAGATGCCCGCGGCCGACAGCGACGCCGACGACAGCACCGACACGCCCGCCGCCGGAAGCGAGCAGCAGCCCGGACACGGCAGCAGCGGCAGTGAGCAGGACCAGGGCCAGGGCCAGCAGCACGCCGACCCGAACGACCAGGACAGCGGGCAGAGCAGTCAGGGCAGACAGTCCACGACTCGCCCCGACGCACCTGACGAGCCCGCCACCGAGACGCCGGCACCCCACGCGTCCGCCGACCGGCCCTCCGCCCCGGCCGAAGCCGCCCCAGCGGGGGAGGCCGGCTCCTCCAGCGATCAGAGCGTGAAGACGATCGCGGCCGCCGGGAGCATCCTGGCCGCCGCCGTCCTCGCCGTCATCGCCACCCGGCGGGCCCGGCAGCAACGCCGACGCCGCGCCAAGCGGCGCATCCCCATGCCCAGCGGTCCGGTCGCGGACTTCGAGAAGCAGCTGCGCGTGGCCTCCGACATCACCGGTACCGTGCTCGCCGACCGGGCCCTGCGCACCCTGGCCGCCAACTGCCGCCAGAGCGGACGCCCGTTGCCCGAGGTCGAGGCGATGCGCATCTCCCCCCGCGGCGTCGAGCTGCACCTGGCCGCGGTCACCCCGCCCGTCGAGCCCTTCACCGAACACGAGGACAACCCGACCGTGTGGTGGTGCCCGGCCCGCGGCGCCGCCCTGCTGGACGCGGACCAGGCCGCCGACGTCACCGCCCCTTATCCGGCTCTCGTCAGTCTGGGCGAAACGGTGGACGGCGATCCTGTTCTCGTCGACCTGGAGACCATCGGCCTGCTGCGTCTGGACGGCGCCCCGGCCGACGTCCGTGCGGTCACCCTCGCGCTCGCCGTGGAACTGGCCTCCTCCAAACTCGCCCCCGCCACGCAGATCGTCCTCGCCGGCGCCGGCAGCGACCTGCCGACCCTCTACCCCGACCAGATCGACCACCACACGGATCTCGGCGAAGCTGTCGCCGAGCTCCAAGCACACGACGCCTTCCAGCGGGACGCCCTCGCCGACGGCGGCCACGACCACCTCCGTGGTGCCCGCCTGAGCGACGAGACCTCCGGGGACTCCTGGATCCCCCGCATCCTGGTCGCCACCGCCGCGCCCGTCAGCCCGTCGACCGCTGTGCTCGAGGACCTGCTCGTCTCCCGCCCCCGCACCTCCATCGCGGTCGTCACGGCCGCCGGCGCTGACCTGGACCTGCCCGGGGCATGGACTCTTCCCGCGCAGCCGGGCAGCGCCGTCCAACTGCCCGGCCTCGGCCTGAGCGTAAGGCTCCAGTACCTGGACGACACCGCCTACGACCGGCTCATCCAGCTCCTGGTCACCTCCAGCCGCACCGACGACGTGCCGCCACCGGCCTGGACCCGCCACACGGGTCCGGCAGACCGCAACGGTCCACGCGGCACGGTCGCCATGGACGCGGAGGCCGAGGAGTCCGCACTCGCGCCCGAGACCACCAGCGGCCCGTCCGTCGCCGCAGACCTGCCGGTTGCAGGCGCCGCGGGTACGGCAAGCGCGCTGCCGAGCTTCCTCTCCCTCTCGCCGTCCTTCTCCCCCTCCCTCGGCTCCACCACGGATCCCGCCTGGGAGCAGGAGGACTCGGGCAGTGCACTGTCGCCAGCCGCCCTCGGCGGCACCAGCCCGGCCGACGAGGAATGGGACACCGCCTTCCCCGCCATGCCGTACGCCGACGCCGAGCACGCCGTCGGCGTCGAGCAGCAGGGGGGAGAGCCGGCCGGGGAGGCCGCCCTCGTGCCAGAGGACGGCGGCTGGGAGGCCTCGCCGGCCGACGCGTTCGACACCGCGCTGAACGAGGTGCTGTCCGAACAGGACGGCGGCCCCCCGCATCTCCCGTACGACGACGACCCCGGCGAGTCGGAGTCGGGCCTGTCTCCGGCTGCGCTGGGTGAGCCGGAGGCACAGCAGACTGGTGCGGCGGAGCGGCGCATCGTGCCCCGGCCCAGCGCGGCGACCTCGACGGTGCTGGCCGCCCTGTCCACGCCGCCCGAGCCGCCGGCCGCGCCCCAGGTCCTGGTCCTCGGGCCGGTCGACCTGCTCGGGACGCTCGGCCGGGTGGAGAGCAACCGGCGCAACGCGCTCAAGGAGATCGCGGCGTGGCTGGTGCTCCACCCCGGGCTGAGCCGCCAGGACCTCGACGACGCCATCTGGCCGGGCATGCGCACGCTCGCCGACTCCCGAAACTCGGCGATCAGCAAGCTGCGCGCGTGGGCGGGCCGCGATCCCCTGCTGCCGGCCGATGACCCGCAGGCCGCCTACCTGCCCCCGATCAAGGGCGGTGTGTACCGCTTCAACGACCGGGTCACCTCCGACTGGAGCCAGTTCCAGGGCCTGTACCAGCAGGGCATGCACCACGACGGGCAGGACGCCGACATCGCGCTCGCCCAAGCCCTGGCGCTGGTCCGCGGCCGGCCCTTCGCCGATGTCGACCCCGCCAAGTACACCTGGGCCGAGGCCGACATCCAGGAGATGATCAGCGCGATCGTCGATGTCGCCCACGAACTCGCCGAACGACGCCGCCGCGTACGCGACTACCGCGCCGCCGCCCAGGCCGTCACCAAGGGGCTGATGGTCGATTCGGCATCGGAGCTGCTCTACCGCGACCTGTTCACGATCTGCCACGAGATGGGCGACCGCGACGGGCTGGAGCGCGCCGCCCACCAGCTGGCACGCATCAACACCGAAGACGGATGCGACTCCTCCCCCGAGACCGTCGGCCTCCTGCGCACCCTCCTCAAGGGCGAACGTCCCCATCCCACCCTCGGATCCGCTGCTTCATGACCCGCCGCATCACATCGCCCACAGCCCGGCGTCACACCGGGCCGCCGAAACGGACCTGTAGAGAGCGAGGAGCCTCCTCGGCCGCCCATCCGACAAGGACAAAGGAGAACGAGCACATGGCCCCCCGCCGCTCTCGCCCCGCCCCGTACCTCGGCGCCGCTGTTCGGGCGGCCGTCGGCATGAGCGGTCATGTTCCGGAAGGAGGCCGGTGATGGACCTCGCACCGTGGGCTCTGCCCGGCGGCCTCGCCGTCGCGGGGATCGGCGCCGTGGCCGCCACCGGCATGGTGCTCAGCCACCGGCGCCGCAGCAGCGAGCAGACCGCAACCGCCGAGGAACGCGCGCAACTCGCCCTGCACCGCCGCCAGTCCTGGCAGCGCCGGCTGGCCGTGACGTCCCTGGCCGTGGGCTGCCTGATGATGTTCGTCCTCGCGGGCATCGCCGCCTGGCTCAGCTTCGGCGCACAGCGCGAGTACGCCCACGCGCACAACGGCGGCGACTGGGACGCGGCCACCCTGTTCGCGATGCTGCTGGACGCCGGAGCCCTCAGCCTCAGCCTGATCCGCTTCTTCGAGGCGCTGACCCTGCGCTCCTCGGGCCTGACCCGACTGCTGCTGTTCGCCTTCGTCGCGGCCTCGGCCCAGATGAACCTGCTGCACGCCCCCGAGGCAGGCTTCAGCGGCGCGTTCCTCGCCGTCGTGCCCCCGCTGGTGTACGCGGTGCAGCTCGAGATGCTCCTGTTCAAGATCGAGCAAGTGATCATGGGCCGGCAGAAACGCCGCAAGGGCGACAAAGAACGCGGCTACAGCCTGCTCTTGTGGCTGCCCTGGCCCATCGGGGCCCCCTTGAAGATGTGGCAGGCCTGGCGCAAGGAACTCCTCGCCACCATCGACAACGTGCGGGTGACCGGCTCCCAGCGGCCTCTCACGCAGGACCCCGACACCGATCCGGCCGGCCTCGTACCCACGTCCCCGGCCGCCGCCCCTGCGGTCGCGGCTCCACCATTCGCGCCCACGGCACCGGACAGCACGTCGATCGGCCAACAGACGGACGGCACGGACCCTGAGACGACCGAGACGACCGAGACGACAACGGTCACGGCCAACGCGACCTCGGTGCCCTCACCTGCTCCGTCGGAGCCCGCCGGAGATCCTGCACGCCCACATGTCAAACAGCCCGCTCCGCACGAGCCCCCCGAGTCCGGCAGCTCGACAGACCCCGCCGCGACTCCGGTGCTCGCCGCGTCCATCACGGGATCTGCTGCCGGGGCAGAAGCAGAAGACGACGAGCAGGCATCAGCTGAGCACGGTAAGGCCGCCGAACCCGAGGAGGGCGAGGAGACCGCGACGCACCCGGACCTGGAAAACGGCCGAGCCGAGGCCGTCTCTGATCCCGACGCCGATGACCCCGAGGACGAGGAGGGTAAGGACGAGGGGGTCGAAGATGACGAACTGTCTGGGCCCGCCACAGGCGACGACGGCCGCGAGCGGCAGCAGGTGGAGATCGATCTCTCCGCGCTGCCCAAGGACGAGAAGCCGCGCCAGCTCGCCGAGCGCATCTACCTCGCTCACCAGGTGGCGGGCCTTCCCCTGAACAGGACAGACCTGGCCCAATGGGCGGGCTACAAGAACGAGCGGTCGGGATACAACGAGTACGGGCGGCTGGTGAAGGCGTACGGGCCGATCATCGCGAGGGAGGGCGCCGTCTACCTCGACCTCGACTGGTCGGTCCAGCCCTCGGACGCCGCTCAGGCCCAGGCCGCGGCCTGACCGTCGCCGGGCCGAAGCGTCGCCTCTCCTGCTGACGGATCACGGGCGTGACGTTCACGCCGCCGGGTAACCTCATGCCGACACGACACCGCTTGCAGGGGGACTAGAGGATGAGCCGCGGAGGCTGGGCGCAGGCGATCGCCGATCTTCAAGCCCAGGGCGACGCCGTCCGGTCCTCTGTCGAACGTGTCGAGGCACTCGGCGCCGATGCGATGCGCGACGGGAGCCGGACCACCGCGGTCGCGATCAGCTACGCGGCCGAGACCGACTACGTGCGCAGTGCCCTCGTCTTGCTGCGTGCGCACCTCGATGGCGGGCGCCCGCCGCGGAGTCTGCCCGTCGCACGCATGTGGCCGCGCCCCGTCCGGGACATCTGGAAGGACCACTGCCTGGGACGGCTCGGCGGAGTGTGGGGGGCCATCCCTGGCCGGGCAGCGCTGGAGTCGCTGCGCAGTGCACCGTCCGATTCTCTGCTCGGCGAGGTGATCGAGCAGGTCGTAGGTCTCCAGGCCAGCCTGCACGGACACCGGCGGTATCCACGGATGAAGGAGAGGTACATTCCCGACCGCTCGGGAAGCCCCATCGACGCGCTCACTGGAGGCGGCCGCCCGGCTCCCACACTGCCCGGCTTCCCCGACCGCGGTCACCCCGTGAACCTGGCGTTCGCCGCCAGCGGCACCGGTGAGCGCATCCAGCCCGACCGGATTGCCGAGGCCGACCAGCTCAGGACGGACGAGTTCGCGGTGCACAAACGAGCGCTCGCCTTCGGCGACGCCGTCCTCACCCTCCTCGGTCACCATCATCCAGGCGACACCACCTCTGAAGGCTGTACCGGCCGCGTGCGTGGCGCCGGGAGATGGGTCGGCCAGGAGAAGAACCTCGTGCCGGACCGGCCCGCGTGGCCGTCCAAGCTCGACGCGTTCCAAGTGGTCGCCCTCAGCGGCCTGTTGCTGCTGCTGGTGGCGTGCGCGGCAATCCCGCTGACCTTCGCCAAACAGGCCAGCCTCTTCTCCTACTACACCTGGGCATTCGCAGCATCAGGTCTGATGGTGACCGTCGGAGGTCTGGGGATCTACCGGACAGGACCGAGACTTCTTCAACGCGCCGGCTGGAGCGTGGCCCTCCCGGGGATCGCCGCCGGTCTCGCAGCGATCGTGGTGTGGCAGGCGCAGGGTCCCGTCGCCAACTACTACTTCGCGGGACCGTACGAGCGCTACGAGCGGCAATACACCGAAGGGTGCTTGGCGGCCAGTCCCTACCGGAGGGACGCCATCCAGTCCTGGGTCGACGACGGCGTCCTCGTAGTCACTCCTATCAGCGACGGTACGACGCTGCGCCTGGGGCCCGCCGAGGACGGCGGCACGCACCCTCTGCGTCCGCTCGACCAGGCGACCCGGGACGTGCTGGCCGAGTACGGCTGCTGACCCGCACGGACCGCCGGGCCCATGGTCCGGAGGAGGGGGCCGTTGTCAGTGCGTGGTGACAGACTGCTGCCAGCGGCGGCCAGCCCCGGCCGCCTCAAGCCGAAGAAGGGCACACGATGGAGCTGGAGATGAGCGACCTGTCGCGTCAAGTGGTGGTCGCCGACAGCATGGACGTCCTCCGAGAGATGACGATGCGTCGTCTCAGCCCGCAACCTCTCCTCGCCAAGATCGAGGCCGGCGGCCCGGAGAAGACGTCTGTGAGCGTGCCCTCGCGCGTGACGTCCACCGACGTGCTCCTCGTCGACCTCGGCGACACACCAGCCAGGGCATAACGCCGCCTCGTACCGTGCGGGTCGAGGCGCGCCGTCGCTGCCCCGTCGCGAAACCATGGCGTGCTTCTGATGGAGTTCGTGACAACACCCCCGAAGGAGCCGCAGGGCTCCCTGCGCGGTCCCAGTGACGGCGAACGGTCCGCTCAAGGGGGCGAGCCGCCGTCCCCCCGCTGCTGGAGCACGTACGTGCGCCGCTCGGTCAGGTGCGTCACGACGTACCGGTCCTGGGCACAACTGACAGCGCCGGCCTCGATGGCGGCCGACAGGCGTACCTCCGCGTGCACGACGACACCGGTCTCCTCGTACCAGCGGACCGTTTGATCGACGAGCCGGGCGGACACGAGCCGGGCTGTTCGGCAGCTCCACCCGGAAGCGCTGGCAGCGAGAAGACGGTCGGCGACCTGTTGGGGTGAGTGCGCCTTCGCCGCGGCGTCGTACCCCTCGCGTAGGCCAAGGCCGACGAGGACACCGTCGAGTGTCTGATGGGACTCTGGTGCCCAGCCGGTCGCCGCAACGAGTCTGCGTACAGCAGCGTCGCACGCCGAGGAGTCCGGCGTGCCGTACGTCCGGCTCGGGTCCCGATACAGCACCACCTCGGCCACCGGGTCGGCGGCATCACCGGGCAGGAAGGCCGCCACCGGCCACGTATATGCCAGTTCGCAAAGCACGCGCCGTACCTGTTCAACGGAGGCGGCCGGCACCCGGAGCGACCGTGTCCATGCCCCGTCTGCGGAAGCAACCTCGATGTACGCCATCGTCACGAGTCAATCGTGCTGCGCACAGACCGTTCCCGACAGCGGTTCGCCATGCTGAACAGACCGTTCGCCACCCATCGCCAAGACCAAACAGCTCCCTTCCGCTCGACGTGACGGCGCAGGCGTACCTGTTCGGGTAAGACGCCGATTCACACGCTCGGTGATGTGTCAGGATCTGGTCATGATGCTGGGACCTCAGGGAATGCGGGATCTGCGGGCTCGGGCCGAGTGCTTGAGTACGGAGGCGGGCAACAGGCGGTGGAAACCGGGCCGTTCCGACCGGAAGGCGCTCGCGATCTTGGGGCGGGCCGCAGGTCCGGTGATCCCCCGGGAAGCGATCGAAGAGATGCTGATCGGCATGGGCGCCCGCGGCGTGAACCGGATGGATGACCGGTTGGTCACGCTGTTGATCGACTCTGCCGCTGCACAAGATCTACCTGACATCGCGGAGTCGCCAGAGGCTCAAGAAGCGCTCCTCGCTGTCGCGGGCTTCGTCCGTACGGCCGTACGGTAGCCCCGCGGCCTGTGAAGGCCTCCTGAGCATTCCTACTCGGGCTTCTGAACCGAGTTGCCCGGGGCTGCGGACTTCGGATGGTCGGCGCCATCGTGCAACTGAGCTGGTCATGATTCACTCCGATACGGTGGGGTCATGACCCTGCCCATTCCAACTCAGGCAGCGATGGCCGCAGTTGTGGAGCAACTTCTCAGTGCCTACGACGCACAGGATGCGGCTGCGCTCAGGAGCGTGCTGAAAACGCCAGAGCTGCAGGAACTGGACGAGCAGCATCGGGGGCTGTCGAACATCCACTTGGCCTTCGCGTTCGCTCGGCTTCTGGCGCGCGAGTGCCCTGAAGCCGCTCGTGATGAGAAGCGCGTGCCCCGGCTTGATCTGCTCGTGGGTGACGGCGCCGAGTCACCGGGCTTTGTGGAAGCGCGTACAGGGCTGGGAGAGGAAGTCGGTTCCCCGGTCTCCAGAGCGGAAGCCAAGGCGTCCAACGCGCGATTCGCGGAGGGCATCCCTCTCGCCCAGATGTTCATGCAGGTGTGGATGCTTGTCCCTCAGGCCGTTCCGGAGTTTGTTCACGCCCAGTCGGCCCGTTCGGCCGTGATGGTTGATGCCGTATGGGCCGTGTTGTTCAAAGCGTGCGCCACGATGCGGTCTACCACGGACCAGCTCAAACCCTGAGAGAAGAACCGGGCCCGCTGGCAGTGGCTGCCCCGCGGACGCGGTCAGACCGCATCCACGGGTGTCGCTCGTCAAGCCCGGGCGATCAGCGGCGGCCGACGGCAGCCAGGAGGTCGGTGACGGCAACGGCCAGGCGCGCGCCCGCGGCAGCCTGGGCTCCGTCGGCGACGGCCAGTCCTGCGGTCTGGCGCTGCAGCTCGCCGAGTTCGGGCACGGTGGGGACGGAGGTGATTCCGCGGGCGCCGCGGTCGCGCAGGATGCTGTCGACGTCGGCCAACAGCTGAGGGTCGATGTCTCCGCGTACACGATTGACCGTGATCAGCAGGCGTGTGGTGGGCAGGTCATGCACGGACTGAAGGAGGCGGTCGGCGATGTCGGTGCTGGGCTGCGGGATGGCGACGCGTTCGATCAGGTCCGCGTAGGGATCGACAGGGGGTTCGTCGGAGGCGGACCGGATCACCCACTGGTGGTGGTGGGCCTGCCACAGATCGCTGCCCCACCGTGCGATCGCCTCCGACTCGACCATGGCCAGCACCTCCTGGAGCAGCGCACGGAATTCGTCAGGCTCAAGTTGCGTCGCTCGCAGACCGGCCCGGTTGCGGCGCCGACTGTGCTCGGGCCACGTGGCCGCAATCTGGGGCCACAGCCGCGGGTAGCGCCGTGTCCCCTCGGTGTCGACCGCGGCGAGGAAGTCGGCCCGCCAGCGGTCGAGGTCGGGCTCCTCGTTCTCCGCGGGCAGGTCCTCGATGTCACGGGCATCCAGTTCCAGCAGTTCGTCCACGACGACCCAGTCGGGCTCCCAGTAGGCGAAGACGTCGGCCTCCGCCCAGCTCTTCTGGGCAACCCAGTCGGCAAAGACGACGTCGAGGAACGTCAGCAGCAGCTGCTCTTCGCTCCGTTCACGGACGGGCCGTCGCTGGAGGTACTGCTGGTCGAGCCAGGCCCACATCTGTACGTGCTCAGGCCGACGGTCGATGATCTCGATGTCCGCAATCCAGTGCCGCTGTTGGTAGCGCGTAACCGCCACGACCAGGTCGGTCTCCTGCGCCAGGTACAGGTGAGGGTGAGAGCCGTTGCCGGTATCGACGATGACCACGTCGGCCTGCGCTCGGGCCCGGCCGACGAGCGCGAGGGCCTCCTCGCGGTCCTCTGGCAGGACCGCGCCGCGCAGGGCGGGAAGTCCCGGTACGAGGTCGCTCCACGATGCGTCACCGGAGCGCCGGTCCGGCCGGGCGAGCGGGGACGCCGGGGAGTTCCCGTCCGCCAGGACGATGACCCGGGTGCCGCCCCGGGCGAGGGCGGCCGCGAGGTGGAGGGCGACGGTGGTGCAGCCGGCAGCGCCGAAGCCTCCGGCAGGGGTGACCGCCACGGTGCCGCGGATCGTGCCAACCAGAGGTCCGACCGGCCGGGGCAACAACTGGGCGGGCTTGGGGCCCTCAAGTTCACCGGCACGCGGTGCCCTGCGGGCCCATTCCGCAGACGTCTGAGGGTCCGTGAGACCGGGGCGGCGCAGGGCCCGGCTCCACAGCCGGGCCTCGCCCGGTGCAAAGGCGCCCACGAGGGTGCTCCAGGCGTTCCGCTCCCCGGCGGCCGGCGCCGCCTGGTCCCACAGCGATTCACGGCCAGCCGCCTGGGCCGCAGCGCGGGCCCGCTCGACGTCGGCTCCGGTGGCCCGGACGGTGATGCGCGCGGCCCGGCCCACCAGGCGGACGACCAGGTCCTGATAGGGGCCGGTGACCGCACGCAGTGCGGGAAGTCCCGCGATGCCATCGTCGGCCCGGGTGGGCAGCAGATGAAGCAGGAAGGCGGTGAGGTGGTCCGGGTGCGGCCACAGCACGAGGCTTTCCACCCCCGGGGACGCGGCCGCCAAGCCGAAGGGCGTGCCGTCCGACGTGGGCAGCGGGCCGAGGGCGGGGTGGGGCCGGGCCAGGGTGTGCAGCACGGCAGCCTCGAAGATCTGCTGCTGCGGGTCGTGGGTGTCCGGGACGAGCCCGAAGTGCATGCCGTGCCGGCGGTAGAAGGCGAGTGCGGCCTGGCGCCCCTCACCGGTGTACCGGCGGCGCAGCTGTACGGTCTGGCGTTCCGTGGACATGATGACGTCCGTCCTGCGGCGCGACTGCCCGGACCGGCGCGCCGACAGACGCAGGGTGAAGTCGTGCGGCTGACGTGGCGTTCGCCTCTTCCCGCCGGATCGCATCCGTGGGTCCGGGCCACTCGATGCGGACGGTGGCAGCAGTTCCTGCCGCCGTAACGGTAGCGCGCCGGCGGCGCACCGGGTGCAGGCGGTTAGGTGGACAGCGTCTTCCCGGGAGCCGGTCCGGTGAAGCCGTAGTGATCGCCAGATGTCGGGGCGGGATGGCCTCTACCTTGATGCGGTGAGCCAATATTCGATGTCAGCCAAGGACGTAGTCGCGCTCGTGGAACGGCTCGACGCCCACGGCGTAGATGCGTGTATCGGGGGCGGGTGGGGCGTGGATGCGCTGCTCGGGGAGCAGACGCGAGAACATTCCGACCTTGACGTATGGGCGCCGGCCGCCCACCTTGAGCGGCTGTTCCGCGCGTTCGCGGAGCTGAGTGTCGACCGGGTCTTCCCGTGGCCCGGCGACAGGCCGTGGAACTTCGTCCTGCACGACGGAATTCGGCGCCGGGTCGACTTGCACCTCTACGAGCCGCTCGCGGACGGATCACTGCACTACGGATCCGTCGTGGAGGGCGGTCCCTTTCCCGCTGAAGCGCTCGCCGGACGCGGTTCGATTGCCGGCACTGCAGTGCGGTGCGAATCGGCCGAGTGGGCGGTGCGCTGGCATACCGGCTACCCGGCTCGTGATGTCGATCGCCACGACGTGCCCCTGCTGTGCCAGCGGTTCGGCATCACGGTGCCCGAGGGCTTCGAGCCGCTTGAGGAGCGCTCCCCAAGCAGCCCTGCATAGACAAAGGTGCCCCTTCTCGATCGGTGCCTCCTCGTGCCCTACGCGGAAGGCTCAGGCTCCTCATCAGCCTGAGGAGACGTCGGCATGATGTCGGGCCCCCGCAGGGCGAGGAACGGCAGCCAGGCGCGGGGCGCGCACCGCTGCCGGACCTGTAGCCGGCCACTCAGCCCCACCCCCGCGGCTGCCAGGACCACCCTGACGGCAGGAGGCCTCTTACATGACGAACATCGGCATGCCGAGGGACACGGAGGACACGCAGTGAAGGCCAACACCCGGCGGGCCAACAGAAGCGCGTTCGACGAGGTCGCCGACGTCTACGACACGGCCCGCCCCGGCATCCCCCACGACCTGGTCACCTCCATCGTCCGGGAGACCGGGCTCGCCCCCGGCGACCAAGTACTCGAAGTAGGCGCCGGATCCGGACAGCTCACCCTGCCGCTGCGCGCCGCCCGCGTCGAGGTCACCGCCCTGGAACCCGGGGGCCGACTGCGCTGTCTGCTCGCCAAGCACACGGCGGACGATCCCGGCATCACCGTGACCGGCGGCTTCTTCGAGGACTACACCGCCCCCGGGGGATCGTTCGCCGCTGTCGTCTCCGCCAACGCCTGGCAGTGGATCGACCCGGCCGTCTCCTACGGCAAGGCCGCCGACCTGCTCATCGGGGGCGGGCACTTGGCGCTGATCTGGAACTTCCCGATCGTCGCCGACCCCACCCTGCAGCAGGGGCTGAACGAGGTACTCGCGCTGGATTACCCGGACGCCGTCCGAGACCCCGCGACCCACCTCAGCGGCATCGAGGTCCGTGCCGCCGAGGGCCGCGCCGAACTCGCCGCCTCCGGCCACTTCGAAGCGATCTCGTGGCAAGTCAGCCACGACAGCCTCCGCCTGGTCCCGGACGCCTACTACAAGCTGCTGCTGTCGTACGCCAACGCCGCTGTCCTCGACGAGTCTGCCCGCGCCGACCTGTTCGAGCGGGCCGGGGCGGTCCTGGCCGAACACGGCGCCGAGACGGTGGAGATGGACAACGTCCTGTACGCCTGCGTCGCCCGGCTCGCGGGCATAGTTCGCACAGTCACTGATTAGTGTTGTGACCGCGAACGGTGGTCCAGTAGACAGGCGCGCGATCCACGCATGAATCCATAAGGAGAGAGGGCGTAGTGAGCACAACCTGGACTCTGGTCGGCGGCGTCGCCGCCTTAAGCGTCGCAGCCTTCCTCCGGATAGCCGTCCGCACTATCCGCCAGCTCGCCCGGCAGGACATCCGCCGCGATCTGATCGCGCTCGCCCCAGCTCAGAAGGTGGCCGGGCTATTGGCGGAGGCGGGCGCCCCGACGTTCGCGTTCGCAGCCCCTGGCGCCGATGGCCGCGAGTTGATGTTCGACTGGCTGTGGTGGCGTTCGGAGCTCGATTCGGACGGGGAAGTCCGCCGCGACATGGGGTGGGCATTGACGTACCGCCGGGCTCGGCGGGCGGCGGGCCTTCCTGTCAGCGTGAAGGCGCACGGAGTTGAGCTCGTCGTTGCGCCCGGCCGGACGGGTCTGGCAGATCCCGTTGGCAACGACTCCTCAACTCGGCACTCGTAGAGGTGTGGTGAGTTCGGCGCTGCTCTTCTCGAATGCCGCGGAAGGTGTTCCGCTTCGGTGCCTATGAACTCCTCGACCGGGGCCGGGACCGGGACCGCGCCCGGCCGGGGCTTGAGGAGTTCTTCGCCGCCTTGTTCCAGCGCTTCGTGGTCGGCACCCGCTCCAGCTGAAGCGTGGCCCGGCCCGGTAGCCCGTAACGTCGAGCCGGCGCACTCCTGCTCCTGGAGTGGTTTCCGTCCG
>NZ_LIQQ01000282.1 GCF_001418565.1 Streptomyces graminilatus | reverse complement strand
GTTCCCCGGAGGAGTCCCCCTCCCCCAGCCGCAGCTCCAGTCGCCCGATGGCCGCTCTCACCCCGTCGCCGTAACTGTCGTCGCCGAGGGCGTCGGCGGCGCCACGGGCTTCGCGGAGGTGGGTGCGGGCGGCGTCCGGACGGTCCAGCTTGACGTAGTCGGCGGCCAGGTTCAGGTGCAGTGACGGGTACAGGGCGCGCACCGCGAGGGCACCCTCGTGCTGGAAGGCCTCCGCGACCCGCTCGTCCGACAGCTCCTGTGCCGCCGACAACGCCCTTAGATCCCACGCCAGTTCGTCCGAGGGGTCGTCCTGTGTGTCGGCCATGTAGTGGGCCAGGGTGCAGCGGTGCAACGGGTCACCGGCAGCGCCGATCTCCGCCCACAGCCCCAGGAAGCGCCCCCTGGCCTCCTCGCGGTCACCGCCGTGATGCAGCATGACCGCCTGTCCGATCCGGGTCATCATGGCATCCGGTGCCACCTGTTCCTGCCGCTCCGTCACCGCGCCCTCCGCTCTGGCCCGCTGTGTCCGCTGAGCCTGCCGCTGTCCCCCGACGCTAGCCGCAGGCACTGACAATCCAGGTCAGGCGGGCCGGTAGCGCACCGGACCGGCCCCGTGACGGACGGGGACCGGCCCTGTGACAGACGGCGGCCCTGTGACAGACGGGGACCGGACCGGCTTACCGCCCGGTTCAGCCCAGGTCGGGAATCGTCCAGTCGATCGGCGCGTGCCCCTGGCCGGCCACCGCTTCGTTGATCTGGGTGAACGGGCGTGAGCCGAAGAACTTCTTCGCCGACAGTGGCGAGGGGTGCGCTCCCTTCACCACGACGTGCCGCTCCTCGTCGATCAGTGGGAGCTTCTTCTGCGCGTAGTTGCCCCACAGGACGAAGACCGCCGGGTCGGGACGGTCGGCCACGGCTCGGATCACCGCGTCCGTGAACTTCTCCCAGCCCTTCCCCTTGTGCGAGTTGGCCTCGCCGGAGCGGACCGTGAGCACCGCGTTGAGCAGCAGCACGCCCTGCTCGGCCCACGGCATCAGATAGCCGTTGTCGGGCACGGGCGTGTCCAGCTCCGCCTGCATCTCCTTGTAGATGTTGCGGAGCGAGGGCGGGGTCCGCACCCCGGGCCGGACGGAGAAGCACAGGCCGTGGCCCTGCCCCTCGCCGTGGTACGGGTCCTGGCCGAGGATCAGGACCTTCACCCGGTCGTAGGGCGTCGCTTCGAGTGCGGCGAACACCTCGTCGCGCGGAGGGAAGACCGGACCCTTCGCCCGTTCCTCCTCGACGAACTCGGTCAGCTCCTTGAAGTAGGGCTGCTGCAGCTCGTCACCCAGGACGCCGCGCCAGGACTCGGGCAGCATGGCGATGTCGGTCACGTGAACTTCCTCCGATGTGCGGTGTGTTCCACTCACCGAAGAACCTACCGGCGCCCACTGACAACGGGTCACCGACCTTGGTTGCCAAGGGCGCCAGGGGCTCCGCTACCAGCTCGTCTTCCAGTACAGCTCCCACATCACCATCATGGTCGCCGGGTCGATGGACACCTCGGCGCCGCCGATGTCCTGGCTCGCCGCCACATGCTGCTTGCCCTGCCACAGCGGCAGCAGGCGGGCGTCGTCCAGGAGGATCTTCTGGGCCTGCTCGAACTCCTCGCCGACGGCGCCCCGGTCGCTCTCCCGGCGGGACTCGGGCAGCAGCTGGCCGGTGATCACGGGCGACTTGTACGGCGTACCGAGCGCGTTCTGCTCACCCACGAAGGGGGCGATGAAGTTGTCGGCGTCGGGGAAGTCGGGGAACCAGCCGCGCCCGAACACCGGGTACTCGCCCTTGCGGTAGCCGTCCACGTAGGTCTTCCAGGGACGGCTGTGGAGCGTGACGGTGAACAGGCCCGAGGCCTCCAGTTGCCGCTTCAGTTCCTCGAAGGCGGGCTTGGTCTGGGAGCCGTAGCGGTCGCTCGTGTACCAGAGGGTGAGCGGGACGCGCTGGGTGATGCCGTCCGCGACGAGGATCTTCCTGGCCTTGGCGACACTGGGGTTGCCGAAGTCGTCGAAGAAGCCCGTGGTGTGGCCGACCAGACCCTTGGGGATCATCGAGTACAGCGGCTCCACGGTGTCCCGGTAGACGTTGTGGGCGAGCGCCGGACGGTCGACGATCTGGGCGATCGCCCGGCGGACCGAGAGCCTGTCGGACCACTTGTCCTTGGGGTTGAACACCAGGTAACTGATCTCGGTGGTGGCGTTCTCGACGAGCTGGAGGCCCTCCTTCTTCTCGTTGTCCTCGATGTCGACGACATCGGCGGCGCTGAGGCCGCGGTAGACGACGTCGATCGCCTTCTTCCGGAGGGCGTCGGCCAGCGCGGACGACTTCTTGAAGTAGCGGATGGTGACGGCGTCGTTCTTGAGGTCCGCGATGCCCTTGTAGTGCTCGTTCCTGACGAGTACGGCCTTGTCGCCCTCCTTGTAGGACTGCAGGACGTACGGCCCTGAGCCGTTCACCTTGTCGTCCTTGCGGAGGGACCTGGCGGGGTACTCCTCGGGGTCCACGATCGACATGGCGGGGGTGGAGAGCACGAAGGGGAAGGTCGCGTCGGCCTGCTTCAGGTGGAAGATGATCTCGCGGTCGCCCTTCACCTCGATCCGGTCGAGGCTGGTCAGCAGACCGGCGGGGCCACCGTTGACGTTGATCTTCCTGATCCGGTCGATCGAGTACTTGACGGCCTGCGCGTCCAGTTTGTGTCCGTCCGAGAACTCCAAGCCGTCACGCAGCTCGCACCTGTAGACAGTGCTCGAATTGTCGGTGAATTCGCAGCTCTCGGCGGCGTCGGGCTTGGGCTCGGTCCCGCCGGTGTCGAAGTTGAGCAGGGTCTGGTGGACGTTGCGGAAGAGCTCCCATGAGCTGTCCCAGGAGGCCGCCGGATCCAGTGTGCTGGGTTCACTGGTCGTCCCGACCACGATCGCCCGGCCCTCGTTGGAGGAGTCCGAGGAGAAGACCCCGCATCCGGCGACCATGGATATGGACGCGGCGGTAGCCAACTGCCGCAGGCCCCGGTTCCGGTTGAACACGTGCACGCACCTCGATCTGCCATATCAAGCCAACGGTTGGCAGACCATACCGCAGTGCCCCACAGGGCAGTCCAGCACCCTTAAGGATCTTGATCAGCCCATACCGGACCTCACAGCCATCGAACAGCGCGAACACGGACGTCTCCACAGGAGCTTTTCCCGCCGACCGGGGCGCATGGGTTCGTACCGGTCGGCATGGGGATCTTCCGCCGCTCATCTTCCGGCGGACACCGGTGGGCATCGGAGCGGGTATCGGATGGATATCGAATTGGACATCGAAGCGGACGTCGGAGCGGACGTCGGAGCGGGCGTCGGAGCAGACATCGGAGCGGACGCCCGGTTCGACGACAGGCAGGTACTCCGGACGGGGTGCGCGCAAAACAGCGAGGCGGGGCGGACGCTCCCTCATCGGGTGGCGTCCACCCCGCCTCGTGCGCGGGAAGGGTTACGTCAGCTGTTGCCGGCCTTCAGGAAGATGCCCCCGTCGACCACGAGCGTCTGGCCGGTGATCCAGTCGGCCTGGGCCGAGGTCAGGAACGCGGCGGCGCCCCCGATGTCGGAGGGCATGCCGAGCCTGCCGAGCGGGTAGGCGGCAGCGGCCTCCTCCTCCCGGCCCTCGTACAGCGCCTGCGCGAACTTCGTCTTCACGACGGCCGGCGCGATCGAGTTGACCCGCACCCGGGGCGCGTACTCGTGCGCCAGTTGCAGCGTCAGGTTGTCCATCGCGGCCTTGCTGACGCCGTACGCGCCGATGAACGGCGAGGCCGAGAGGCCGGCGACGGACGTGATGTTCACGATCGCGCCGCCGTTCTCCTTCTGCCAGGCGTGCCAGGTCTTCTGGGCGAAGCCCAGCGCCGAGACCACATTGGTCTCGAAGACCTTGCGCGCCACATTGAGGTCGAGGTCGGCGATCGGCCCGAACACCGGGTTCGTACCGGCGTTGTTGACGAGGAAGTCGACGCGCCCGAACGCCTCCAGGGTGCGTTCGACGGCGACGGCCTGGTGGTCCTCGTCGTGGGCCTTGCCCGCCACGCCGATGACCCGGTCGGCACCGAGTGTCTCGACGGCCTCCTTGAGGGCGTCCTCGTTGCGTCCGGTGATGCACACCCGGTCACCGCGCGCGAGCAGCGCCTCGGCGATGCCGTAGCCGATGCCCCGGCTGGCGCCGGTGATGAGGGCGACCTTGCCCGAGAGTTCCACGGTCGTCATGTTCCCTGTTCCCTGTTCCCCAGCCCTAGTCGAGCGGTCCGCCGGCGACGTACAGCACCTGTCCGGAGACGAATCCGGCGGCCTCGCCCGTGAAGAAGGCGATCGCGTTGGAGATGTCGTCCGGGTTGCCGACGCGCTGCACGGGGATCTGGGTCGCGGCGGCGGCCTTGAAGTCCTCGAAGCCCATGCCGATGCGCTCGGCGGTGGCGGCGGTCATGTCGGTGGCGATGAAGCCGGGGGCGACGGCGTTCGCGGTGACGCCGAACTTGCCGAGTTCGAGGGCGAGGGTCTTGGTGAAGCCCTGGAGACCGGCCTTGGCGGAGGAGTAGTTGACCTGGCCCCGGTTGCCCTGGGCGGAGGACGAGGACAGGTTGACGATCCGGCCGAACTTGGCGTCCACCATGTACTTCTGACAGGCCCTCGACATCAGGAAGGCGCCGCGCAGGTGCACGTTCATGACGGTGTCCCAGTCGGACACGCTCATCTTGAAGAGCAGGTTGTCGCGCAGGACGCCCGCGTTGTTGACGAGGATCGTGGGTCCGCCCAGTTCCTCGGCGATACGCGTGACCGCCGCCTCGACCTGGGCCTCGTCGGAGACGTCGCAGCCCACCGCGATGGCCTTGCCGCCGGCGGCGGTGATCTTCTCGACGGTGTCCTTGCAGGCGGCCTCGTCGAGGTCGATCACCGCGACGGCGCGACCCTCGGCCGCCAGTCGTACGGCGGTCGCGGCGCCGATGCCCCGCGCCCCGCCGGTGACCACGGCGACCCGCTGCTCAGTGGTGGACATTGCTGGTTCTCCTCGCCCTTGAAAAGCCTTGCGGTCCACGGTACGCCCTCAGTGAGCGACCGCTTAGTACCTTCGGTACACGTGACGCTAGAAGTCCTGGCACTCGGTGTCAACGGCACGCGGCGCCGTTGTGAGCCATTACCTGACCAGCAGGGCGAGCAGCCGCTCCGCCTCGGCTTCCGGATCGACGGTGAGCCCTGTGTGCACGGGCCCCGGCTGAACGACGGTCGAGCGCGGCGCGATCAGCCAGCGAAAGCGCCGCCCGGCATCGTCCAGCCCGGCCTGGCCTGCGGCTTTCCCACCCGCGCAGACCCCTTCGACGGCACGCAGCGCGGCCCGCACACCGGCCGCGTCGGCCTCGGGGTCCAGCGCCCGCAGCTTGTCCTCGTCCAGATGCGTACGCGCCGCGACGAAGGACTTGGCACGGCAGTACACCAGGACACCGGCGTTGAAGCACTCGCCGCGCTCGATCCGCGGTACGACCCGCAGCAGCGCGTACTCGAAGACGACCCGCTCGCTCACTTCTCCCCCTCGATGCCCTTGACGCGCTCGTGGATGACGGCGGCGCGCGCGAGGAGCGGCTCCGCGTAGGCCCGCCGGAGGGCGTCCGGGGAGTCGAAGCCGGGTTCGTCCACGAGCCACGCCTCGGGGATCTCGGCGGTCACCTCGGCGAGCAGGTCCTCGGTGACCAGCGGCGCGAGTTCGGCGGCGGCCGAGGCGATGTCCGGGCCGAACGGCGCGAGCGCGTGCTCGGAGACGTCGTACGGCTTGGCGGCGGAGGCCTGGGCGCCGGGCCAGTTGTGGTGCCAGATCATCGTGGCGCCGTGATCGATGAGCCACAACTCACCGTGCCACATCAGCAGATTGGGGTTGCGCCACGAGCGGTCGACGTTGTTGACGAGCGCGTCGAACCACACCACCCTCCCCGCCTCCTCGGCGCCCACCACGAAGGCCAGGGGGTCGAAGCCGATCGCTCCCGAAAGGAAGTCCATGCCCAGGTTGCTGCCGCCGCTGGACCTGAGCAGTCCCTGCACCTCCTGGTCGGGCTCGCCGAGGCCCAGTACCGGGTCGAGGTCGACCGTCACCAGCCCCGGCACCCGCAGCCCCAGCCGCCGGGCGAGCCCTCCGCAGACAACCTCGGCGACGAGCGTCTTACGCCCCTGTCCGGCTCCGCTGAACTTCAGGACATAGGTACCGAGATCGTCGGCCTCGATGAGCCCCGGCAGCGAACCACCCTCACGCAGGGGCGTGATGTAGCGAGTCACAGTGACCTCTCTCAGCATTTTCCCAGGCCACCTGTCTATTCAACCTTGAAATCCACGAACACTGCCAGGGAGACGGCACAACAGGAACCACCTCTCGACAGCCCTGGGGAGAATCCGGGGAGCCGCGGCCGGCAGGCAGCTCTCCCCGCCTCCCGAGCAGTCCGTCGACGGCGGTTCGCCGATTGCTTCCGGCCTCCGGCATGAAGTGAGCATAGTAACCAAGGGTGATCGCGGACGAGGAGCGCCCGAGCCACCGCGCCGAGGTCACGGCAGACTCGCCCGACGACGTTCGGCGCGTCGGGCGGCGGAGCGGCCGCGTTGCAGCGGAATCGCGCTCAGCGGGTTCGGCGCCGGGTCGCCTGAGTACGGCGGCATGGGCCGAACATCCCGCGCGAGGGCCCCCGACGCCCCTGCTGCCGCCCGGCCCGGGGGTGCGACGGTGATGGGGGGGAACGCCCTGCTGCCTGAGCTCAGCAGACCGGCGAAAGGTGGTGAGGGAGACGGCACTGCCCCTGGTCGCGGGGCGAATTTCCGGTTGCGGGCACTGGCTCAGACGTGCGGGACGACAGCGACCGGGCAGCCGGCATGGTGCAGCACCGCGTGGGTGACCGGGCCGGTGTGGGGGCCGAGGCGGCTGTCCCGGATCCGGCGTCCCACGACGACGAGGGCCGATCCGGAAGCGGCGCGCGTCAGTTCGGAGGCCGCCCGGCCTTCGACGACCGTCGTGGTGACGGCGACCTCGGGGAACTTCTCACACCACGGACGCAGCGTCGCGACCACGGCGTGTTCGCGCTCCGCGAGGAGCTCCGGGCCGGGCGGCGGGGCGACCCGGTCGGCGGTGGCGTGTCCCGGCGGGACGGTGAAGGTGTGGATCACGCGCAGCGCGGCGCCGCAGCGCCGTGCGGTCTCGAAGGCGAACTCGATGAGATCGTCACAGGGTCGGCCGGTGTCGAGCCCGAGGACGACATCGCGGTACGGAATCTCGGGGATCTCGTCCGGAGAGACACCGCCGGGGACCAGGAAGTGTTCGTCGGCGACGCTCTCACCCGCGCGGACCAGCACCACGGGGCGCGGCGACCCGGCGACCACCCGCACGGACACCGAGCCGAGCAGGAAGCCCGCGACACCGCTGAGCCCGCGCGACCCGAGCACCAGCAGCTCGGCCCGCTCCCCCGCCTCCAGCAGGGCAGCGGCCGGTGCGGCCTGCACCTGCCGCTCGACGACTTCGAGCCCGGGGTGCGCGGCGCGCACGCTGTCCGCCGCCTCCTTGAGGATCTGCCGTGCCCAGCTTCGCTCGGTCATGTCCATGGGCACGTTGGCGGCGGGACGCGGGTGCAGTCGCCATGCGTGCAGGAGCCGCAGACTCACGCCTCGGCGCAGGGCTTCCCGGGCCGCCCAGTGAGCGGCTGCGCGGCTCTCGGGAGAAGCGTCGATGCCCGCGACCACGTATCGATCCATGACCTGTGCCTCCTCGTGTCCCTGTGTCCGCCATCAAGCCTGTGACGAACACCGGGCTGTGGGCAGGGGCCGGACGGGCCCTGCCCTTGGGCTCCCTGGCCCAATCGGGCAAGTCGCGGGCCTCGGCACGGCCTTCGCACGGCTGCGGGTGCCGCGCGGCTGCGGGTGCCGCGCGGCTGCGGTTGCCTCCGTCATGAGCGTGGTAGGCAACGGCCTTTCGTCCTACGCAGGCCTGCGTAGGCCTGCGTAGGCCTGCGCATGCCTGCGCATGCCTGTGATCGCATCCTCACCGCCGCCCCGGGCCAGGGCGAGCCGGGCCGCCCGCCCTTCGGATCTTCGGCGTTCTCGGCCCACCGGTCCCACCGGTCCCACCGGTCCCACCGGTCCGACCCGGACCGGCCGGTGAGCGGTCGGTTCGGCCCGGGAACCAAGGCCGGTCGGCCCCTCCCCCCGCGCACCGTGGCAAGCGAGGCTGAAGTGGCATCGGAGGGCCGGCCACCCGGGCCGGTCCGAAGAGACGGCAACGGCCGCACCGGCCGCTCGAACCCGTGAGTTCCGGCCCGCCGACGCGGACCGCCGGGGACCCCCGGCGGTCCGGGCAGGCCCGCGGACGCCGTACGCACCACAACCGGTCGCGCTCCGCCTGACGCGGTCGAGGAGGAGACAGCCATGAAGACCCGCAAGGTCGGCGAGGTGATGACGAGCGAGGTCATCGACGCCCGCCGGGAGACACCGTTCAAGGATGTGGCACGGCTGCTGGACCGGCATCGGATCAGCGGGCTGCCGGTGGTGGACGCCGACGACAAGGTCGTAGGCGTGATCTCCGAGACCGACCTGGTACGCCGGCAGGCGGCGCAGGCCGAACGGGACCGGGGACGCCGCTTCCCGCTCTCCGCCCTCCGCCGGAAGGTGCGGCGCAGGGCCGCCGAAGCCCGCGCCACGACCGCGGGGCAGCTGATGTCGACACCCGCGATCACGGTGCACCCGGAGCAACGCGTCGCGGACGCGGCCCGGGTGATGGAGCGTCACCACATCGAACGGCTGCCCGTGGTCGACGAGGAGGACCGTCTCATCGGAATCGCCACCCGCCGCGACCTGTTGCGGGTCTTCCTGCGGACCGACGACGAAATCCGTCAGGAGATCATCGACGAGGTCCTGACCCGCGCCATGAGCCTGCCGCCGCACACCGTGATCGTGTCCGTCCACGAAGGCCTGGCCACGCTGGAAGGCCGCCTGGAGCACCGCGGCGACATCCCGCAGGTGGTCCAGCTCGTCTGGAAGGTGGACGGCGTCGTGGGCGTGATGAACAGCCTCACCTTCCGCGTCGACGACACCAGCCCGCCCCAGACACACCCCTCGCGCCGGATCGCCCATTACTGGCTCCCGGAGCGGTGATCCCGACTTCGCTCGGCGGCGTACCGCCGGGACGGCCACGGCTGTCCCGGCCCCCGAGCCCGGCGATGCCCGCACCACCGCCACCGAGGAGGACAGCGCGTACGCGGAGATCGTCCGGCTCGCCCGGCAGGCCGGCGCCGAGACCGCCCCCGTGGTGCGCCTCGCCGACCGGTACGCGGCCTGGTTCGTGCCCCTGTCCCTGGTGGTCGCGGGTCTCGCCTGGCTGGTCGGCGGGTCGGCCACGTCGGCCGTCGCGGTCCTGGTCGTCGCCACGCCCTGCCCACTGCTGCTCGCCGCTCCGGTGGCGATCGTCTCCGGGCTCTCGCGGGCAGCCCGCCGGGGCGTGGTGATCAGCGACGGCGGCGCCCTGGAGACACTGGGCCGGGCGCGCACCCTCGTGCTGGACAAGACGGGCACGCTCACGACGGGCCGCCCGCGTGTCGTCGACGTGACCGCCGCGCCGGGCCTCGGGACGGCGGAGGTGCTGCGGCAGGCCGCCTCCCTCGACCAGCTCTCCCCGCACGTGCTGGCCCAGGCACTCGTCGACGAGGCCCACCGGCGCGGTCTGGAGCTGTCCCTGCCGGCGTACGTGCGCGAGGAGCCCGGACACGGCGTCACAGGAACCGTGGAGGGCCACCGGCTCTCCGTCGGCCGTGTGCGCGTCGGCCCGGACAGTCCCGCGTGGGTCCGGGCGGTCGACAACCGGGCGGTCCTGGACGGCGCGTCCGTCGTCTGGGTGACCGCCGACGGCACGGTCACCGGCGCCGTCCTGCTGCGCGACCCGCTGCGCCCCGACGCCCCCAGGACACTGCGGCGCCTCCGCTCGGCCGGCATCCAGAAGCTCCTGATGGTCACCGGGGACCGCGCCGAACCCGCTCGCGAGGTCGCCGTCGTCCTGGGCCTGGACGCCGTGGAAACCGGTCGGAGCCCCGCGGACAAGGTCGCGGCGGTGCGTGCCGAGCGTGCCCACGCCGTCACCGTCATGATCGGCGACGGCGTGAACGACGCCCCGGCGCTCGCCGCCGCCGACATCGGCGTCGCCATGGGCGCCCGTGGCTCGTCCGCCTCCTCGGAGGCCGCCGACATCGTGCTCACCACGGACCGCGTGGACCGCCTGGCCGACGCGATGGGCATCGCCGTACGGTCCCGGCACATCGCCGTCCAGAGCGCGCTGGGCGGCATGCTGATGTCCCTGGCCGCGATGGTGGTGGCGGCGTTCGGACTGCTGCCTCCGGCGGCCGGAGCCCTGCTCCAGGAAGGCATCGATGTCGCCGTCATCCTCAACGCCCTGCGCGCCCTGCTCACCGACAGCGCCACCCGGCCGGTGCTCACGCCCACCGCGGAGGACCTCGTCCACCGGTTCGCCGCCGAGCACGACGACCTCCGTGAGGTCGTGGAGGCGGTGCGCACGGCCGCCGACCGGCTCTCCGGTGCGCCGGAGGAAGAGGCGAGGGAGGCCGTCGAGCATGTGCACCGTCTGCTGACCGACCGGCTGCTGCCCCACGAGCACGCCGAGGAGCGTCAGCTCTATCCCGCGCTCGCCGACTCCCTCGGCGGACCCGAGACCACGGCCACGATGAGCCGGGCCCACGCCGAGATCGACCGCCTCGCCGGACGCGTCGCCACCCACCTCACCCTCACCGACGCCGAAGGCCGCCTGCGGCCGGAGAACCTCGACGACCTGCGGGCCTGTCTGTACGGGCTGTACAGCGTCCTGCGCCTGCACTTCACGCAGGAGGAGGAGAACTACTTCTCGCTGGCGCCATGAGGCGATGCACCGGCCTTCTTCCCTCGTAGCGCTCCCACGGGGAGGCGTGGCCGAGCCGCGAGGGCAGCCCGGGTTGCACCGCGCCGATTTGCGACGATCGTGGAGTCATGCGGCAGGGAACACAGGACTGGGCGCACCGGATTCAGGCCCGCCTCCACTTCGAGGTCATGGAGAAGGGAAGGCCATCGTGGTTGCGAGGAGCGGCGTCTTCGGCGCCCTGACCAAGGAGCATCGCGAGCAGCTCATGTCGCTCGCTCGTGAGGTGTCGTTCAAGATCGACGAGCGCGTCTTCAACGAGGGCGGAAAGGCCGACCGCTTCTGGATCATCCACACGGGCACCGTCGCTCTCGACGTGCACGTGCCCGGTCGCCGCGCTGCGGTCGTGGAAACCCTCGGGGCGGGGGATCTGCTGGGCTGGTCGTGGTTCGTCCCTCCCCACCACTGGCACCTGGGGGCCCGGGCGAGCAGCCCGGTGCGCGCCTACGAGTTCGACGCGGTCGCGGTCCGTGAGCTGTGCGGGAAGTATCCGGAGCTGCACCACGAACTGTGCACCTATGTCTCCGGAGTGATCTCGGGCCGGCTCAGGTCCGCCCGGGTGCGGCTGCTCGACCTGTACGCGCCCCACGGCGCGGGAGAGGTGCCCTGACGAGGCGAGACGAGGAGGCCCGAAGTGCCTGAGACCCCTCACATCGTGAGCGATGTGATGACGCAGACGGTCGTGGCCGTCGGACGGAACGCGCTCTTCAAGGAGATCGTGCAGACCATGGAGCAGTGGAAGGTCAGTGCCGTGCCGGTGCTGGAGGGAGAAGGGCGTGTCATCGGCGTCGTCTCCGAGGCCGATCTGCTGCCCAAGGAGGAGTTCCGTGACAGCGACCCGGGCCTCTTCGAGCAACACGCGCGCCTGTCCGACCTCGCCAAGGCCGGGGCCGTGACAGCCGGAGAGCTCATGAGCACCCCCGCCGTCACGGTCCACGCGGACGCCACGCTGGCCCAGGCCGCGAGGATCATGGCTGTCCGGCATGTCAAGCGACTGCCCGTGGTCGACGAGCTGTACATGCTCCAGGGCATCGTCAGCCGCGCCGATCTGCTGAAGGTCTTCCTGCGGTCCGACGAGGACATCGAGGAGGAGGTCCGGCGCACGGTGGTGTCCTACCTGTTCCCCGCCTTCAGCCACGCCATCCACGTGAACGTCCACGAAGGCGTCGTCACCCTCCGCGGGCACATCGGCGACACCTCGCTGATCTCCGTCGCCGTGCGCCTCGTGCGCGCCATCGAGGGCGTCGTGGACGTCGAGCCCCGGCTCACCGGCGAGCCGACCCCTCCGGCCGGCCCCGGGGACGAGCGGTAGGACCGAACCCGGCACACACACGGAAGTCGAGGAACCGACCAGTGAAGTGCCGGTGCCCCTCCCTCACCGCTCGGCCGGAGTGATACGGCGCCCGGTGACGCGCGTGGGCCGGATCGACACCCACATCTCGCGTCCGCCCCCCGCCCACGGCTCGGTGTGGGCACGACCGACCAGCTTCCGCACCTCGTCGGGCTCGGTGACCACCTGCGCCGGTCCGACGACGAGCACGCTCCAGCCCTCGCTCATGGCCTCGTCCACATGGTCGACCTCGAAGGCGACCTCCGATCCCACGGCCGCCGCCGGGACCGAGTCCGGCGCGGTCCGGAACGCGATCGCGTCGTCCACGACCTCGTAGTTCACCGGAACCACCGCCGGCCCGCCCGGCGTCGACACCGCCACGCGCCCCACCCCGTGCGTGGACAGCAGGGCACGGCAGTCGTCAGGGCCGAGGTCCAGCAACTGAGGGTGCAGGAGCGCCTGCCCCTGGCCCGGTGGCACATCGGCGCCGCCGCCGCGCAGAGCCACGACAGTGGTGCCCAGCGCGTCGGCCAGGTTGATGAGACTGGCAGTGGTCGGGCTGGACGGCCGTTCCTCGACATACGCCAGATAGGCCGGCGCCATTCCCGCGCGGCGGGCCGTCTCCTCCCGGGTCAGTCCTCGGCGTCTGCGCTCGGTGGCGACACGACGGCCGATGTCCCCGGGATTGGGCGGCCTGCCCGACGGGGTCCCGCGGGACCCGCCACTTCTCTGCCCGCCCGCCTGGTCCGTACGCGGCCGGGAAGGCTCGCGCGCGTTCCCGGGCCCGTGCTCGAGATGACGGATGTGTGCGTCGGGGCCGGGAAAGACGAGGGTCACCTCATCCGAGTCCGACCAGCGCACATCGTAGGGAGGTGTTCCATCCTCGTGGTGGAGTCCGACAATCTCGCCATCGCGCCTGGTGGCACCGGTGGCAGGGCTCTCGACCACAAGCTGATCGCCGAGTTGAGCTCGCATGATCGCCGCCGTTTCCTCAGAATGTCGCTGTAACCCAACGTCCCACGCGCGGCGTGCCGCCGCACGGGATGGGCCGCCCGGGATGAGAACCCTGTGATCCGGGTGGCCGGACGGCCAGTGCGGGGCAAACCCTGTCGCGGACGAACACAGGCTGCACGTCGCCGGGCGGGTCATCCCCTCACGCAGGTACGACATCGCCATCGTGACCTCGTACAGGTCAGTGGTGGTCGCCTCGGACATCAGCGTCACCTCCTGGGCGGCGCCCAGGACCGGGGGCCCGTCACCTTGGGAACCGTGCGGACCAGACAGGCTCCACCCGGCCCCATTCGGCGTCCCACTCCGCGTACCTGCCGCGGTCCAGCGCCCGGCGCACGCCCTTTCGCGCGGCGACGTAACCGGCGTACACGCCGATCGCTGTCATGCCGCCCACCAGCCAGCCGCCGGCATTCGCGTTTCTCGCGGACATCGGCGGGCTCTGAACGGTTCCTTCCCGGTCCACCCAGATCCGCACGGTTGAGCCCGCTGTCTTGTACAGCGGCACGGTGTCGGTTCCCGTGTGCCGCCGACCGTCCACGCCGATCCACCTGAGATGTACCTTCTGCTTCCCGTCCGCGGCACTGCCGGGTGCCGCTTCCGGGGCCGAGGTCACCCGAGCGGTGACCTGGAAGCGCTCCGCGGACTGGGCTTGAACGGTGCGCGTAGTCGACGCCCGGACCGCGAGTCCCGCGCTCACCGAAGCCACGGGCAGTCCGAGGACAAGGACCGCGAGCAGGAATCGGGCGCACCAGGTCTCGACCCGATCGGATGTACGCCTCAGTGGGCTCGCGCCCTTGGGCGGATGCTGCCCCTGATGCGGTCGGTGGGGACCGGATGCGTGCGGCGGACCCTGTGCGCTCATGGTCTGGCCTCCAGCTGTCGCTGGTGCGTCCCCCACAAATTCTGCTTCCCTCCCCACTCTCCAACGGCGGCGGATCCCGGTCACGGGGCCGAAGGTCCCTGCCGGCCAGCCGCTCGACCCCTCTGTGCGCACCGGTCGGCGGCTCACTGGAGGCCGCAGGGGTTGTACGGGCGCGCCGTGACGCGGTCAGGTGATCTCCAGAACGTCCCGTACGGGGCGGCGAGGCGTCGCGGGGCCTCGCACGCCGTAGCCGAGGCGCAGCACCATCTGCACCTGCCCGGTGCCCGATGCCGGGTCGCGTGCCAGCAGGCGCAGCCCGGGCTCCTCCAGGGCGTGAGAGGTCAGGGAGGTCGCCAGGTCGGCCAGGGTGGCCTCCAGCAGGACGCGTTCCAGTGCCTGCCCGGCGCGCAGCCAGTCGGCGGGGCCGTCGCCGCGGGTGCTCAGCAGGGCCAGGTGCGGGGCGTCCTCGAAGGCGGTGGTGCCACGGTCGGCCGACGGACGCCGGCCGGCGAAGTCCCGCACAGGCGCCTTGCCGTCGCGTTTCCGCGGCCCGAAGGCGTACTCGGGGACGCCGTCGACGGCGGTGTCCGCCTCCCGTCCGAGCCTGGTCCAGCGAACCAGGTCGTCGTTGGCACCGGGGTCCATGACGTAGCGGCTCTCGGCGTCGTGGACCAGGTCGAGCACGGTCTCGGTGTGCCAGGGGCCCGGGAAGTCGAGGGCGGCTCCCTCTTGTGCTGCGGCGTCCCGCAGGGCGGCGCGCACGTCTTCGGGAATGTCCTTCCCGGCGAAGGGATGGCGGCTTGTGTGGCGCTGCCGGATCGCCGGATGCAGCCGCGCCAGCTCCTCGTCCCGCACGCCGCCGACCGGGTCGGCCAGATGAACGGCGGCAAGCAGCAGTGGTTCGTCGGGCTCGGGCAGCAGAGTCGTCTCCGGGACGAGGCCCACGTGCGCCGCGGCGACGCGCAGGTTGAGCAGCGCCGCCCCGCAGCCGATGTGAAGTGCCCGGTTGTCGGGATCGGACCGGGGCATGGCCCGCCCTGGGTCGGCGCACAGCAGCACGGAACGCTCGTCGGTCCGGTAGCGGAAGCGCCATGGCTGCGCGTTGTGCATGGACGGCGCCGCGGTGGCTTCGGCCACCAGAGTGATCACCGTCTTCTCGTCGAGTGGTCGCGAAGCCATGACATCCTCCTCCCGCGTCGCGCTGGCGACGCGGATCCGAACCACCGGGTACCCCGGAGAACGGCTGTGGGCACCACTGCGACCGCGGTGCCCGGTCCGTGCGCGACGGCCGGATTCCATCCGCCGGAACCGCTTGGTCGCGCGGCCCTCCGCGCGCCCCACGTGCGTCCTGTGTGCACGTCGTACGTGCATGTCCTCTGTGCACGTCCTATGTGCACGTCCTATGTGCGCCCTGCTTCCAGACACCATGGGCACAAGGGAACCCGCAAGGTCCCCTTCGTCCCCCCGCTGGGTCCGATCGGCCCTCCCCTTCCGGCGTCCCCTTGAGTGCCCGATCAGCACGATGACCGAACTACCGCGGGGCCGCCCGTGCGCGGCCCGTACGGTCCGGGAATCAGGCGCTGTGGTGGGCCCCCTGGATGTGGAAGTTGAAGTCCGCGTTGCCGAGTGCGCCGTACAGGCGCAGCCAGATGGGCAGCAGCATCTCGGCGCCACGGGCAGTGGTGATGTCACCCAGATCGATGATGTCGCCGGTCGGCCAGCCGAAAGAGGCGAGCAGTTCGGTGACGGCCTCCTTGGCCCCGGCGTCATCACCGGAGACGAACACGGTGTGCGCGCCCGGCACACGTGCCGGGTCCACCATGATCTTGGCGTTCATGGTGTTGAGGGTCTTGACGACCTTCGCGTCGGGGAAGGCACGCTGAATCCGCTCGCCGAGGCTGTCGGTGTCGACCGGGTCAAGCGACGGGGGCATGCCCCGGGAGAAGTCCAGGGGGTTGGCGATGTCGATGACCAATTTCCCGGCCAGGTTCGCGGCACCGGCGGAGTGGAGGACGTCCAGGCTCCTGAGACCGGCGGTGGTGTTGACCACCACCTCGCAGTGGGCCGCGGCGTCGGCGAAGGTCTCCAGCCGGACCTGCGGATGCTCGGCCTGCCACTGCGAGTACGGCGGGTTGCCGTAGCCGTCGGGCTCGATACGGGCGAGGGTGGCCTGCGGGTCGCGGGTGCCGACGGCGACCTCATGGCCGAGAGAGGTCAGTTTGCCGGCGATCGTCCGGCCGACGACGCCGGTGCCGAGAACTGCGTAACGCATGAGTGCGAGTCCTTTCCACAGATGCGGACGCCCCGGTGTGATGCGCGTGGCGCCAGGACAAAGCGAACATCCTTACCCCACCATCCCCCCGTGGCGTCGGCAGCGCCCACAGACGCCTCCGACATGCCCGCTCCGGTACTCGGCCCGGCGCACCCACGCTGTCAGGGCCGACACGCCGGCACCGGCATCCGCGCTGGGCGGTTGCCGATCCGCTGCGTGCCAGCACGGGAAAGTCAAAACGGGAAAACCGGGACGGACGGCCCCCGAACGGCCCCGGACGGCCCTCCCCGCGGTGCCCTCTCAGCGGCCACACTGGTAGTGAGCCCGACCAACAGCTATCGCTCGGGGCCCGAAGGAGTTGATCGCCATGACAACCCTGGCCGAAACCCCGGACCGTCCGGTCCGCGTGAACGCGGTGCTGGATGCGCCTCTGTCCCGGTGGCTGTGGCTGGTGAAGTGGATCCTGGTCATTCCCCACTACGTGGTCCTGTTCTTCCTGTGGATCGCCTTCACGGTGGTGAGCGTGATCGCGTTCTTCAGCATCCTGTTCACCGAGCGCTACCCACGCGCGCTGTTCGACTTCAACCTGGGTGTGCTGCGCTGGAGTTGGCGGGTCGCGTACTACTCGTACTGCGCCCTGGGCACCGACCGGTATCCGCCGTTCAGCCTGGGTGAGGAGCCCGGCTACCCGGCGCGGCTGGACATCGCCTACCCCGAACGTCTCTCCCGCGGTCTGGTGCTGGTGAAGTGGTGGCTGCTGGCCATCCCGCACTACATCGTCATCGGCTTCTTCCTCGGCGGCTGGCACGCCGGCTGGTGGGACGGCGGGCTCGTCGCCGTCCTGACGGTGATCGCCGCCGTGACCCTGGCCTTCACCGAGAAGTACCCGAAGAGCCTGTTCGACCTGATCCTCGGCTTCGACCGGTGGGTGCTGCGGGTCGCCGCCTATGTCAGCCTGATGACCGACGTCTATCCGCCGTTCCGACTCGACATGGGCGGCACCGAACCGAGCGGTGCGGAAGATCTGTCGTGATCACCGCGCTGGTGGGGGCGTTCCCGTCGTGCGTGGACCGCTCCACCTGAGCGTCCGCACAGGAGAGGCGGCATCCGCAGGCCGTTCGGCATCTCGCGGCCGACCAGGATCGATCACGGGCGGGCCGGGTAGTGCGCCCCGCCCACGGCAGTCTCTCAGCGTGCCTTCGAGGATCGGCCCAGGTCACTGATGCGGATTACCTGTGCGGATTACAGGTGCGGATTACAGGTGCTGATTACCCGTGCTCATTACCGCTGCGTTCGCGGCGGGCACCCGACGCCGGATGCCCGCACGACCTGAACGGCCGGCACGCCGGGTTCGTATCTTCCTACGGATCAGGAAACGCCAGCGGAAGGAACGCCAGCATGAGCAGCGCCTCGCTTCAGCCCGTACCGGGACCGGCTCGACGTACGGTCATCGCGGCAGCCGGTGCGGCGGGGCTCGCCGCCTCGCTGACCGCGTGCGGATCGGAGGACGACTCGTCCTCCCCCACCGCCCCCGAACAGGGCAAAGCCGCCCCCGGACCGGCCGACGCCGGGGGCATCCCCCTCGCGAAGACTTCCGACATCCCGGAGGGCGGCGGCAAGATCTTCAAGGACGAGGGAGTGGTGGTCACCCAGCCGAAGGCCGGCGAGTTCAAGGCGTTCTCGTCGAAGTGCACGCACGCGGGCTGTGCGGTGTCGGGCATCACCAACGGTGTCATCACCTGTCCGTGCCACAAGAGCGAGTTCTCGGTCGCGGACGGCAGTGTGAAGAAGGGCCCGGCGACCCAGCCGCTGCCCGCCGCGTCGATCAAGGTGTCCGGGGACTCCATCTCGCTCGCCTGAGCATCACCCTCGCCCGGGACGGCGAGGCCGTTTGAGACAGGTGAGCACCTCGTCCGTGGTGGCGACGGTGGCGACCAGTGCGAGGGTGTTGCGGATCATCGCCGGGGTGTACTCGGAGGGCACGCCCGCGATGGCGTCCCTGGGTACGACCACGGCGTATCCACGGTTCACGGCGTCGAACACGGCGTTGGGGATCGCGACGTTGGCCGAGACTCCGGTCACGATCAGTGTGCGGCAGCCGAGGTTGCGCAGCAGGGCGTCGACGTCGGTGCCCTGGATCGGCGACAGCCCGTGCAGCCGCCGTACGACGAAGTCCTCGTCGGCGACCTCGATCGGCGGCGCGACTCGCACCGCCGTGCTGCCCGAGAGCTGCTGGACGGGGAGCCGTTCGGCGGCCCGGAACAGCCGGGCGTTGCGGTTGGCGCCCCGGCCGTCCGGACGGCGCTCGGCGATCGCGTGGATGACCTGGACACCACTCGCACGGGCGGCGGCGACCAGCCTGGCGACCTGGGTGAGCGCCCCCGACGACCGTGCCTCCCGCGCGAGTTCGGGCAGGGCGCTGTCCGGTCCGACGACGCCCTGCTGGCACTCGACGGTGAGCAGGACGGTGGTCGCGGGATCGAGGAGTTCGCTGAGCTGTTCGTACGACGGCATGGCGCTCCCTGGTCGCGGACGGTACAGGTGGGCGGGTGACACTAACGTCCGTCACGTACGGACGGAAGGCAGCCAATATTCTTTTCGGACGTGACAGAACAAGAGGGGGATCGCATGACGGTGACTCAGCGCCGAGGCCGGAAGATCATGATGACGCCGGCCGAGCTGGACGAGTTCCTGACGACCCAGCGCACCTGCCGGGTCGCCACCGTGTCGGCCGGGGGCGCACCGCATGTGAGCACCCTGTGGTTCGCCTGGGACGGCACCTCGATGTGGCTGTACTCGGTGGTCCGCAGCAAGCGCTGGACCGATCTGCGACGCGATCCGCGGGTGGCGATCGTCGTCGACACGGGCGAGGAGTACGACGAACTGCGCGGCGTCGAGCTGTCCGGCGCCGTCGAGTTCGTCGGCGAGTCACCGCGCACCGGCGAACTCCGCGCCGAACTGGACGTACCGGAGACCCTGTTCGCCCGCAAGAACTTCGGCCTGGACGAGATGCCCCACGACGGCAGACACGCATGGATCCGCCTGACCCCGGAGAAGATCATCTCCTGGGACTTCCGCAAGCTGCCTCCGCAGTAGGGCCGAACGGCGTCTCCCACCCGCCCAC
>NZ_LIQQ01000281.1 GCF_001418565.1 Streptomyces graminilatus | reverse complement strand
TCCCCGCCCCGGTCGCCATCCCGATCCCGGCTCCTCCGGTCCGGTTCGTCGACGTCCGCCGTTTCGGTGCCGCCCGCGACGGCCCCACCCGGGCCTTCCATCCTGGCTTCTCTCACTGTTTCTCCTGAGATTGCGCCAACGGCGCGCGACGGAATCGACCACGATCCGTCGCGCGCCGTCGCCCTGCTCGCTCAAGGGGAGCTAGGCAGCTTTCCTTTGATGGCCTTCGTGACCGTTGTCGTAGCCCTCGGGCTTGTGGGGCTTGTCGGGCTTGCCTTTATGCCCGCCCTTACCGCCGTAACCACCGTGCTCATCAGGCTTCCCGCCGTGACCGTGGCCGCCGGGCTTGTGGCCGTGATCGGGATAGCCGTTTCCACCGGTCGAGCCACCGCCTGTCACACCACCGTTCGTACCGCCCGTGGTTCCGCTTGTGGTGGCGCCCGCGATGAGACCACCAAGCGCGCCGCCGGTGGTTCCACCCGACGTCAGGACACCGCCCAGAAGACCGCCGCCGGTTCCGCCACCCGTCGGCACGCCGCCGATGACGCCGACCGTGGTGCTGCCCGTCGTGCCCGCTGTGGCGCCGCCCGTCGTGGCACCGGCCACAACGCCACCCGTGATCAGGCCACCGGTGGTTCCGCCGGCGGCACACGTACCGCGGTTGATCGTGTTGTTGTCCAGCGTCACGGCGCCGGTACGGGCCAGCGCCCGGCCGGCGATGGTCGTTCCCGTCGTGACGGTGATCGACTCCTGGGCCATGATGGTGCCCACGAACGCGGAGTTGGTACCGAGGGTGGCCGAACTGCCGATCTGCCAGTACACGTTGCACGGCGAGGCGCCGTTGACGAGCGACACGTTGCTGCCGGATGCCGTCGTCAGAGTCGAACCGATCTGGAAGACCCATACGGCGTTGGGGTCGCCGTGTGCGTCGAGTGTGAGCGTGCCGGTGATACCCGCGGAGATGGGCGCCTTGTAGACGCCCGGATCCAGCGTCCTGCCCCCTAGCTCCACGGGGTCGGGAGCGGTGGGGTAGGTGACGTCCGGCGCCTGACCGGCGGCGTTGTTGTACCCCGTGACCAGGTCGCTCTTGGCCTGGAGCGCCACCGCGTCCGCGGAGTGCTGGGCCCCGATCACCGTGCCGGGCGGGAATCCGGTGATGGCCGTTCCCGGCGATACTCCGAGGTCACCGGTGATCGATGAGGGCCCGGTGTTGGTGACTTGTGAACCGGCCAGTACGGCGAAGCTGGTCGCCGTACCGAGAGGTACGGGTGTGGCAATGGCACTTGCACGTGTCGGCGTCATCGCGAGCACGACGGCGGCGATCACCACGGCCGTCAGCGCCGCGAACCAGACCGACATGGTGCGCCGTAGCGGCGCTTCAGGGATATTCAGCGTCATCGAGGGGCCAACTCCTTTGAGCGTGTGGTTTTGGCGGTTCCCGGTCGCACAGAATCGCCTGTACCTGGGGCTGGCATATTACTGAGAAGTGTGCCGAGTGATAATTCCCGCGAAGGGTGACGCGCGATGCGTAGAAATACTTATTGGGCCGGGTGGTTGTAAAACCATAATTCGTGCCCGATGCAATCACACGGCCCGGCGGGCGGAACGGAATATCACCGCCGGAAGATCACGTACGCCCCGCGAAGAAGGCAGTCACCATGGGCATCGGTCGAGGCGAGGCCACTTCACGATCTTGGGATCCTCGCCGAGGATCAGGCCACGGCCTGCACTTATCTGATGCGCGAGGCCTCATGGCGGTAGGCAGTCACTTGCTGGGCACTCGGCACAACCAGGTCGACACATCACGGTGTCCAGCGCCTGGCGGAGCGAGGAAGTCTGCGCAGTCGACGCACCGGCTGAGGAATGTCCGAGCCGCGACATCCGCAATATTATTTACTGCGGGCCGGTTCACTCTCCCGTGCAACCGCCCGGAATGACGACCCGGCGTGTTTGCGCGGCGATTGCAGTATCGAGCCCGCGCCCCGGAGTTCCTGGCCCTCTGCACCCAGTCGACAAGTTCAATGGCGGGCCAGTTACCCCAGTCGGAGCCTTCCCGTGCCAGGACTTCGGCGTAGTCGCAGGATGTCCGGTTCGTGATCGTGCGACGCCGCCGGAGCCCTGCCGCGTGCGGGCTTCAGGTCGAGGACGCCTTCACCGAGGGGTAGATCGGGCAAGGCCCGAGGGCCAGATCCTCAGGGCTTCGAGGTCGGGCAGGCGCGGCTGCGCGAACTGGACCGCGTTCCCACCAGACCGCAATTGTTCAGGCACCGATCACGGCGAGCGCCCGGTCAGTGTCCGACAGCCCGTCCAGCACAGCGTGGGCGCCGGCGGCGCGCAGGTCGCTCGCAGATGTGCGGCCCGTGGCAACCGCCACCACCCGGAGACCGGCCTCCAGCCCTCCGGCGACGTCGGCGGGAGTGTCTCCGAGGAACACCGCACCCTGCGGACCCACTCCGGCCCGCTTGAGAGCAGCAGGCAGCAGCTCAGGCCGACCCTCGCCGTCCTCGGCGTACGCACCATCATCGAGGCGCACATAGCCGTCCAGCCCGAACGCGGCGAGTTTCGTCTCCGCGGCCTGCCGTACGTTGCCGGTCACGACGGACTGGCGCACGCCTCGTTCCTCCAGGGCTGCGAGGAGTTGCCCGGCGCCGGGCAGAGCGTGCCCCCGCTCGCGCAGCTCGGCCGCGTGGCGGAGGCTGTCGCCGGCCTGGCCGGTATCTCGCCCGACCAACTCCACGACGCTCCCGAAAGACTCGGCATCGGGCGGCGGCGGAACCGTCGTCCTGCACGAGCCGCTGTGCGAGAAGCCGCCCACCCGGACCTACCCGTCCTCACGTCCGCTCCGTGATCGCCAGCATTCCGGTCGAGCACCGGGCGAGCAGCGGGCCAGCCAGCGATCACTCACCCCCGAAAACAACGGAAGCCCCAGTCCAGACGCACTCTGAACTGGGGCTTACCCGTAGACCCTGTGGGACTCGAACCCACAACCAATGGATTAAAAGTCCTGGCGTGATCTTGCTGGGTGGGTCCGGACGCTGCTTCGGTGTCCGGACCCACCTGGTCAGGACAGATGTGGCTCGTTGCACGGTCTTCTCCGTGATGACCTGTGCGGCTCCGTCCGCTCACGCATCGCTCACGCAGAGGAGCACTGCTGAGCAGCCAATTCAGCGTCGTCGCCCAGCCTTCGCCGACTCAACGGACAGGCTGAGGAGCCTGGGTGATCAGCACGACGAGCAGGGTGATCCGGGCGAACAGGATGGCGCCCACCAGGTAGGGGCCGTACTCCTTCATGACGTTCAGGTTGACGGTTCGAGCGGATTCCCGCTGTGACCAGGATCGGTCGCATGTAAGTGCCAGTCAGCGGTTGGCGCGAATCATTACGGTGAGGACCGGCGAGGCTGGTGACGGCTGGCTCTGTCCGATGTCCTCATACCCCCACGACTCATAGAGCACGTGAACCTTTCCGTCCGCGGCCGGCAGGACGGATTCCATTCTGTCCGGCCATGGTGACGCCACGCTCGTCCCTATGCCCATCCGTCCAGCGACACCTGAGGCCCACCGGTGAGATACCGGTGGAGCGCGCTCGCAGTGGTGTCCACGAACTCCTCGGGGATGGCATCGGCATCAACCCAGCAGACCTGGGCGTGCTTGCGTGGCTCACGGTTCTCTGCTTCGCCGCTCCACTCGTGGGCGGCGAAGACGACGGTGAGGAAGCCGTTGGGGGCCTCGACGCCCCAGGCGCCGTGGATGATGTGGGCGACCTTCAGGGACTCCGGTTTCACGGTCAGGCCGGTCTCCTCGTACAGCTCCCGTACCGCGGTCTCGGTAACAGGCTCGCCGGGTTCGCTCTTGCCGACGGGGAGGTCCCACATGCCCTGGGCGAACTTGGCGTTCTGGCTCCGCTGGAGGAGCACAACCCGGTTGGTGGCCTGGTCGTGGACGATGACGGCGGCGACCAGCAAGGTCATGGATTCGAGGGCGGGCGGCAGGGCTTTGGGCTGGTCGTCGGTTGTCCGCTGAGCCACGGCTGGTGTCCCTTCGTCGGCCGGTTGGTGGGCAGCTTAGGCCAGTGCTTCGCGTGCGCGGCGGGCGAGTTCGGCGGCTCCGGGCACTTTGCGGCGGTGGTAGATGGAGAGGGTGGATCGGAGCGAGGTGATGGCCTTGCGGGTGCGGTCGGAGGTCATGCCCTCCATCAAGGTCAGGGCCTGGGACCAGGCAGCGACCGCTTCGTCGGCGCGGGCCTGGGCGGCGAGGCTGTCGCCCAGGTCGGCGTAGGTGAGGGCGTGGACGCGCTTGTACTTCCCGGGGTCCCAGCGGATCAGGGCGTCTCGGTGTTGTTGCTCGGTGCCGATGTGGTCGCCAAGGTCGGTGAGCGTGCGGGCGGTGTGGCTGGCGACGGTACCGGCGGCAGGGCCGCTGACGCGGGAGTAGCTGGGCTGAGGAACGTCGCCCCGCAGGAGGGCGTCTTCGGCTGCGAGCAGGGCGCGGGCCGCTGCGGGCCGCTCACCGACAGCGGCGTAGGCGCGGGCATGGGTGATGTGCAGGAGGGCCTCGGTCTGGCCGTCGACGTGCCCGAGGCCACGAGTGAGCGCGCCTTCGACGAGGTCGACGCAGTGGTGGGGCTGTTTGAGGCTGAGTGCCTGGTGGGCGAGGGCACGCATCATCCAGGCGGCGTGGCCGTGCGGGTCGGCTTCACAGGCGAGCTGGTAGCCGACCTGGTAGTAGCGCTGGGCGGCACCTTCCTGGCCGAGGTCGTGGTGCTTCCAGCCTGCCAGGTAGGCGAGTTCGGCCACCGCGCCGAAGGCTGCTCGTCGTAGGGCTTCGCTCGGGAAGCGGCCCCGGAGCATAGGGGCGGCGGTGTCGGCGAGGTACGCGGTGACCGTGGTCAGTCCGTGGCCGCCGCCGAGGCGTTCGTCGGCCGCGCTGAAGGCCTCGGTGATCTGCCGTACGACATCCACGTCCTCCGCTCCGACCACGAACGTGCCGGTACGGGCGCGGAGCATGCGGGCGGTGGCCTCGTGGTCGTGGGCGAGCGGCATGGCGACACCGGCGGTGGTGAAGGCGGCCACCGCGAGGAAGCGGCGGCGCTCAACATCGGCCCGGCCGAGGTCAGTTGCAGCTACGACGGGATCCCCTTCGGCTGACTTCTCGCCATCAGGTGCGCGTAGGCCGATCTCGGTCTGGGTGATGATGCGGCCCGTTCGGCGGGACAGGGCTTCGGCGAGGTACTGCCCGGTCCGGCCGGTGGGCTGGCGGGTGCCGTTGGCCCAGTGGGAGACGGCCGACTTGTTGGTCTGGAGGATCTCGCCGTTCTCAGCCGCGATGCGCCGGACGTCTCGCGCCAGGGCCTCGTAGGTGCAGCCGGTCGCGGCAATGGTGTCGCGCAGGCGGGAGTTGGGGCCTCTCGGCGCTGCCACGCTCGCCTCCCGTCCGGGGCCGTAAACCGCGTATACCGCTTCAACTGCCTCTCACCGTACCCACTGTGCGTGACGAAGTGTTCACTAATCATCAGCCGCCCGCCCCCGGTCCGACACCGCGACCAGGCTCCCCCTTCAGCCGGGCGGCCCCGAAGTTCCGTACGCCTAAACCGGGTTCGGGCATTCCTGTGCCCGGACCCGGCCGATCAGAGACGGAGACAAGGTGACCACCATCGGCACCGCGGCCATCACGGTCGTACTGCCCGAGGCGTTCGACGAGCGCTGGAGCCGCTTGCCCGGCATCCAGGTCGACGGCCGGCGCATCATCATCGACCCGGCCGAGTACTTCTTCCGCTTCGAGTCCAGCACGTGGCTCGTCGCCGACTGGGAGCTGGTCAAGTCCCAGCTCCTGGACGTGGAGGAGACGACCGAGAGCGCGGTCGAGCAGCTCGCGCTGGAGTTCATCAAGGTCCACGCCGAGTCCACCTCGGACGCCGCCCAAGTACTCACCACCGCCTACGAGGTGTACGCGTACCTCTTCCGCGATGAGCACCTCCCCGCCCTCGGCCTGCCGCAGTTCACCGCCGACCACCTGCGGATGCTGCGCGAGGCGGCCACGCTGATGGCGCTCAACAAGGTCGAGCTGGACGGACACATCTCCAACGTCGGCCCGTGCTGGTTCTTCCCCGCCGCCACCTCCGTCGTCTTCGACCTGGACGACGAGACCGGCGGCATGCTCGACGAGGTCTACCACGGCGGCTGGTTCAACGAGCACCGCCGCATCGAGTCCATCAAGGCCCACGCCGCCCTCGGCGGACGGCTCGTGCACGGCTGCCAGTCCGTGCCGGACCAGAGCGGTGGCGTCGTGGCGCCCTACGGTGCCTCGATGAACGCCTTCCGCGACGACCTCGCCGCCTTCAAGTCCGGGTGGATCGAGCAGGTCTACGCCCACCGCGTGAGCCCTGCCGCGTAGCGCCACCGCCCTGGCTCCGGGGCGGGCCGGCACCTCTCGCCCGCCCCGGACGCCACCAACCCCCTGGAGCTCCCACATGACCGCGAACCCCAGTACCGAACTCCTCGACAACCTGCTCACCCTGGCCGGCCTCACCGCCGCCGTTCGCGAGGAGGTGCGCGTGTGGTCCATGTCCGGCGTCGAGCGTCTGGCCTTCCCCGACGGCACCACCGCCATCTTCAAGTACGCCAAGAGGCCGTTCGACAGCGAGGACCAGGCCCTCCGGCTGGCCCAAACCCTCGGGGTCCCGGTGCCCGTCGTTCGTGCCTCCGCGGGGCTGGACGGCTGGCTCGGCATGCTGCTGGAAGACCTCGGCGCTCCGATTCGCGAGGCTGACGACCTCGACGGCGCAGCTGCGGCCGTCGTCCTGCACGGCACCCGCACCGCCTCCGCCCTGCCCGTCCTGGATCAGGAACGGCTGCGCACCCTGCCGAGACGAGCCCTGGAACACCTCGGCCGACTCCGCAAGGCCGACCGGTGGCAGGACACGTACGACGTCGAAGACGCCCTCGACCGGATCACCCGGGCTTCCGAGACGCGCTCCGCCGGTACGACGGTGGCCCCGTTCGGCTGGGTGCACTCCGAGTTCCACCCCACCAGCCTCCACATCGGCCGACACGGCTGGCGGCTACTGGACTTCGCCCGCGCCTTCACCGGCCCCGGCCTGCTCGACCTCGCCAGCTGGCACGGCACCCTCGACACCCCCGACCCCGTCCGTCTGCGGGTCTTCCTGAACACGTACGTCACCGAAGGCGGCACCCCCGACGCCCTCACCGAACGCGGCGGGCTGTCCGCCGAGAAGTGGGCATTGGGCTGGCACCGCATGTGGGCCGTCGAGTGGTTCATGGAACAGTCCATCCGCTGGATCAACGACCCGGCCACCGACCCCGCATACATCAGGGCCGTACGCCGCCACCTCACCGACGTCCTCCACCTCCTGGAGGTATAGGTGCTCGCCGCTCAGGCTTCCCCCTGGTACGTCCACGCGTTGCAACGCACCACGGCTGCTCCCGCCGAACCACTGGCCGTACCCGCCCGGATGGAATGGACCACCCGGCCCGGCAGCGGGCCCGGCGCCGAAATCCTCGGCCCGGACCTGCGCCACAAGCGACTGCTCGAACTCGGCTGCGGCGTCGGCCACAACGCCGCCCACCTCGCCACCCGCTACGGCGCCCACGTCACCGGCATCGACCTAGTCGGCCTCCAGGTCCGCCGGGCCCGCTCGCACTACGGCCGGCTGAACAACCTCACCTTCGCCGCCGGTCACGCCCTGCACTACCTACAAGCCTCCGAGGAACAGTTCGACGCCGTCTACTCGGTCTTCGGCGCCATCGGGCTCGTAGCCCCCGAGCTTCTCCTCCCGGCGATCACCCGGCACCTGAACACCGGGTGCACTCTCGCCTTCTCGGTTCCCCACCCCCGGCGTGGCGGCCTGCACCCCGCCACCGACGACCGGCCCCGCCGCGACTACGTCGCCCTCCCCGACCGCAGCCGACTACCCATCGCCCGCTGGGACTTCGACACCGACCGCTGGGAGAAACACCTCAACCGCGCCGGCCTCTGGCTCACCTCGGCTCAGGAGTTCCAGGACGCCCGTCCCGGTGGCCGCTGGCCCACCACCCTGCTGATCACCGCGCGCAGACTCTGACTCCGCCCCCGGCTTCCCTGGGAGAACCCGATGCGCCCGCCCTACCTGCTCCTTGACGTCGACGGCGTCCTCATACCTTTCCCGGACGCTGACGGTGCCGGTCCGGCAAGCCACACCCGGCACGATGTCGTGCCCATCGACCGCAGGAGCGACAACCCGGTCACCGTGTGGCTCAACCCTGCGCATGGCCCCTTGCTCACGCAGGTGATCCGGACCGGCCTGGTCATCCCCGTCTGGTGCACCAGCTGGCGCCAAGACGCCAGCACTCTGATCGGCCCGCTCCTCGGCCTCCCGCGCCTGCCGTACATCGACCTCCCACGCCCGCAGATCACCACCAGCCACCCCAACGGATACCTGTGGAAACGCGACCACGTCGACGCCTGGCTCGGCAACGCGCCCGTCATCTGGATCGACGACGACTTCACGGACCTCGACCACGAATGGGCCGCAGAGCGCACCGCCCGCGGCCGGACGACCGCGCTTGTCCAGCCTGATCCCCACGTCGGTCTGCTGGCCGAGCACTTGGTCGAGGTCCTGGCGTGGTCCGTGCTGTTACCCGTTGCACAAACCGATGTCCCAGCCATTCCGCATGAGGCCGAGGCCGGATAGCTGGGACAAGCCGCAGGACGCGCCTCGACCATCCCCGTTCCCTGCCGGCGCTGACGGCGAAGGACAACCCCGACAGCCTCCAGCGCCTCGTCGACATGCGACCCAGCTCTGATCGAGCTGGCCGCTGCCTACGGCCGCCGCCCGAAAACGAAGCAGCGCCCGACCCGACCGAAGTCGACCCAGGCGCTGCACTGCAGGTCAGAGGCATAACCCCCGCCCACTACCCGTAGACCCTGTGGGACTCGAACCCACAACCAATGGATTAAAAGTCCTGGCCAAAGCTTGCTGGGTGGTTCCGGACGGTTCTTCGGCGTCCGGAACCACCTGGTCAGGGCAGGTTCGACTGGATACGTTCACTACTCCGTGACATGTCCTGCCACACCGTCCGCTCACGCATCGCTCACGCATTTTTGTGTACCCGATGTGGAACATCCGCCCGATCGACAGTTGCACCCGCGCCAGCGTCCAGCCCTGGGTCTCATAGTCCCAGCCGTGTGCGAGCGACCTGCAGCGCAACTCCCGCTCCAACGACTTAGCGTGGTAATCACCGGCCTGGGCATGGTCGGGCTGCGCTTCAACCCGGCCGCCAGCTGTCACACGTTTACCCGTCGGCGCGCCACCAACTCCGTCGAAGACCCGCGGGCGTAGCCCGTCTCGAACGGTGACCGATAGTGCAACTCCTCAGCTAACAGGCTGGCTGTGCTCCTGCGCCTGGTCGGCAGGCTGATCCAGCTGCTGCTGACGGCGGCGTTGTTCGTTGCGAAGAGATTCCACCCGCTGTGTGAACAAAGCCATGGCCTGATCCGCTGGTTGCTCGGTGTACGGGCCGACACCGAGCATAAAGCCATTGACTTCCTCCTCGATGGCATCCGCCGTCTGCTGGAGGAAGTAGCTGCGCTCTCTGTACTTGTAGTAGCCCGTGAAGGCCGTGGCGATGGTGACGCAGAACCCGAGGCCGATCATCAAGATGGTCTGCCAGGTCCAGTCTTTCGCTTCCATGGCGGCCAGAGTGGTTACAGCGGTGGAACCCACCATGATCAGTGCTTGCAGAGAGTTGTGAACTCTGCGGTAGCGGCGGCTCTCTGACCGATACTGTTCTATGACGTCCGGCATCTCCTCGCGATACAAGTTCCGGCGCTCTAGCAGGGATGGGGTGACAGTGACAAGCCGTATCTCCTCCTGCAGATCCTCTAGCTCGTCCTTCACCTTGGCCATGGAGTCGGTGTACCGCTCAGGGGAAGGCACCGGGTAGAACATCGACTGGACGTTGTCGGTCGCCTCCTTCATGACGGTGTGTTGGATAGTCATGGTGATCAGAACGAGCACTGCGGCCCCAAGCGACGGCGCACACACCCAACTCCCCCGCACCAGGACAGCCCTGTCTCCCCAATGCAGCGCTGTCCACACCACCCAAATCGCCAAGGCCGATGCGCCCAGGACGGTCGCTGCCAGCCGTAACCGGGCCCGCTTTCGCTTCCAGGTCAGGACTTGCTCTTTCTGTCGAACAGACTTGCGAAGACGCGAGAGTTGTTGCCTGCCAGCCAGGACCCCAGTGCTGCTGCCAGAGTTGCTGGTCAAGACTGCCCCCTATTCGTCTGTCGGATGCTCGTGCCCTCCCCGTTCTTCCTATCTCAGGATTGCGCCGACGGTCTCTATTTCTCACCGACTCGAACTTGCGCCCCGGATACGTGTGTGGATTCTGACAGCGCAGGGCGGGGCCTCACGGGCGTCTTGGCGGCCAGGCAGCCCGGCCGCCGTCATCCGCGTGGGGGAATTCGCGGTTCGGCCGGTGGATGCGAGATTTCTCCACGGCCAGCGAACGCTGGTGATAGGCCGGTTTGCCTGCCTGGGGACGCTGTTTATGGGCCGGGCTGAACCCTGCGAGGTGCCCGTAGCCTTCAGCGAGTTCATCCAGGTGTACTGCACCACCGGCCAGCTGATCTCCGCCATGAAGCGCAGACTGAAGAAGATCCAGTCCCACCCTCACCTGATCGACGGCGGCCTCGCGGCGACCGGCCTGATCGCCGAACCCCCATACTCGACCAGCCGATGTCTACAAGTTCAACCTGAGTAGCGTAAGGATCCGCCGCACTAGTCACAGGACATCCGGCGGATGTTCGAACCGCTCGCGGTGAGGCTAGCCGGGGATGCCGAGGTCCCTAAGATAGGTGAGACGGGCATTGATCGCTGCCGAGAAGTGTCTCCAGTCAAGGCGTTCCACCAGCTCGATCGGCTTCGGGTTCTCGGCGGACGACGTGACGTAACAGGCTGCGTCGTAGAGCTGTTCAGCCATGAGTCGCTCGCAGAAGATGCCAAACCGGTCCTGGTACGAGGTACCGTGCCAGACCTCGTCGGTAGGCAAAGCTCCCTTGGCGGTCTTGACCGGCCTCCGGGAACCTTCACCGTCCTGCATTATGAAGAAGTAGCCGAGCCAGGGCTTCTCCCTCGGGTACAGCTCTGCGAGGGCCGCTCGGCGGAGGTCCACCGCACTGCCGAGTGCTTCCTCAACCCGGTTGTTGTAGTTGTTGCCGTACGACGGGCCTCCGAGCGCCTTCAATTCAAAGGCCGCGACGAGCACTTCATTGTGGACGACCACGAGGTCCCACTGCTTCTGTGGCCGGTAATAACCAGGCAGTTCCAAGCCCTGGGATTTGCTGACACGGATACTCTCAGACGGGTAGCCCGCTTCGAGGAAGAACTTCGCCAAGAGGATCGCGATCACGTCGAAGTGCTTGCCACCCCGAACGGCCCCTGCTGTGCCGGCGCCGACTGCGGCCTTGATGGCTGACTGCTCGTTCTGCAGTTGTTTTGCGCCCCAGTACGCCGCGATGGCGTCCTCGAAGTCCTGGCGGGATACCGTCAAGATCTGTTCCTCCCTAGTCAGGCAGCTCGGCGAGCCCGTAGACACGCAGGGCGGCCTCCGTTGCTGCCTCGACATCGCGGTTGTCGAAGGCTTCTGCAAGGGCAGTCCTGTCGCTCTCGCTGATCGCTTCTGGGTCGGGCACGCGGATCTTACGGAGGTACTGCGCCTGGAAGCGGAGTGTTCCCCCGCGCATCTTGACCGCGTACGCCTCCACGAACGCTTCCGCGATCTTGGACAGCAGCAGACCACCGAGTACGCGCATGTCCCAGACGTCCGAGACGATGAAGTACAGGTTGTGGTGAGGGTACAAGCCGCCTTCATCCAGGACCGGGTGGATCGTCAGCTTCATGTCCGGAAACAGCAGCTTGGGCCGCCGGGTCAGGCGGGGGTCCACCTTGTCGATTGTCTTGTACCAACGCTGGGGCTGCTTGACCGCGACATAGCGCCTACGCAAGGCAGTTCCGTGCTTCTCGAAGTACGAGGCCAGCCGAGGGTAGGCAGTGAGCTCTACCAAGTCACCCTGGGTGGTCCACGGGTTGACCAGGTAGGTGCCGTGCCAGTTCAGGGTGCCACTGGTGGTGTCGCGGACCATGGCCATGGGCAGAAGCCGTTCACGTTCGACGAGGTTGTCGTCCTCGGTGAGGAATACCTTGTCGGCGCCGGTAGCGATGCCGATGCCGACACGTGTTCCGGTCCTGCTGTCCTCCAGGAGCCGGAAGCGCTCAGTCAGCTCCTCCAGGAGCGCCAGCCTGGCCGGTGACGCGGCTGGCCAGGAGTCCTCGTCCGGGAACCAGTGTGGCATGCGCGCAGCTTGGAATGCCTCCGTGGTAATCGACTCCGACGTGCCTCTCATGTACCAGTCGGCGAAGTCATTGGCCTGAGAGCTTCCGAACGCCCGGGTCGTGTCAGCCGCGACCGCTTCGCCCTGGGGACGGCCAGAGATGATCGTGATCGCTGGATAGGCCGAAACCTGATCATCAAAGGCGTCCACGTCGTGCATGACGAGGGCCAGGTCCACGCTGAAGCGGCGCGTCACCAGCTGCCTGAGCCGACGGCCGTACTGGTTGCGCATCCAGCGGTCCGCGCAGATGAAACCAAGTCGGCCTCCGGGGTTGAGGCTTCGGAGCGCGACCTCGTAAAACCCAACGTAGATGTCTGCTCTGCCGCCCATCGTGGGGCAGGCATTGCGGTAGGCAGCCATCCGATGATCGGGTACGTCTTCGAGACGGATGTAGGGGGGGTTCCCGACCACATAATCGGCTCGGTGATCGGCATCAGGCTGAAGCAGGTAGTCACCCTGTTCGACCCAGCATGCGGCTACTTTCCGCGCTTCCTCAGTCCGCCAGCCTTCGTCAATCAACTGCTTCTCGACGACTGCACGACTCTCCTGCACGTTGCGCTCCAGCAGATCCAGAGCACGCACCGCCGTAATGGCGTCTGTGATGGGGCGATCATGCGTACGGCAGGAGGTGCTAATACGCGAAGCCACGGCCGTAAGGAACGCACCGGAGCCACAGGCCGGCTCGACGAGCCTCACGTCACAGAGGTCCTTGTCAGCCGTGTAGCCAAGGAGGTCGAGGATCAGATCGACCACCCAGCGTCGCGTGAAGACCTCGCCGTGCTCCACGGCCTCTGTGGGGAGGGCGGGAAGGCCGTGGAGGTCGGTGTCGGAGAACAGAGGAGTGGCCACGCCTTGACCCTACTAGGGGGCGATTCTGGCCAGGGTTCCGTCCACGAACGAGTGGCTTTGGGCCCGTACCAACAGTCTCGCTGGGCCAGTCGCGATATTCATCATCGGTGTGAGGCCCGAGGTAGGTGAGTCGGCTGTCTCGGCGACCGCCGGTGCACCTGGGCCATGATCACCACAGCCCTACACCACCCGGGAGCAGCACGCGTGTTCCGGAAGCACATCCGGCTCGCGCGACTGGCATCTACGATGATCTCTCTGCGGCTCAAGCGTCCCTTGGAGCACCATGCGCCTCGAAAACATCAAGATCGAGAATTTCCGCGGACTCACGCATGTGGATGTCCCTTTCTCTCGGTTCGGCTGCCTCATTGGCGAGAACAATGCAGGAAAGTCATCCGTGTTCCAAGCGCTTAACATGTTCCTAAGGTCAGGAATCGCTGCCGATACAGACTTTCTTGACAGAAAGCGAGCAATCAGAATCCAGCTCACTTTTGGCGGCATTGTTGACGCCGATTTGATGCGACTCGAAGCGGGACATCGGAGTCGAATCGAGCGGGATATTCGAGACGGAAAAATCACACTGTCGAGGGTCTACGAGGGCTCCGGAAAAGGAACATTCCGCGTCGTCACGAGGGTCCCCAAGGACCATCGGTACACGAAGCTCGTAATCGATGACACCCTGAAACCTGGCCTATCCCCTGAAGTTATCGCCGCGAACGTCGCTGAGGTGTACCCGGAAGTCGCCGAAAAACTTCAGGGGAAGATTAGTCGTGCAGCGGTGAGGCGAGAGATCTCTGTAATCACTGAAGCATTCAGTGATGCCGATTACACCGCTGGAGACGAGACGCTTCCAACTGGCCTGGACAAATCCATTTCCCCCCTCCTCCCAGAGCCAATCTATATTCCAGCCGTGAAGGAGCTAAATGAAGAAGTAAAGACAACGTCGACTGCCACTTTTGGACGACTTCTTGCACTTCTATTCGGGCAAATCGAGCATCAACTTCCCGAACTGGAGTCATCCTTCGAAGCACTTCGAGGTCAGCTCAACGTAGTCACAGATGAGAATGGCAAGGAGTCAGACAAGCGCCTGGCCGAAGTTCGGAAAATTGAGTCACTAATTCAAAACAATCTCCAGGAATCGTTCCCCCGGGCGAACGTTCGGCTGGAAATCCCTCCGCCTCGTTTGCGTAGCCTGTTGGAAGAGGCTCAGATCTCCATCGATGATGGAATCAGCGGTCACTTTAAGACCAAGGGAGATGGTCTTCGAAGGTCAGTCGCTTTCGCCATCCTTCGCGCATATGTGGACATGAAAACTTCTCATCCCGTCACGACAGACCGCACACAGCAGCCTTGCCTACTCCTCTTCGAGGAACCTGAGGTCTTCTTGCATCCTCGGGCCCAGCGGAAACTCTTCGAAGCCCTCACTTTTTTCTCTGAATTCAATGATGTGCTAGTCAGCACTCACTCCTCATCGTTCTATGCGCCTGGAGCAACTGGTACCTTCGTAAAGGTGATCAAGGATCACGCTTTGGACCCGCCAGCGAGTCGAACCTGTGTAATCGATCTATCGAACATGGAGGCTCGCGACCAATTCGAAATCATCAAGCATGAAAATAACGAGGCGGCATTTTTCGCCAACTCTGTACTACTCGTAGAAGGCCCCAGCGACCACGTCCTTGTCCCTCATATCGCTCGGACCCTCAACGCGGAGTGGGATTTCGAGAAGCATGCAGCAGCAATCGCCAAGGTAGAGGGAAAGGGCAGCATTGCACGCTATCGAAATTTCTTCTCAAGATTCGAAATGCGAGTCGCCGTACTAGCCGACCTGGACGCTCTGATCAGTGGCTTCGACAAGCTAGGTGCCAGCAAAGATTGCCACAGGATGCGAGACCTCCTAATTACCAAGGTGAAGGAGATGGCTGAGGCCGAAGATCTGGGCTCTGAAGTTTCCGGGAAGACCTTGAAGAGCATGCGCTCCAGTGGTGCAGTGCAGGAAATCTGGAAGCAAGCACGAAACAAGCGGGAGCTGTACGCGCAAGGGCTCTGCGAATGGGAAGAGCTCGACAAGGCCGTCAGTGAATTTTTTGCACGCTCCATTTCAGGCACTATGCGAAGAATCCTAGAGGAGGCCACAGAACCTGAACTCAGAAAACTGAAACTAGAACTACTGCAGGCGCTGCGCGAGGAGGATATCTACGTTTGGGAGCGCGGCGCGATTGAGGATTATTACCCCGCGCTGGGACAAAACGAGTCGGCAAATAAGAACGACCGTGCTCGTACATTCTGCGAACGCCATGTGACTGCGGAAGATATTAGAGGTTTGCCCGTGTTCAAGGATTCAGATCAATGCGAATTCGATCTGATTTTCGAATCATTCTTCGGAGCGTCCTCCTCGGAACTTGCTGGTCAGATCCCAAATCAATTGGGTTCGGATTCGGTCACCCCGTCCCCTGTCGGGGATGGAGGGTGAGCCCTATCAGTGATCGTGCGATGCCCCCACGAGCCCTGTGAATCTTGTCCAGGATCATCGAGCCGATCCCCTCGTCCGCCTTAAGCGTCCGGCAAATCGCCTCCACCTTGGTATCGAGAAGATCGAGTTTGATCTGGCCCAGGTCCACCGTGGTGCGCAGGAACTCGTTGAAATGGTCGGCGAGCTACATGGTTGTCCACAGATTCGACCGGCTCGACACTCCTCGTCGCTACTCCAGTCCAGGCGTCACCACTGACAACGCGCTGCCGCTGGGCCTGAGAGCCAGACCACTGCCTGGCGGCTCCGCCCCAATCCGTTCAGCCTCCGGGTCTGCGATACGCACACAGCCTCCCTGAGCAGCCTCTATCGTCCGTCATGTGACTGATGCGATCTCGGCAGGCAAGGCCGATATTCCGGAGAGCTTCCTCGTCGAGCTGGCCAGTGCTTTTGAGCTCGGCGAGGTCCGCGAGCGCCGATATCTTGCCGACGGGCTGATGAACGCGAACTGGAAAGTGGACACTCCGGCCGGGGCGTTCGCACTGAAGCGGGTGACCGATGTGTCGCTCGATCGGTTGGGGCGCAACCTCGGGGTGCTCGCTTCGCTGGCCGCTGACGGGCTGCCCGTCACTGCCCCCGTGGCTACCGCTTCCGGTTCTCTGGTTGCCGAGGTCGGTGGCGGGGCCTGGTGCCTGTTTCCGTGGGCGGACGGCGCCCACGTCCGCGGTGTTGACCTCACGCCGGGCCAGGCTGCCGATCTGGGCGTTCACCTGGGCCGCCTGCACGAAGGACTCGGCCGGGCCTGCGCGCAGGGACTGCTGCCCATGGTGCCCGAGGAGATGACCGCCGACGTTCCGAGCCCGGAACGGGCGGTTGAGAAATCGGAGCGGCTGTCCGGAGCGGTCCAGGAGAAAGGCGCCGGTAGTGCCTTCGATGTCGCGGTCACGGCTGCCCTGGAGCAGCGGCGTGAACTGATCGTCAAACATGCGGACCGTCGGCCGAAGGACACAGTCCCCGCGGGCGGGCACGGGTGGACACATGGTGATGTCCAGTACCGGAATCTGCTGTGGGAGGGCGGGGAGTTGATCGCCGTCCTCGACTGGGATCGGGTCGGTGTCCGGCCCTACGCGGAGGAGGTCGTGCGGACGGCCCAGGTGCAGTTCGGGGTGGATGGGGTGCTCGACCTCGCACATGTGTCGGCGTTCGTCCGTGGTTACCGGTCCGTGGTACCTCTGGAGGTGGAGGCCCTGGCGGATGGTGTGCGTCGGCTGTGGTGGAAGCGGATGACGGACTACTGGCAGCTGGAGTTCCACTACGACCGCGGTGATCACTCCTTCCAGGAGCTGTTCATCGCGGACGAGGCACTGCTGCACTGGTGGACCGACCGGCTCGGCCAGGTCGAGGACGCCTTCACCGAGGGGTAGACCGGGAAAGCCCCGAGGGGCAGATGCCCAGGGCTTCGAGGTCGGGCAGGCGCGGCTGCACGAACTGGGCCGCGTGCTGCTGGGCCGCCTCCCCGAGAGCCCCGTGACGGGCGGGGCGGATGGCACTCGCCCAGTCCTGCGGTCCGGCACTGCGCGGCATGACGATCCCGCTGGCTCCGACAGCCTCCGGAATGCCGCCCCGGTCGGAACCGATGGTCGGTGTCCCGTGCAGGGCAGCCTCGATGATCACACGTGGGAACGCGTCCTCCACCGTGGACGGCACCAGCAGAAGGCGGTGCGTGCGGTAGAGCGGGTCCATGTCGTAGACCCGTGGGACGTAAGTGACGTTGGGGTACTCAACGAATTGATCGGCGGTGTTCCACCACCCTTCGATCAGGGTGAAGTGTTGCTCGGGCATGTCACGGATGAGCTGGTGGAGTAGGCCGGAACCCTTCGCGGGAATCGGGTTGACCATCAGTACGGACGTGCTTCGTGGGGCCAGTGGGGCGTGCCGGAGGGGTGTGAAGGGCGGGTAGACGACACTGAGGCGTCCGCCGCCGAGCTCCGGAGCTCGGCGGCGGACGAACTCCGAGACGGCGAGTCCGTACTGTGGGCGGCCAGCCAGGACTCCGAGGCCCGTCTTCGACACCGAGTGCAGGATGCCGGCGACGAGCGTGGTTGGCCTGGCCTGTTCGGCGATGTCGTCCGCGCCCTCCTGCGAGGTGATCACGATGTCGGGCCGGGCCTGAGCGAGCAGGTTGCGCAGGGCGAACGTGATCCGGTCCTGTGGTGCGGCGATGCAGTCCACACCGTTCCACTGGTAGCGCAGGACGCTCCGTGTCTCCTCGTACAGGGAGCCGTGGGAGTCGAGGAAGGCGCGGATTTGAGGCAACTGCGTGGTCTGGTCCCAGGGTGCCTGGTGGGAGCCGAGGTAGATGGTCCGCCAGCCGGATCTGGCCAGCTCCTCGGCGAGGAGCTGCTGGGTGACCTCGGCCCCGCCGATGAGGAGCGGGGGCGGTGTGCGCCGCCAGGCGAAGAGGACGGTGGGCATCGGTCGATCACCGCTTCCACGACGTGATGAGGGCTTCCACCCGGTGTGCGACCTCGGGCGGCGTGGCGTCGGCGGCGAGCACGGTCACCTTGCGGGAGACCAGTTGGTGGGTCTCGGAGACGAAGTAGTCGCGGGTCTGGTCGAGGAACCCGGGCTCGTGGAGGAAGTAGTCGGATTCCGCCGCCGTGTGCCCGGCGGCCTTGCGGCGCAGGCTCAGTAATTCGGCAGGCACGTCGAGGTAGAGGGTGTGATCGGGGCGGAGGAATGGAAGCTGTTGGAGCCGGTCGCGCAACTGGTGGTGGACGTCGAAGCCGAAGAGTGCGTCGAGGGCGTGGGCATGGGTGAGCAGGGTGTCTACGGAACGATCGAGGAGCACCACGGGCTTGGCGCTGGCCAGTGCTCGGCGGACGCGGACGCCCTCGATGGACATGAACGTCTCGAACGCGGCGAGTTGTGCGGCTGCGGACGCCGTACGGACCGGAGGAATGTCCTGGCCGGGGGTGATGTGGTCGACGTAGCAGTCCGAGACGAACGCACGGTCCTCGATGCCCTGTTGGCGCAGGTGAGCGATGGCGGTGGACTTTCCGGCGTAGGAGGGCCCTTCGAGGGCGATGACCTTCACAGGGACTCCGTCCGGTAGAAGCGCTCGGCGTAGGTCCCGGTGCCGGCCAGGAGATCAGCGGCAGTGGTCCACGCATGGCGGAACGGTCGGTACGCCTTCCGGGCCGGGTGCATCTGCGAGCCGTGCATGCGGAGAACCGTGACCTTGTCGAGGATGACGTCGGTGATGTCGACCAGTGACGGGCTGAGAGCCGGGCGGTCTGATCGCGTGCGGAAGAGGTGCTGGTCACAGCTGGTGAGCGCGTACGTGGACCAGAAAGCGAGGTCCTCCCAGAACCACCGGCATCCGAGACGGACCGCGGCTTCGTGTACGAGCAGGTGGTCGGGGTGGCGCGTGACGGCGGCGGGGGCCAGGAGTTCGGTGCCGGGGTGCTGGGCGATGATCTCGCGGAGTTCATCCGTGATGCGCTCCAACTGGCGCTTGTCATAGGGCCGGTAGGGCGGGTCGGCGTCCTTGTGGTCGAGGAGGAGCCTGGCGGCGGAGAACGGGGTGAGTGCGGCAGCGCCTTCCTGGCCGCGCAGGGCGGATACCGCCGCCTCGGTGGAGTAGGTGCCCTCCAGCGCTGGGTGGACACTGCGCGACCGGGTGAACACCGTAACCACGGTGAGCGGGCGAGGGTGGGCCAGAAAGGTTCCGGAGGCCGACAGGGCGAAGTCGTCGTGGTGCGGTTCGATGACGAGGACGGGCCGGCCCTCCGGGCGACGCGCCTCGATGTAGTACGAATGCCGGCTGTGGGGTGCCTTCAGCTCGATGACTCGGTCGTCGTCCGCACGGTGCCGTTCGCCAAGCTGATCGGTCCACTGTTGGTGTGCGCGGACGAGGTCGTCGGGGAACGTGTAAATACCCTCGGCGTCCGGTACGGGCAGATCCACTGGCGTGGCGGCCTGGTGGCTCATCGGACGGTGCTCTCGTACCAGTGGCGCCACATGCGCGGGGAGTTCAGCCGCAGGCGGGCGGTGACGGGGTTCTGCCACCACAGCATGCGCAGACTGGACCACTGGTCATAGCGGCGTGTGGACGGCCGTACGCGCAGTTCTTCCAGAATCTCGACCGGGGCGGCGGTGGCACCGCCGTGGGCGGCCAGCCGGGCGAAGAAGTCGACGTCCTCGCTCATGTACAGGTCGTCGCGGTAGCCGCCGATCGCCTTGAACGCCGTGGCGGTGGAGAACTGGGCGACGCCCTGCGCGCCTCCGTGGGCGGTGCGGTAGTGGTCCCAGTACGCGCACAGCAGGCGGGCGCCCAGGCGCTCGGGGGTGTACAGCGGAGGGATGGCGCCGCCGACGGCCCCCGAGTCCATCACGGCCGCCGCGGCGGTGATCGCCTCCGCAGGCAGGGCGACGTCGGCGTCCGTGAAGAAGAGCCTCGATCCATGGGCGGCAGCAGCGCCTCTGTTGCGGACCCGGCCGATGTTGCGGACGGTCTCGCTGATCACACGGACGCCGAAAGACGCGGCCATGTCGGCCGTCGCGTCGGTGGAGGCGTTGTCGACCACAACCACTTCGCCCTGCTCCCCGCTTGTGTCCTGCCACTGTGCGAGGGAGGCCAGGACCGTGGGGAGGTAGCGCGGCAGGTAGGCCGCTTCGTTGTGGGCGGGGATGACAACCGTGAGTCCAGGGTGGGTCATCGGAGGGTTCCCTTCTTCGGTACGGGTCGGAAGAGGTGGGGCGTCTGGCGACCGAGGTCGGCCAGACGGCTCGACCACAGGGCGTGGTCTGTGCCGGGGGCGGCGTGAATCAGAGAGCTGACCGTGTGGATGACGACCCAGGCCGCGAGGCGGGTGTCGTTCCAGGCAAGGGAGTAGGCCCCGGTGAGCGCGCTTCGGTCCCAGGGCGAGTGGGCGGCCGTCATGACGACGGCGTGGGCGAGATCCGATTCCCGGCGTCCGGGGGCAGCGTCGGTGAAGTCGACCAGGTGGGGGGTGCGTGCCGACCCTGCGAGGACGACGTTGTCGAAGTGAAGGTCGCCGTGGCACCACACGGTCGGCGCCGAGTCCGGGGCGTCGGCGAGGACAGCAAGGGCGGGGGCGATCTCGCCCAGCAGGTCGGGCGGGCAGTGGTGGGTCAGCGACGCAACGGTGTCGAAGAACGGTCGCCGGGGGATCGACGGCGCGACGGGTGCTCGGTGAAGCCGGGCGAGAAGACCGCCGAGATCCCTCAGCGCCCGGGCGCGTGGAATGTGGCCTGCCTGGACGGCCGCGCCGAGGGTGAGCGTCCCCAGGTCCGCCATGATGAGCGCCGTCGCCCCCTCGTCGGACATGGTGCCGCGGCCGAGGACATCGGGAACGGGTACCGCTGTCGCGGCGGCCCTGATCGCCCTCGCCTCGGTGAACGCGTTGCGGCGGGCCGTGGGCGCGTACAGCTTCACGATCACGTGCCGGCCGTCATGCAGGGCGGTGCGGTAGACGGCGATGCGGGAGCTGGCCTTCAGTCGGTCCGCAGATCGGGCGGGCGTCCCGAGGAGGGTGGCGCAGGCCCGGGAGACCATCGTCGGTGGCCTGGTCATCGCATCCCCGCCGGCTCGGGATGGGCCGCGCCCAGCGCGCGGACGTGCCGCATCGTGCACCGCAGGAGTGCCCGGTACTCGCGGACGTCCTCCGTCGGGGGACATGCCGCCTGCCACGGCTTCTCAGGGCCGACGAAGTGGACCACCGCGGCGTTCGGATCGGAGCGTAGAGGCCGGGCGACGACGCGGCGGACCCAGTTTCCGCGTTCGAGGTACCGGCCGACTTCGAATCGGTTGAACTCCGGGTCGACCTCGCGCACTCTCCCGTGGTGCAGAAGCCACAGGTTCAGCGCGTCCTGGTCGTTGTGCAGGATGTGCCTGCGCTGCTGGGACAGGACACGTTGGACGCCCGCCCTGATACCGGAAAGCTCGGAGGTGCGGGTCCACAGCAGACCGGCGTTGTAGTAGGGGCGGCCTTTGAGGTGAGGCCATCGCTCCGCCGCGCCGGGAAGCGCGGGGGATGCGCCGACCACCGGGTTGAACTCGTCGCGCACAGCGCCGACTTCCCCCGGGAGGAGGTCGTGGAGGGGAACGGTCAGATCTCCGCGCACGAGCGTGTCGGCGTCCACGTAGACCAGGTAGGGGCGGCGGACGAACGCGGGCGTGAACTCGAACCGCAGGTACGTCGTGAGGGAGATGTACGAGGCGTCGGCCATCCGCGAGGCGCGCAGCGGTGAGCGACGAGCGACGTCGAAGTGTCCGAAGCCGACGCGCTTGGCAAGGTCGGCGAGCAGGACCATGTGCGCGGGAGCAAGGTCGAGGGTGAGAATGCGCAGGGCCGCGCTTCGACGTGCGCTGGGGGCGAGACCGTCCGCCAGACCAGCGATCGTCACGAGACCGGGCGAGAGGTAGTTCTGGTCGATGCACAGGCCGAACGCGTACATGTTGGAGCCCCCTTCCGGGCAGCGACGGAGCCGTAGGCGGTGACATGCGTCGGGTGGTGGCGGGCGGATGCCGTCGCCACCTGGCCGACGAGCCGCCTGCCGAGGCGCACCCGGACGCACCGTTCAACGCGCCCGGCGCGGACGCTGCGGCGGCCCCTCACCAGGCGTCCTGTCCGCTGCTGAAGCGGGAAGCGCGGGTTTCCACGACGGTGAGCGAGTCGGGCTCGACGGTCTCCCACTGAGCTGTCATGGGACCCCACCGAGGTCGCAGGACCCAGGTCCCGCTGCGTCTGATGTCGGTCACGATCGCCTGCTGGCCCGCGGCGTCCTGGACGACGTCGCCGACTTCGGCCCGCGCCCGGCTCACCACGACGCCTCAGGGGCGAGGTGCCCGTACGGAAACCATCCAGCTGCTCCTTCGAGGAGCGCTCGACGGCGAACCTGCTGGCCGGGAGTGCGGCGCGGTGGCCCGGGCGTCGCTTCCGCGAGGAAGCCGCCTCGGTCGCGGATCAGGACACCCAGGGCAGCGAACTGCGCTGCGTCGAGAACTACATGGGAGGCGGCTACGACGACGATGCCACGGATCAGACCGGACGACAGAGCGCCTGCCATGGCCGACCAGCCGGGCCGGGTCTCCAAGGGCACGGTCGGGTCGGTGTCGAACCACGCGCCGGCCACGTGCCAATGCCGGGCGTCGGCGTATTGGCGCGTACAGCGCTCGGCCTCACGTACGAGAGCCGCTGTCGCGGCACAGGAGTAGACGGCGACCGGGACGTGTCCGAGGCCGCCGAGTAGGGAGTTCGGCATGTCCCCAGCGTGCTGCCGGAGGTGTGCGCGGAACAGGCACGTCCCGTGGCTGCGGAAGAGGTTCGCAGAGCCGGTACCGCCATGCCGCGTGCGGGTTCCGGCAGTTGGTGGTGGGGTGTGGCGTCATGGAGCGTGGCAGGTACCGCACCGGCTCGTCGTCAGGCTGCCACGGGTCGTGGCAGTCAGCGGACGCCCAGGGGCACTCCTGCTGCGTGGGCCAGTCCGCGCAGGCGACTGACCGGGAGACCGGCGAGGCGGGAGATGATCACTCCGGGCAGCATCTGATGCTGCACCCATCCGGGTGCCATGGCGCAGACCGCTTCGAGAGTGTCGGCGGCCCGTTCCCACCGCTGGCATTCCACATGGGTCAGGGCGACGTCGAGGCCGTAGCGGGCTCGCGTGGCCAGGGGGACGGTGTCGTCCAGCCTGATTGTGTCCATCAGCCGCAGGGCTCCTGGGATATCGCCGAGGGCGACGGCGATACTCATGGCCTGCGTGGCGGCGTACAGCGGCCCGTAGGGCTGGGCATGTTCCCCACGAGCGTGCTCGGTACCGAGGCGGGCGCCGACGGCATGGGCCTGGGACAGGTACTCGCGGGCCGTCTCCGGAGAGGAACCGCCACGGGAAGCGGCCACGGCCGCATTGGTGACGAGCTGCCCGTACACCGAGAGCCGATCCGGGTCGTGCTCCGACATCTTCGGCTCGATCCGGTCAGCCTGGGCAGCGGCCAGCGAGAAGCCTTGCGCCGTCCGCCCATCGCGAAGGTTGACCCACGAGATGGTGGCGGCAAGATGAGCGTCGCGCAGATCGTCACCTGCCTGTACGGCGATCTGGCGGCCGTAGGTGAGCGCCGCGTAGGCGAGATCTCGTGATCCCCAGACGTTCGCGGCCATTCCGGCAGTCTGGAAGGTGTCGGCCAGAACGCCGGCCGCGGCTGCCCTCTCGTGCGTGTTCGAGGCGTCGTACCGCGCGCGGGCCTCGGGTAACAGGGCGCCGAGCAAAGCCCCCAACTCTGTGTATCGCCCCTGCCAGTAGGCCGCGTCGGCATGCTGGACGACGGCCCGGAGTTCGTCGACCGTTCCCGGCTCCACGTCGGAGGAGAAGCCGATGGCGGCGTCATGGGTCGCGGCGGACAAGGTGCGCAGGGCCGCCCGTTCGTCACGGTCCATCGAGCGACGGGGCTCCTGCTGCCCGAAGAGGACGGCGATGTCGGTACCGAGGGCCGAAGCGATGGACAGCAAGGAGGGCAGGGAAGCCGTGCCGCCGCGCTCCAGCTTTCGAATTACGCCGACGGATACGTCAGCGATCTCGGCCAACTTCTCCTGCGTCATGCCGTTGCGGAGCGCTTTGAGTCTTTGGGCGGTGGTGTACTCCGACCATTTCATGACAGCCATTTCCTCCTCTGCTCCGCCAGGAAGTGGACCGTACCGACTTCTGGGGCGCGGCCGACAGCCCGCGTCCGCGCCGGGTCCGGCCCCGGCAACTGAAATCAGCCCTGCACGGGTACCCCGGCGGTCACACCGAGCAGGCTCTCCAACTCGGACACCGCCGTGTCCTCGTTCGTTGCGAGGACGGTGGTGATCCCAAGTGCTTCGGCGGGAGGAAGATTCACCGGGTGGTCGTCGACGAACACGCACTCTGTCCCAGGAAGGCCAATACGGTCCAGGGTCAGTTGGTAGATCGCCGGGTCCGGTTTCGCCATGCCGACCACTTCGGAGATGACGTGTACATCGAAGAGGTCCCAGATGCCGACGTGCTCGTACGGGTTGAAGGGCTCCAGGCCGAAGCTGTTCGACAAGAGGGCGAGCCGGTAACCCGCCTCCTTGGCAGCACGGGCGAGTGCGGCCATGCGTTGGGCTGCGGGCACCTTTGACCAGGCACGGCCCATCAGGTTCGCCGGGTCGATGTGTGTGCCGAGCAAAGCGGCCGTCTGCACGTTCCACTCGTCCTGGCCGAGCTGCCCGATTTCCAGCGCCGCGTACAGACGCCGCCCGTCGGCGCTGTCGTTGAGGGCAGCACGCCACGCCTCCGCGTGGAGCCCCTCGGATTCGGCCCACAGGCGGTGGGTCGGCCTCGGATCAGCGGTCAGCACTCCGGCGAAGTCCAGGATGAGCCCGCGCAGGACTCCGGGCTCGTCGGTACCGGCAGGCATCGGCATGGCTGCGAACGTCCTCTCCATCGACCTCAAGGAAACGCTACCCCGTGCGAGGGCAGCGAGAGATCCCTGGGCATCCGAGCCGAGTGGCCAACAGCGCTGGCAAATTCGGGCAGTTGATCACGGCGGAGCAGCAGTCGAACTTGTCCTTTGACAGCGAACCTAATCGCTATGCCATCCAACTCAGTCGACGTCGTCGGCGTCGGGCGAGGACCGCATGCCAGGATGCGGCGGCCAGGGCGCCGGGAAGGCGGCGACACCTGTTCTCCCGCTGCTCGTTGGTCCGGTGAGCACATGACCGCACCAAAAGGATCGCGCCCGTATGAACCGCCGTACCCGTTCCGTGTGGGTTTGTTTGGCTGCAGTGGTAGTTGCTGGTGCCGCCTGGGGCGGCGCGTTGCTGTTGCGGAAGCGGGGCGATCCGGTGTCGCCTGAGGCGTACGTGGCGGTGGTCGCGGCGCTGGTGGCGGTGGTGACCGCCGGGGTTCCGTGGACCTGGCGGGGCCCTGAGGTGGTCGGCGGGACAAGCGGCGGCCAGCGAGCAGATGCAGAACAGGTGCTGTCCGATGCAGTGCGGGAGCAGTGGTCCCGGGAGGCGGTGTTCCGGCAGCTGTTCGACCCGTGGCCGGTGGCTGTGGTCTGGACACCCGTCGGCGGAGGGGCGGAGCTGGCCGACCACGCGGAGCTGACCGGGATGCGGCCCGGGGTCCGGTTCTCCGGGGCGCAGGAGCTCGCCGAATTCTGGGCCGACTTGGCTCGGAGGCGGACTGTGCTGGTCGGCGACGCGGGCAGCGGGAAGACGAGTTGCGCGGTGCTGTTCACACTGGCATTGCTTGAAATGCGCCATTCGCCGGATATTCCCGTCCCGGTGATCCTCACAGCGTCCTCGTTCCGGCCCGAGCGGGAGTCCGCCGAGCGGTGGCTGCGCCGGCAACTGCTCGCGGAGTATCCGGTGCTCGGTGACCGTGAGCGGTTCGGGCCCGATGCAGCCGGGGACCTGCTGGCGCGGCACAGGGTGGCGCCCGTGATCGACGGGTTGGACGAGCTGGAGCCGGAGCGGCGCACGCGGGTGCTGTGCTCGCTCGTTGAAGGGCTGGATCCGCGGGCACCGTTGATGCTGACCTGCCGCAGCCGTGAGTACGCCGAGGCGGTCGCGGAGTGCGGGGTGCTGCCCCGTGCGGCGGTGCTCGCGCCGTCGCCGGTGGCACCGGCGGAGGCAGTGCGGTCGCTCGCGTTGTGCGACCAGCCGGGGCCACGTCAGGCGGCTTGGCGCAGGGTTGCCGAGGAAGTCGCGGCCACGCCGGACGGTCCGCTCGCCTCTGTGCTCGCCACCCCGCTGGGGGTCAGCCTCGTGCGCGCGCACTGTGTGGAGGGCACCATCGATCCGCGCGAGCTGTTGGACCGGCACCGGTTCGCGGACCGGCACACGCTGCAGCGGCATCTCCTCGGCACTCTGGTGCCCGCGCTCTACGCGCGGGCCGCCGCCCGCGATCCACAGGACGTGTACGGGGGCTCGCCGGAGCGCGCGGAGGGCTGGTTGCGCTTCCTCGCCGGCGCGATGGCACGCCAGAGGACCCGTGACCTCGCCTGGTGGAAACTGCATGACACCTCCGGGGCCACCCGTTCCACCTGGGGCGTCGGGGCCTTCGTTGGAGCGCTTGCGGTGGCGGTGACATTGCCCGGGCTCGTGGACTCCGCGAAATCCAATCCCGCCGTTCGCGACTACGGTGACCCCTGGGTTCCGCTGCTCGTCCTACGGCTGCTCTCCCTGTTGCTGATCGTGCCGAGCCTGCTGCGGCTCGCACGGCACCGGCCCAACCGAGTACGCGACGCGGTCGCAGTGGTGACGCTGGCCTCGATCGCCCCGGCAGCGCTCGCAGCCGCCTACACCCTCGTCTATGTGCACGACTCACCCAGTGGGCCACTGCTGTCGGCACTCCTCACCATCGCGGTGCTCGTCACACAGTTCCTGCCGGTGCTCATGGTGGCGGGGCTCCCCTCCAGCCCTCGCCAGCCTCGGCGCGGCCACTTCTCCACGCGGGCATGGCGCGCGCGACTCCGTTCCAGCACTCGTAGATTCGCGACGGTGACGGCGGTGGTGGGGGCGGCATCACTGACGGTCGAATCGATGAATTTCTGCCTGCAATCCCGTGGTCAATTTCAATTCCAACCGGTCTGCGCGGCCGGAAACATCGATTCGGCGTTGGCAGTAGGCGCCATCGTCGGAGCCATGGCGGCGATGGCGTACTGGTACGAGAGCACAGGCGTGCAGGCTGGGCAGGGGCCGTCCACGCCCCGCTCCTCGCTCCGCCACGACAGGCGACTCGCGTGCGCGTTCATCGCGGCCGGCGCTGCGCTCGCCCTCGTCGACACAACCGTCACCTGGGTCATGGCGTCGATGAACAGCCGCGCTGTGCCGCTCAGCGAATTCGCCCTGCTGCTCCTGCAGGATCTTGTCGGCACCGTCGGCCCGCTCGGGGCGGCCGTTGCCGTCATGAGCACCTGCTGGCCGTACTACACGCTAGCCCGCCTCCGGCACGCCCTTGCCGGACACCTTCCCTGGCGGCTCCAGGCATGCCTCGCGGAGGCACACCGGCTGGGCGTGCTCCGCCAGGTAGGCGCGGTCTACCAGTTCCGGCACGCACTGCTGCAGGACGAACTGGCACGCCCGCCCGTGCCGACTCCCAGGGCCCGCGACGGACGAGACTCCTCGCGCGCCTCGGCCACTGGCACGGGCGGACAGCCGGACGGCCAACAGGCGTCGCCTCCGGGACACGCCCCATCTTGAACAGGGCCGGCCGGGCCCGGGGTTCGGACGTCCCCGCCGACCTTGCAGGTTCGCGAGCCCACAGCCCAGATGCGCGAGATACCGCCGTCGGCACTGAGGGCGAACGCGGCCCCAGCAACCGTGGCGCCTCCGAGCCGGGCTACGAGACCTGGCCACCGCTGACTTCCTTGACCGAGAGGGCAAGGCCCAGCGCCTGGCCAGCAAGGCGCAATGCGGCCGAGCGCTGACGCGGCTGACTGGCCGCAGACGGAGATGCAAATCCGACGGTGGGCGAGCGCGCGGTGAGCCATCCGCAAGAGCAGTACCGGCGTCAGTGATGTCTCACAGCCGAATTGACGGAAGAAGCCCATGCGTGATCGCCGGAAGGCATTTACGTCACGCCTTCGAGAAGCCGGATTTGGTCTCCTTACGGCTGTCGTCGGTTGCTCGGCTTTGCGGGCAGCGGAATCGTGGCGGTCCGTGCCACGTGCGGCCCGACGCCAGCCATGGGCGAGTTCATGGTGGTGCGTCGGCGGGCCGCCTCAGCTCGGCGGTTGGGGGCGGGGTTGCGGCCGGTGTGCTGGATGCGTGTGATCAGGACGCGAGCGGGTTGGCGGGCTGTGGTGAGTTCGCGTCGGGCCGCAGCCTCCGTCAGGAGCTGGTGCGGTCGGTGGCCTCGTGCTTCGGCGTCGGAGAGGACGGCGGCCAGGGCGGGCCAGCTGGTGTCGGAGAGGATGCGGTCCGCGTGTGTAGGGAGGGCGGCCCGTACGTCGTGGGCGTGAGTGAGGCGGACGGCCTCGTCGGGCCGACGGGCCGTTAGCTCGGTGAGTACGGGGGCGAAGGTCCGGTCTGCCGCCGCCTGAAGGTGCTGGACGGTTCGACGAGCGGCGTCGGCCTGGTGGGCGTGGCCCTTGGCCTCGTGCCAGCGCCCGGCGAGTATCGCTGCCCAGAGCATTGCGGCGACCAAGGCGGCGAGTGCGCTCCCGTCGGGCCCGGTGGCGGTGTGGACGATGTCGCGGGCCGCGCTCCGCAGGGCGTGTGCGGCGCTGTCTTCGGCTCGGATCTGGGATCGCTGGGCGCGTGCGAACGCCTGGCCGGCGACGCGCAGTTCGTGGCGGAGATCGGCGGGAGCCTTCTGGGCGGCGGCCTCGATGAGTTCACCGAGCGCGGTGGCCTGGCCTTGTGCCTGGGCGTCCGACCATGAGGTGGTGCCGTATGCGTCCGCTTGGAAGATCTGGAAGATGTCAAGGGCTTCGGTCGCCTGGTGCCAGGGGGTGGTGGATCGGTCGCGTCGGGCGGTGGGGTGCTCTTCTGGGGTGGTGCTTTCCAGTCGTGCCCGCAGTTTCGGCAGGGAGAGGTCAGGGGCAATCCTTCCGCCGGCGTGGAAGATCTGCTCGCCGTTCTCGGCCAGGTCGCCGGGGCGGCCTGCCACGTAGCCCAGAAGGTCGCCGGACGGCCCTCGGCGCCCCTTGACCTCGACGCCATCGGCTTCGAGGTAGGCGAGCAGTTCCTCGACGGTGCGCGCGTGCGGAATGGCCGCGCGGATGCGGTCCTGGAGCCACTCGGGACTGGTCTGCTCCCAGCCGAGGCGGGCCGCCTTGTGCATCTCCGCTTGACTGGGACGGCGGGTGCCGGTGCCGTCGCCCTTCTTCAGCTGCCGCAGCCCGTAGTCCTTCTCGATCTCCCGGCACGCATCACCGACGCGGACACCGCTGCCGTGGAGTTTGGGGCGGCGACCGTCTTCACGGACGGTGGTGGCGAGGATGTGGATGTGGTCGTCGGCGTGGCGTACGGCGATCCAGCGGCATCCGAGGTCGTCGCCGGCGGGGGCGATACCGGCGGCGTGGACGATGCGCTGGGCGATCTCCGCCCACTCGGTGTCGGAGAGGTGTCGGTCCTCGGGCGCGGAGCGGACGGGGCAGTGCCAGACGTGGTCGGTGACGGGCTTGCCGAACTCGTCGTTGCGCAGCCGGACCGGCTCGTCGAGGTAGCGGGCGAGTTGGGTGAGGGTGGCACTCTCGTCGCGGCCCGGGTCGGGCATGCCGAGCATCGCGTAGGCGGTCACCAGGTGCGGGTCGAGGTGTTCGTCATGGCGACCGGGACCGTAGAGGTAGGCGAGCAGGCCACGGGTGTTGGATCCGGTCGGTTTGATGGCGGCGATCACGCGAGCGGGCCCTTCGTCGGGTCGGCGGGCTCGCGCAGCGCCTCGGCTATCACGGAGAGCAGGTGCTGAAGCTCATCGAGGTGGCGGCGCATTTCGGGTGGGGTGAGATCGCTGTTCAGGGCGCGGGCGATCTGGTTGACGTTGACGCCGATCCGGTTGAGCTGACGAAGCACCTGGGCGCGGAACTCGTGCAGGCGCCGACGGTCCTCGGACAGAGGGAGATTCGCGGTGAACCGCCCGTCCAGGAAGGCCAGTACGACATCGGCCGCGAACCCGGACTCCCCCTTGTAGCCGTGCTCGGCCGCGACCTCCTGGAGCAGGGCGCGCTCCTCACCGAGGAAACGCAGCGGACCGACGCGTTCTACGCGCTTGTCTCCGCTGAAGCGGCGGATCGTGGGCTGCGCGCTCTTCACAGTGGGCTCGCCCGCAGCAGTCTCGGCAGCGCGAACGCGGCTCAGGGTCTCGCGCTGGACGTCATAAAGCGTGTCCAGGTCGGAGCCGCCCTCGGCCCCGACTCCCTGGCCCGGCGCCCCCTGGCGCCGGGCCGTCTCCGCCACTCCCGGGGCGGAGACCCCCGAAGACCGGCCATGAGTCGGACTCGGGGTACTACTGGCTCCGCCAGGGGCAGCCCGTCCGAACGCCTGCCGCAAACGTCCCAGCAGCGTAGGGGACTTCACCTGAGGCAGGGAATCGTCGGGAGTGCGGTCGGGGTGGTCCGGGTGGTGCGTCACGAGCGGTTCTCCGGAAGTGGTCGCAAGGGTAGGTGGGGCGCCGGGGAGGGGTCGGCAGGGTGTTGGTGATCGGCGCCCCCTCCACAGGTGTGGATAAACGGGGGCGGGTGGGGCTGTGACCGACTGGCAGGGGGTGACCGGAAGCAGTTCCGGCGACCCCGTCGGGATTCCGGTCAGTTGCTGTCCGGACCTGCCCCAGCGGCTTCGATTTCAGGCCGGAGGATCTCCATCACCTCGGTCTGCCGCTCACTGCCGATCGTCAATTCCCTGCCCTTGACGGCCTTCCGGAGAAGGGACCGGCTGAGCGTGCCGTGCTCAGCGATAGCGATCCGGCCGATCTCCACAAGATCCTCAACCGTGGCGCTTGCAGGACGGCCACCGCGCGACTTGCTCTCCGAAACCCGGACCGGTGGTTCCAGCGGCCCGGCGGACGTGGTCGCCACCATGTCGGCGGGCCGTACGGAAGGGGTGTCCGCATAGCCTGCGGGTTGATCGACGAGCTGGTGGATCTGCCGCATCAGGACACCGAAGGCCAGCAGCGCGGCTGTCGGGGGAACCGCAGCGACCACGTAGTCGAGCAGGGGCACGGCGCCGGTGCCACCCGTGCCGCTGACCCCGGCCACGTTGAGCGCGATGGAGCCGACCGATCCGGTGGCCGTGAGAGCGATCGCCCCCTTGTCGGTCACCCGGCGCAGGCCCGCGCGGAGCATGAGCAGTTCGCCCGCGACGATGAACGCGTCCAGGGTCGCCGGCCAGGCCCACTGGCGGGCCGGGGAGCTCTTGAGGCCGTGTTGTCCGGCGACCTCGGCGAGATGCGCGTACGAGAGCCAGAACCCACCGGCCGTAAGGGCCACGATGACCACGCCCGCTGCGATGAGCGTGAATCGCTCGGCAGCCTGCTTGGTCAGCATCGGCCGTCCCTCGTCGAGGCGGTTGTCCTGGCGGCTGGAGGTGGAGAGCTTGGTCAAGCGGGGTGCTCCTGGGCGTTGTTGGTGTGGTCCGTCTTTGCCGTCTTGGCCGTTGCAAGCGCAGGTCAGGGCAGGTACGGCATGGGGTTCGGTCTGCCGTCCCGGCCGATGCCGGAGGCGTTCTCCGACCTGTTCGGCCGGGACGGCGTAGTGGTGTGATGCCGTCCCGGCGGCTGGCGCCCTGACCTGCGGCGATACGGCGGGGACGCGCGGGACGGCACAAGACGGATCGGGACATGGTCCTGGTCAGGCAACGCGCTCATCATGATCGCGTTGCCGTCTTGACCCCGGTTGCCGTCTTGTCTGCATGCCGTTTGACCTGCGAGATCACGGTAGGGACGGCAGGGACGGTCACCCGAGGGGTGCGGGGCTCAGCCCGAAGCGGTGGCGACGGGCTCAGGGTCCACCGGGTGGACGGCGGGGCAGTAGCGCCGCCAAGCGTCGAGGAACTTGTTGCGCATGTAGCCCTTGCGCTGGGTCCCGTCGGCGAGGCGGACGTTGCCGGGCTTGATGACGTACGGGCTCAGCATCCTGGCCAGTTCGCGGGCATCCAGTCCGTTGCGCCCCCACTCCGCCCAGGGCGCCTCGACGTCCTGGCGCAGGTGGTACAGCAGCTCGTCCGTGGAGAGGCTGTCCACCTCGCGCTGGGCGGCGAAGACCCTGCGGATGTCGGCGAGAATCCGGGCTCCGCCGGGCCGTTCCTCCTCCGCCTCGACCTCTGCGGCCACCATCCGCGCACACGCCGTACGGGCCCGACGAGGCCATGACCCGGCAGCGAGGTCGGCGATGATGACCAAGGGTTCCCAGGTGTCGGCGGCCCGGTCCTCCACCGGCAGGACCGGTTCCGCCTCCGCCGCCTCGTCCAGCGACGGCCGGGCCCATGCGGCGATGCGGTCCCGCAGTTCATGGAGCCCGGGGATGTCGCGGCGGGAGCGGAAGGGCTTGACGTGCTCCCCCTGGGCGCGACGGCGCATGCGGACCACGACCGACCGGTCCATGATCGTGTCGGGCAGGTCACCGATGCCCGCGATCGCGGCCATGGCGAAGGTGGCGAACCGGTGCGGGGTGTGGTCGTTGCCGACGACCCGGGTGACATACCGGTTGCGCTGGTGGCCGGCGTTGAGCAGGCCGCGCATCTCCTCGTTCTTCTCCGCCTGCTTCGGCGTGCCGAAGATGGTGTCCGCCTCGTCCACCAGGAGCGTGGGCGGCTCCTCGGTGATCGACCGGAAGACCGCGGCCGGGGTGGTGTTGATGGTGAGCATCGGCTCGTGGACCGTCTCGGTCAGCACGTCCAGCAGCCGTGACTTGCCGCACCTCTTCGCCGGCCCCACCACCGCCAGGCGCGGCGCGTGCTGCCACGCGGGCTGTAGATGCGTCGCCGCCACCCACAGCGTGACCGCGTCCAGCGCTTCCGGCGAGGGCAGGATCACGAACTTAGCTATCTGCGCACGCAGTTCGTCCAGCAACGCCGAGCCATGAGTCGGCTCAGGATCCGGCGCCGCTTCCTCGGCGGGTCGATCCGCCGAAGTGGCGTCAGGCGCAACGTCGTTGGCGGACGTCGGGGCTTCACTGGCGTGGTGGCCGAGTTGGCCGGGGACGGTGACGGGCGGCCACGAGGGCTTGTCGGAGTCGGAATAGGGCTCGGCTCCCGCATGTTCCACGGGGCAGCTCCTCGTCTGGCGGTGGCGGGCTTGTGCGCCCTTGCCGCCGGGTTGGTTCTTCCAGGGCCGGTCGGGGTTGCTGGGGTCTCCGGCGTTGCATCGCCGGGGACCCGCCCCCTTCTCGCGGGCACCAGGCCATCGCGAGGGAACACGGACGGTACGTCCACACCCGGCAACAGTCCAGCGCTTCTGTGTCAGCTCAGCGCAGAACGGTTTGCTACTCTGCCACCCCATCACGCCGCCAGGCCCAACAGATCGAGCAGATCCGCGGTCACGACCCGGTAGGCGTTGCCGAGCCTCAGTACCTTGCACGGGTACTCGCCCCGCTTTGCCAGCTCGTACCCCTTGCTCCGCCCGAGGCCCAGAGCGCGGTTGCCTGTCTCCAGGTCAACCGACACAGGGAGAGCAATCAGCTCTTCCCGACTCATCCCCTTCGAGCCCTTCGATCGTCCGGCCGTCGCGTCTTCGCGCATACAGCGCGCCCCTTTCGGTACAGCCCTCGGCGAACGTGTCCATCACATCCGGCTCCAGACGTCTACCTACAGGATGACCAAGCTAATGTGTCTCCATGACACAACGCGGTGTGGATGCTGATGAGGACGACGTTCCCGAGTGGGTGGACCGGGTCAAGGCCAACGTGGCCGGCGAAGTCCGGCGGAGAAGGAAGGAGATGGGGTGGAGCGCACAGGACTTGGCGGACCAGTGCGAGCAGCTCGGGCATCCCATCCCTCGCAACGTCATCGCCAACATGGAGTCCGGCCGCCGGGCCAGCCTTCCCCTGGTGGACGTCATCGTCCTGGCCGCCGCCCTGGAGACATACCCGGTCTGCCTGATCTTCCCGGTCGGCTACGTCGACCAGACCCAGGAACTCCCCTTCCAGAGCCTGGTGCCCACCTGGGAGGCTTTGCGGCGCTTCGTCGGTGACGAGGACATGCCCTCGTACGACGCGGGCCTGATCCCCGATTTCGAAGCACACGCCAGCCTCGTACGCACCGCCCTGGCCGCCCTTGAAGAAGAGGAACGGGCACAGTTCGCAGCCAAGACGGCAACCAACCGCGCCCAGCAGGAAGAAGCCGAGCGCAGGCGGACCAAGTACGCCGACGAGGCCATCTCCGCCAAGTACAGACTCCGCTACCTCCGCCGCGACATCCGCGACGAAGGCGCCACCCCGCCCTATCTCCCACCGGGACTGGGCGACGTCGACCCACCCGAACCCGAACCCAACACCACCCCGGAGGAACGCCTTTGAAGGGCTCCACCCACCGCCGCTGCTACTGCCGTGACACCGAGACCGGCAAGCCGCTCGGCAAGAACTGCCCCAAGCTCTCCAACCGCAAGCACGGCTCGTACTCCATACGCCAGGAACTCCCGCCGACCGAAGACGGCGCTCGCCGTTCCTTCAGCCGCGCCGGGTACGAGTCCCTCAAGGCCGCGCAGACGGACCTCGACCACGTCCGTTCCCTGCTGGCGCTGGCGGAGAAGGACGACCCCGACAGCCTCCAGCGCCTCGTCGACATGCTGGAGGAGGTCGCCGTCGAGAAGGCGTCGCTCCCAGCCATCGAAGAGACCCGGCGCCGTCTGAGGGCGGGCTTGGCACTCCGTGGCAACCTCACCGTCGGCGAGTGGCTGGACCAGTGGTTCGCCGCGAAGAAGCGCCGCAAGACCACGCTCAACGGCTACGCCTCCCATATCCGCGTCCACTTGAAGCCGCGCATCGGACGTGTACGCCTCGACCGCCTCAACGTCGGCCACCTGGTCGAGATGTTCGACGCGATCGCCGACGAGAACGAGGTGATCGCGGTCGAGAACGAGGCCCGCCGCGAGCAGATCGCCCGATGCAAGCCGAGCAAGCCCGGACGGCCTGTCGGAGCCGAGCGGAAGCTGCTCGCGGCCGAACGGGCCAAGCTGGACGAGATGAAGCCGTTCCGGAAGATCACCGGTCCGGCCAGCCGACAGGCGATCCGCCGCACCCTGCGCGCGGCCCTGAACTCCGCGATCGCCCAGCAGCTGATCACCTTCAACCCGGCGTCCCACGTTGAGTTGGAGTCCGGCAGGCGCCCGAAGCCCCTCCTGTGGACCGACGAACGCGTCCGGCGGTGGCGAGAGACCAGTCAGATCCCCGGTCCGGTCATGGTGTGGACACCTCAGCAGTTCGGCGCCTTCCTCGACGCAGCCGAGGGCGACCGGCTCTACGCGATACTCCACCTCATGGGCACCCGTGGCCTCCGGCGCGGCGAGGCGGTCGGCCAGGACTGGCATGAGATCGACCTCGACGTCGGCCTCATCACTCCCGCCAAGGAGATCGTGGTGGACGGCTGGGACATCTACGAGTCGGAGCCGAAGACGGACGGCAGCGCGAACACCATCGCGCTCGACAGTACGACCATCTCCGAACTGCGCGACCACAAAGCCCGCCAGGAGAAGGAGCGCGCGCAGTGGGGCGACGCCTGGCAGGACACAGGCAAGGTCTTCACCAAGGAGGACGGCTCCTGGCTGCACCCGGGGACGGTCTCCGAGACCTTCCGCCGCATCCTCGCCACGACCGACCTGCCGCCCATCACCCTGCGGGACCTACGCCACGTCACCGCGACGCTCACGCACGGAGGTGGCGGCGACATCCACACGGTGAAGGAGACGTTGCGGCACTCCACCATCACGCTGACGTCGGACACGTATACGAGCCTGCTCCCGGAGCTGGACCGTGAAATCGCCGAGAAAGCAGCGAAACTGATCCCCCGGTCGCGTCCGGCAACTACTGATTCATCCGGCTCGACCACCGCGGGGTGAAGGGGCGTTGGTTCGGTTCTCTGGGGCTCAGCCTGTGGCTGCGGCAAGTGACCTCGCGTTGATGCAACTCAGCGCTGCCGTTCCAGAGGTTATCCAGTACGACAGGTGTTGCGCAATCACATGCCGAGGTGAGGAGTGGTTGGTCGAAATAACATTTGAGGGTGCAGTTGCTTAACTGCACCCTCAAATGATCATCCTGTTCTGGGCGCTTCCGGCACTTCGCTCATTTCGGAGTTTTCTGCTTCGCGCGCTGCCGGTTCTGCGAGAACTGCGCGGGTTAGTCGAACGGCATGCGAGTGAGCTTTGGACCCGATCGTCTCTGACAGCCAAACCGAAACTCCCGCAATCGCCATGAAGAGCGAGGCGAGAATTGTCCAGGTCACTGAAGAGGCGCGCCCCATCGACGTGATGACGACAGTCGTCATTAGAGTGAGTGCAGGCAGGGCCGCAGGGAGGCGCCAGCCAAGAGCGTGTGAGCGCCTAAGCTTTGTTTCCCGAGGGGCCTTATTGGGATCCGGTTCTTCCAAAATTTGTGGTTGCGGGGAAGGGGACAGGTCAACGATGTTGTGTCCGCCTTCGTTGTGGATGTGGACCACGAGCGGCCGGTCGTGGCTGTTAGCTTCTTCGTCGAGGTTCTCGGCGTCCTCGATGATTGCGTCGATGCGTGCCGCTTCGGCGGGGTCGTTGTGCATCCGCTGGAGGGCCTGCATGAACGAATCGACGCGTGCCTCCTCGGAGCGGTTCTCTTCCTGGTCCTTGTTCACTGCTCCTCCTCCCCGCTGTTGTTGTAGTCAGGATCCACTTTCTCGCGCAACTTGTTAATTGCTGTATGCGTGTAACCTTTGACCGACCCTTCCGAAACTCCCATGGCTTCGGCGGTTTCCCTGACGCTCAACCGTTTGAAAAATCGTAGTCGGATTACTTGCTGTTCTCGGGGTGACAGATCTTTGATCGCCTCCGCGAGCGCGATGTGGGTGATGAGCTCGTTGATTTTGTCGTGATCGGCGATCTCGTCAATTTCACCGAAGTGGCGATTGTTTTCTTCTTTTTTGTTCTTGCTCCACCATGTTGCGCATTCATTCTTGGCGATTTTGTAGGCGTAGCTCACCGGGCTTCCCTCGCGGATGTAGGGCCATCTGCGCCGGACGGCAACGAAGACATCGTTGACGATCTCTTCAGCGACGGGGCGCGGAATCTTCCTACGGATGAGCCACCCGAGCATTACCGGACTGTGTTCACGGTAGAGATCGATGATCTCGTTGTCGTAGAGCTCTTTGTCTTTCTCGTTCACCTGGGCAGGTCACCCACCGGGAGTTCCTCCTGGCGCCCCTGCGGCGCGACGGTTGGGGTCAGGCCGCCATTGGCCTGTCCAAGAGCGAGCCGAGTGGACGGAAGAACGTCCGGTTCATCGGCCTGAAGCGGCGAGGGAATCGTGTCCGCCGTGTCCACGGCCTCGCGGCTGTCGGCACTCGGCGGTTGCGGAGCCGTGCGGATCACTCGGGTTCGGCCGCCGTCCTCGGACTCCATGAAGTCGGTGCCCGGGGCCAGCAGCGGGATGACGTTCGCGGTGGCCGCGTTGCGCTCCCGCTCCAGCTCGACGGCCGTGCGGTTCTTCGTCCGCTCGGTCATGTAGGCCCAGAAGCCGCCTCCGCCTCGGCGGAAGAGGCCGGTGGCCATGGTCCACAGTTCCATCGGAGGGGGTTCCTCTCGTCGCCTGCTGTTCTGCTTCGAAGGTGTAAAGGGCTCGACGAGCAGATCGGTTGGGGACGGCTTCGAGATTTTCTGGGCGGCGCCAGTATGGGCTGGGGACGGCGGCAGCTGGACGGCTTCGCTAGTGCTGGAGGTTGAGAGCCCGGGTGAGATCCCGGTTGGCGGCTCGGGCTGCCTCAAGCTCTTCCGCGCGTTCGTCGAGTTCACGGTTCTTGTCGACGAGTTCCTGCTCCAGCGCCGAGATGCGCCGCTGGAGGTGGTCGATGTCGGCCGAGGGACCCAGCCCGGATTCCTCCCAGACCTTCTGGCCCAGGGTGCCGGACAGGCGTCGCTCCAGCATCTGGATGCGCGACGTGAGGCGGGAGTTTCGGCTGAGGGCGTTGGCGAGGTCGGTCTGGAGCGAAGCACGGCGGACTGCCGACCCTCGTCCCTCCTCGGCCGGCGTGCAGGAAGCACGGCAAGAGTCCAGTAGTTGACCCGTTCGGCCCGCTACGGCGCATGGTCTCGGTTCGGGAAGTGCGGACCATACTCGGGCGACGTTGCAGCGATCTGTGGCGCCTGGACGTCAGGGGACGGCGGGAGTCGTGAATGTGGTGAGGAGCGCCCGGGCGCGGCTTCGGAAGGCTTCGTCCTCGCGGATGATGCGGTCTACTACTCCCGAGCGGATGACCCGGGCGTCGCCGTCGGCGAGGGTGGTCAGCCGACACAGGTGGTCGGCGGTCAGAGCTCGGACACCGAGGGCTTCCAGGGCGTCGCAGGCCCCCGAAGGATCGGCTTCCTGTTCGGCTGAACGCAGGACGGCCGCGGCGAGTGTGGTGCGGTCAAGTGAGGCGGGTTCCGCCACGCTGGTGAGGGCCAGCACCGCGGCCGGTGTCTGGGTCGGGTGGTCGAGAAGGGCTTCCAGGCGAGAGGTGAGCGGCCGCCCCGCCGCCCCGAAGAGTGCCGTCGTTCGGGCGGCCCGTATGAGGGACCACTGGGACCAGGAGTTGCGTGCGGCGCGGGCGAAGACCGAGTCCAGGGCAGCGACCGCTGTGGCGGCGTCCCCCGTGATGCGCCACAGCGCTTCGGCGAGTGCTACGTCCGCGTCCAGCGCGGGCGTGGTGGTGTCGCCGTCCGGGCCGCTGAGCGCCTCGCGCAGGGCGGACGCCAGGGCTGCCGCCCTGGGGCCGAGCGTACCGGCCGTCGCCGCGGCTTCCGTGAGCCGACGGCCACCGTGGCGAAACTCCCGATCGAGGCAGTCTGCCAGGAGCGTGTGCTCGCCGACGAGTTCGCACAGGGCCTTCGCCGCGGGGAGTGAGCCGCTTTCCGCCTCGGTCCGCAACGACGTGACCGCCTGGGCACGTTCGCCGGGAGTTCCGTCGGAGGCGATGGCGACGATGGCCCGGGCTGCCTGGGCCGGGAAGTGCGGGAGCATCATGTGCAGTTCGGCCAGCGCCGCCCCGGCCCGGGCGCCCCAACCTGCCAGAAGGCTCGTCAGCTGCCCTGGTTCGTTGCCGCTCAGGGCCTCGGGCTGGGAGAGGCGGTGCCTGAGCGCGTCGAGGAGCTCACCGTCGTACGGGAAGGCGCTGTCCGTCGGCCTCCGGAACCCGGCAGCCGCATCGAGCGCCCGCGGGCGTCGCCCGAGCCCGGCGGACAGCAGCGGTGCGGCCTGAGCGGGCGCGACCAGCACGAGCGCGGCCAGCGCCCGGTCCGCATGGTCGTCGTCCTGCTCCGGGTTCCGGCCGGCGAGCGGAACCAGGACGTCTGCGGCCGATGCGGCGGCGGTGCCCAGACGGCCCAGGAGGGATGACACGGCGACCACGGCGTTCTCGTCGACAGCCGCCGCGCGCAGACCTGCCAGCAGCCGCCGCGGTGCGCTGCGGGAGAGCATGCAGGCACGGTCGGCCGCCCACAGAGCCTCGGCCCGCACATCGGCCCGGCCATCGCGCAGGGCGGCGTCGAGGAGCGCGAACGCCGCCTCCCTGTCAGCGTCCCGGCCTCGGCTCAGCAGCTTCTCCACTACGGCTGCCAGAGGTTCGTTGCGTTCGAAAGCGAGGTCGGACCCAAGTGCGTCGGCGGGCAGAAGGGACAGCATGGTCGTGTGGTGGGACTCGGTCCAGGACCCATCCGCGTCGAGGCAGGCGAAGACGGCAGCCATGCGTAGCTCGGCAGGCTGGGACGGGTCCAGGACAGTGGCGGCTCCCGCCGCGCCGGCCGACGGGTCGAGCCGGGAAATCCCTGCCAACACCTCCGCGCGCACCGAGGGCTCCGGCTCCTCGTTCCAACGCGTACGGAGGGCGGGAAGCACGCGTGCGGTCGCGCGGGTGTGGGACGCTGCCCAGGCTGCGGTCCGGCGGGTCTCCCGCTCGGTGGCAGCCAACAGAGGCAGGATCAGCGGGAGTTGCTCAACCACGGCCGCCCGGACCGTGCCCGGTACCACGCCGTGCTCGTCATCGCTCTCGGCCATTCCCCCGAGCAGCATCAGCACATCTGCCGTCCGGTGACCGACCGCGGCGATCCTGGCCAGGAACGGAACCGCCTCCGCGCTGGCGGCGTAGACGGTCCCCTGGTGCAGCACGCATCCGTACAACTCCGACAATGCTTCGTCCCCCGCACCCTCGTCGGTGCCGGCCAGGGTCCTCAGGAGATCGGGGAGATCTTCCGCGCTGCCGTAGGCGTGGGAGAAGGAAGACCAGGGATGGCCGTCCAGGCCGTCGAGCGGGTGTACGAGTTCCATGCCGGGAATCGTGCCATCCAGGTCCGACATCGGGTCCAGCCGGTCACTTCAGGCGCTCAACATCGAATTTCAGCAGGTTTGACGCGGGCAGGACCGACGGCTTCGACCCACCTGCCTGTTGCCACTGCCGTTCCGTAGGGGCTCAGTCGTAGCCGACCCGCAGGCCACGGGCACATCCGCTCACGCATCGCTCACGCAGTGGCTTGAAAACGAAGCAGCGCCCGACCCGACCGAAGTCGACTCAGGCGCTGCGCAGCAGGTCAGAGGGGTTGCCCCCGCCACCCGCACCGTAGACCCTGTGGGACTCGAACCCACAACCAATGGATTAAAAGTCCNNTATCGGGTACACGGCCGGGTCACTTGCCGGAGCACTCCACGACCGAGTGCCGGCCCACGGAGTGAAATAGGCGCCCTCGCTACGGATCGACCGGTTCGGGCGCCCCAGCCCCAGCCGCCTCCCCCGCCACAGCCGCCTCCCCCGC
>NZ_LIQQ01000280.1 GCF_001418565.1 Streptomyces graminilatus | reverse complement strand
CAAACGCCGGACGGGCTGGGAGTGCCGGGGCGGGTCCCGTCCTCGAAGGCTCGATGGGCTGGATGGCGAGCGGGCCTCGGCCTCGGCCTCGGATGCCGGGTGGGCGGGAAATGGCTGGGTGGGCTCGTCCTGGAGGCCGGGCGGGGTGTGGTGGCGGTTGGGCTGCTGGATCAGGGAAAGGCAATGCCCGCGCAGCTCCCCAGCTGCGCGGGCATTTTTTGCCGTCCGCCGCACCCCCGTCCCCACGGGGTTTCATGGGTGGATGTCCCCGCCCGGACCGCTCTTCCGGGCCTGGGGTCGCCGCTCAGCGCCCCAGCATCACTCCCACGGACGACGCTTGTGTGACCACTGCTTCCCAGCCGCCGAAGACGACCACGAGCAGGGCTGCCAGGGGGAGGACCATTGCCGTCGCCACCAGGGGGTGGCGCTGGCCCTGTCGGCGTGGGCGGAACGCGGCGATGTACGCCTTGCGTCCCTGTGTGCGGAGCGCCGCCCGCGGTGCCGTGTGGGCCATGGTCCCTCTCCTTCCTGACCGTTCTCTTGTTGGCCGGCAGCGGCGGGTGCTTGACCTCGGGGGACGAGTGCTGCACCCGCCGCTTGACCTCAAATCTAGGCCGCCGACGGACACCGGTCGTCATGCCCTCGTACCGATTGCCGGGCCTCCCGGAGGATGACCTGTGGCCTGCGGAGTACTCCCCTGGGTGGAGATGAGGTCCTAGGTCTCAGGGTCTTCCCGGAAGGGGTGCCCGGTGTGCCCCCGCTGTTCACTGTTCCGGGCCGTCCGCCCTCGGTACCGGCTGCTCGACCAGTGCCAGGACCCGGTTCGCCATGAAACGGGCCGTGCGGACGGGCGAGCCGTTCCTGGTGACTTCGCTCACTTCCACGACGCCCCGGCGGACCGCCGTCTCCACCCTGCGGCCCGCCCTGCTCGCCACCACCTCATATGTACGTGTCGTGTCCCCGGCATCCACCACTATCTCCACGCGGTCACCCTTCACGGGTCCAATCCCCCTTCTGCGACGGGTGGTTGGGATCACACGCGACGTCAAGCCGCCCTGTTCGCGCGCTCCCTGACCACCTTTCAAGTCTCCCACCCGGCACTGACAATCCATCGGGCCGAGAGGGCGCGGCCTCTGCGCGCACCCGGCCGTGGAAACGTAAGCTGTCGCTCGTCAAACGGACCGGGCAGCGGGGATGAACATGGCGATGATGCGCCTGAGGCGCGAGGACCCGCGTGTCGTCGGCTCGTTCAGGCTTCACAGACGGCTCGGCGCGGGCGGGATGGGCGTTGTCTACCTGGGCTCCGACAAGCGGGGGCAGCGCGTCGCGCTGAAGGTGATCCGGCCCGATCTCGCGGAGGATCAGGAGTTCCGTTCGCGGTTCGCGCGCGAGGTTTCGGCGGCCCGGAGGATCAGGGGCGGGTGCACGGCCCGGCTGGTCGCCGCCGACCTGGACGCCGACCGGCCGTGGTTCGCCACGCAGTACGTGCCCGGGCCCTCCCTGCACGACAAGGTCGTCGACGAGGGTTCGCTCAGCGCGGCCGACGTCGCCTCCATCGGGGCCGCCCTCGCCGAGGGTCTGGTCGCGGTCCACGAGGCCGGTGTCGTGCACCGGGATCTCAAGCCGTCCAACATCCTGCTGTCCCCGAAGGGGCCGCGGATCATCGACTTCGGCATCGCCTGGGCGACCGGGGCCTCGACGCTCACCCATGTCGGTACGGCGGTCGGCTCCCCCGGATTCCTGGCACCCGAGCAGGTGCGCGGGGCCGCGGTGACTCCGGCCACGGACGTGTTCTCGCTGGGCGCCACTCTCGCGTACGCCTCGATGGCCGACTCGCCCTTCGGGCACGGCAGTTCCGAGGTGATGCTGTACCGGGTGGTCCACGAGGAGGCCCATCTGGAGGGTGTTCCGGACGCGCTGGCACCTCTCGTACAGGCGTGCCTTGCGAAGGATCCGGAGGAGCGGCCGAGCACGCTCCAACTGTCGCTGCGGCTCAAGGAGATCGCGGCGCGCGAGGCGCAGGGCATGGCGGACGTACGGCCGCCCGGGCCGCGTGCGGCCGAGGCGGAGCGGCCGACGGGACGGCTCACCGAGAGCTATCCGGACCAGCGGCCCCCCTATCACTCCCAGACCCAGCCCCACTCGCAGCCGTCGTCCAAGTCACAGTCCCAGCGGCGTCCGCAGGGGTCTGTCTCGGGTACGTCCGGGTCGCGTGCGGCCGTGCCGTCTCGGGGTGGTGGCTCGCGTTCCGGGACGCGGCCCGTTCCCGGCTCGCGCGGCACGACCGGGTCCGGGAACCGTCCCGGCCCGCGCCGTGGCACCGGCCGTCAGGCACCTCGCGGCACGGGAACCGGGCGGCGGCCCGCCAATCCACGGCTGCTGCGGCAGCGGTTGTTCGTGTTCGTCGTGGTGACTCTGCTGGTGGCGCTGGGGATCGCCGCCGCTCAGGGGTGCCAGGGGCCCAGCCGTGGGCTCGGGGACGACAGCGGTGGAAGTGGGCGGAAGCAGCAGCAGCGGCAGGAGCAGCCGGTGCGGTCGGACGACACGCCTGGGGGTGACGGGCCTGTGGCGCCCGGTTCGGCCCGGTCAAGCTCGGATTCGGACTGAGGCCTTCGGTGCCGGCCCGGCCCGGTGCGTCGGCTGCGGGGTTCGTCGTGGCTGGTCGCGCAGTTCCCCGCGCCGCTTAAAGCAGTTCCCCGCGCCCTTGAGCCTGGCGGCGTGCCCAGAAGGTGTGGTGGGTCCAGCGGGTCTCCTGGGCGTGGATGAGACGGTGGCCGCGCAGATACGCGGCGCGTGTGGCCTCGACCTGGTGTGCGTAGGCGGCGAGGGCCGAGTCCGCGTCGGGGTGTACGTGGCCCAGGTGGGCGTCGACGGCGTGGCCCGCGCTCATCCCGGTGTAGAGGGCGGTGAGGACGCCCTGGGAGGAGAGCGGGTCGAAGGCGACCGCCGCGTCCCCGGCGGCGGTCCAGCCGTCGCCGTACACCCGGTCCAGATGCGCTGTGTGCGCGGCGGCCCGGCGTGGCGTGGCTGTTGGTGTGGGCGGGGGCCCGTCACGGTGGGTCCATCGGGACACGTGGCGGGTGGCCGACAGGCGCTGGTGGAAGTGGCGTGCGGTGGACGGGGCGGCGGGCAGGTCGGTGTCGGTGAAGTAGGCGATCAGGCGGCCTCCGGAGGGCTGTGGGGCGGTGTACCACCAGCCGTCCTCGTCGGATTCGACGAGGGAACGGCGGTCTGTGTCACTCGGGTCCGGCTCCAGGGGTGCGTAGAGGGCTGTGAGCCGGTCCCGGACCTGTCGTCGGGCTCCGCATCGGACGGCGATCGCGGCGGCGCGGCCGGTGGCGTCGATCACCCAGCGGCAGTTCACCGTGCGCTCGTCACCACCCGTCCCAGGATTGTCGGCGGTGCCCGTCCCGCCGCGCAGGGTCATTGTCCAGCCGCCGTCCGGCCGCCGGGTCGTGCCGCGTACGGCCGTGCTCTCGGCGACCTCGGCTCCCGCCGCGCGGGAGGCCTCGCGCAGTCGCCGGTCGAAGAGCCGCCGGTCGAGATGCCAGCCGTGGCCGTGTGGATCGTTGATGAAGTCCACGGCGTGCACGTCGGCCGAGCCCCACGCCGAAAGACTGCCGTAGCAGGGCAGATGCCCGGAATCGAGCACCCGGTCGGCGACGCCGAGGTCGGCGAGCAGGACCCGCGCGGCGGGTACGAGCGTCTCGCCGACCTTCGGTGGCCCGGTGCCGGCGTCCACCAGCAGAACCGTGCGGCCCGCCCGTGCGAGCGCGAGCGCGGCGGCGGAGCCGGCCGGACCGCCACCCGCCACCACCACGTCGTACTTTTCCGCGGGTTCCGCGGGTTCCACGGGTTCCGAGTCGAGAGCCCGTTCGGGGCTCACTGGTCCTCGCGGAAGGGGTCGAGCCTTTCGAGGTATCCGGCGGCGATCTCCTCCTCGCGGTAGCCGGTCGCCTCCGCCGCGGCGCTGACCGCCTGTGCCACATGGTCGGCCTCGACGGTTTCGGGGGCGAGTCTGTCCGCGGGCCAGGCTCCGCGTGCGGCGGCCAGTACGGACGGGCCTGCCTCGGGCACGTGGAGGTTGACGAGGTTCGCCGTGTCCAGCGCCCGGTCGAGCGGTGCCGCCGGGTGCGACTCCACCTGGATCCGGTCGGGGAACTTGCCGTCGCCCACGGTGTACTCGCGCACCTCGACGACGCCGAGCTTCGACCAGTCCGTGATCATCTGCGCGCGCTGCTCGTTCATGGTGCCGGTGAGACCGCGCAGCCAGGTCGCCCGCCGCTCGAAGGCCTCTTCCCGGGCGCTGTCGTCGCCGTCGGCCGACGGTGTGTTGACCTTCTCGAAGTCCTCCAGCTTCAGCACGTGGTTCGGCACCTGTGCGGGCCAGAAGGTCGGCAGGTACGGGCTGTAGCGGGGCCCGAGGTTGGCCAGCACCTCGTAGCCGGAGCGGCAGCTCGCGGTGTCCGACTGCCAGGGGGCGGCCATCCAGCGGGTGAGGTCGCCGGGGCCCTGCGCGTACAGCGGGCCGTTCGCGGCGGCCGCCTCCTCCGGGGTGAGGGTGGGCCCGAAGTCGGGGTCCGCGGTGTTCGGCGCGCGGTGCTTGACGCGGAAGGGCGCGCTGAACATGCTCGGGGACCTGATCGGCCAGGTGACCTCGATACCCGGGTGGAACGCGTCGGCGGCACAGCTCTCCAGGGCCGCCCGGTCCAGCAGCCCCGGCTGCTCGGCGACAGGGGCACCGTCCACGGTCGGCCGGGGCTGGCGCAGCGGTCCGGCCTGGAACGCGCCGTCCGCCCAGCGGCTCAGCATCCAGTCCTGGGTCGGAGACAGTTTGCTGTGCTGGCGCACGGACTTGGGCTTGCTGGCCATGGCGTCGCCGTAGAGCCACGGCCAGGGCAGCGGGGACGTTCCGTCGCGGTCGTAGTCACGCATGGAGACGTAGGTCTGGCGGCGCAGTTCCCGGCTCCGCTGGGACGGATCGGCGAGCCGCTTCCGCATCTCCGGGGAGAGGAAGAAGTTGGGGCCGTTCCAGCCGAACTGCGTGGCGAAGCCATGGTTCACCCATTGCAGATCACAGAACCGGCGCAGAATCGGTTCGATATGGTCGGTGAACGAAATCTGCGGCGGGCGGGTCAGTGAACCGGCCGTGATGAAGACATCGAAAAGCAGGTCGTAGAGAGTGCGGACGGATTTCACGCCGGGGGCGTAATGGGGAGGTCCCACCACAACCCAGGCAGGGGTGGCGGTCAAATCCGTGCCGTCGATACGGACCTTCGCCGTCACCGGGCCGTCGGAGACGTCGTCGTACCAGGTGTCGTTGTTCGTGACTCCGGTGATCGGGCTGTTGTTGTAGGAGGCGGAGTTTCCTCTTCCGCCGAGCACCATCAGGCGGCCGTCGGAATGGGTGGAGATCTCCCCGAGATACACCGCCTTGTCCATGATCTTGCCGGTATCGAATTTCTGCGTCTCGGTCATCGAGCCGCGAACGGTGCGGCTTCCGGGATCGATGACCAGCTTCTTCCGGTCGGCGCCCGTGACGTCGGCGTTTCGCCGGCCGTACTGGTCCGCCGCGAGCGTCTTGCCCTCGGGAATGTCGAGCGGCACATGGAACTGGTACCAGGCGGCCTTCTTGTTGGCCAGGTGCACTGTCCACTGAATCTCGGTGACACCCGAATCGCCCGGCTTCAGTTCCCGCACGACCTCCCCCGCCGCGTTGTAGCCGTACACCCGGAAACGGGCGGCCTGCCTCCGGATCGCTCCGGACGCGTCCTTGTACGTGCCGACGTCCGCGGGTTTCTGGTCCGGTGATTCCGGGCCGATGAAGGGTGCTTCCTTGCTGTTGCCGACCCGGGCGACACCAATGGCAGGGTGAATTTTGACCTGCACGATTTTGACGTCCATCGAACAGCCTTCCGTTGTGGGACCGCCGGGTTCGATCCTAAACGTAAGATCATGCGATTTTCGGACGAATGTCGAGACCCGTCGAATAGCCGTACGGATGGCTGTACGGATGGCTGTACGGATGCACCCTGGGGTGCCGGGTCCCGCGTGTCGCGCGTGTCGTGCCGGGGATCCGGCAGTCGGCTCAGGCGGGCCTTGACCGAGTCGCGTAGAACGCGACCGCCGAAGCAGCCGCCACGTTCAGGGAGTCGATACCGGCGGACATGGGAATGCGCACCCATTCGTCGGCGGCCCGGAGAGCGAACGTGGACAGTCCATGCCCCTCCGACCCCAGCATGATGGCGCACCTCTGGAAGTACTTCGGGTCCAGCCGGTCCAGCGGGGTCGCCTTCTCGTCCGGGGTCATGGCGAGGATGTCGAACCCCGCCTCACGTACGACGTCGAGCCCCGCCGGCCACGCGTCGAACCGCGCGTAGGGAACCGAGAAGACGGAACCCATCGACACCTTGATCGCACGCCGGTACAAGGGGTCCGCGCAGTCCGGCGACAACAGGATCCCCCTGATGCCCAGAGCGGCGGCGCTGCGGAACGCGGCCCCGAGATTCGCGTGATCGACGAAACCCTCGAAGATCGCGATCCGCTGACCCGCGTCGTCCTGCGGACCTGGGGCGAACAGCGCGCCGCCGATGTCGGCCTGGTCGTCGACCGGCTCCGTGACCGCCACCCGGCGTGCGGATCGCAGGAGTTCGTCCGCCGCCGGGAGCGTCTTGCGCTGCATGGAGGCGAGGGCGCCGCGATGCACGTGGTAGCCGGTGACGCGTTCGGCGAGCTCCGGGGTGACCGCGTACACCGGGGCCGGCATCTCGTCGATGACGTCACGCATGACGTCGACCCACTTCGCGGACAGGAGCATCGAACGCATCTCGTAACCGGCGTCCTTGGCCCGTCTGATGACCTTCTCGCCCTCGGCGATGAAGAGGCCCTCGGCGGGCTCGCGTTTGCGGCGCAGTTCGACGTCGGTCAGGCCCGTGTAGTCGTGCAGGCGCGGGTCGTCGGGGTCCTCGACGGTGATGAGATCGGCCACAGGGGTGATACTGCCTTGTCCTGGGTGCGGTGCCAACGGCTGGGAGCAGATTGTGTTACCCGGGGTTACACCAATGCCTCCGGGCCCGTCTCCGGACGTGTGGCCGGGCCCACGTTCACGACCGCGCCGATCACGATCACGGCTGGTGGCTTCACGTCCTGCGTACGGACCGTCTCGGCGACCGTCGCGAGGGTCGCGTCGACGCGGCGCTGGGCCGCCGTCGTGCCCTCCTGGACCAGGGCGACCGGCGTGTCCGGGGACTTGCCGTGCGCGACCAGGGTCTCCGCGATCCGGCCGATCTTGTCGACGCCCATGAGGACGACCAGCGTGCCGGTCAGCTTCGCGAGGGACGGCCAGTCGACCAGGGAACGCTCGTCGTCGGGGGCGACATGGCCGCTGACCACGGTGAACTCGTGGGCGACGCCGCGGTGGGTGACCGGGATACCGGCCGCGCCCGGCACCGAGATCGAGCTGGAGATGCCGGGCACGACCGTGCAGGCGATGCCCGCCTCGGCCAGCGCCTGGACCTCCTCCATGCCCCGGCCGTAGACGTAGGGGTCGCCGCCCTTCAGCCGTACGACCCGCTTGCCCAGCCTCGCGTGTTCGATCAGCGCGTTGTTGATGGCCTCCTGGGCCATGAAACGGCCGTACGGGATCTTCGCGGCGTCGATCACCTCGACGTGCGGGGGCAGTTCGGCGAGAAGGTCGCGGGGGCCGAGGCGGTCCGCGATGACCACGTCCGCCTCCGCCAGCAGACGGCGGCCCTTGACCGTGATCAGGTCCGGGTCGCCGGGGCCGCCGCCGACCAGGGCGACGCCGGGGGCGCGGGTGCGGTGGTGGGGGGCGACGAGGGTGCCGTCGCGCAGGCCCTCGACGACCGCGTCACGGATGGCGGCGGTGTGACGGGGGTCGCGGCCCTTGGCGTCCGTGGTGAGGACGGCGACCGTGACGCCCTCGCTGTGGCCGGTGGCCGGGGTCCAGGCCGTCGCCGCGTCGGCGTTGTCGGAGCGGACGCACCAGACGCGGTGGCGTTCGGCCTCGGCGGAGGCGCGGGCGTTGGCCTGTGTGTCGCTGGTCGCGATCAGGGCGTACCAGGCGTCCGCGAGGTCGCCGTCCGCGTAGGGGCGGCGCTCCCAGGTGAGTTCGCCCGCGTCCGCCATCGCCTCCACGGAGGGGGTTGCCTCCGGGGATACGAGGAGGATGTCCGCGCCTGCCGCGATGAGGGCGGGGAGGCGGCGCTGGGCCACCTGGCCCGCGCCCAGGACCACCACTCGGCGGCCGGTGAGGCGGAGGCCTACGGGGTAGGCGGGGTGTTCGGCCATGGGGGTGCGGCTCCCTCTTGCGGGTCGTTCTGATCGGACTGATCGGAGCCGTGTGGCTTTGTCTCCGGCGTGGGTCCTGACGTGCGCATTTTACGGTGCGGGTGGGGTG
>NZ_LIQQ01000028.1 GCF_001418565.1 Streptomyces graminilatus | reverse complement strand
CCCCCTGCACCCCTGGCGGGGGCTCCCGCCCCCTGCACCCCTGGCGGGGACTGCGTCCCCTGCACCCCGCTTGGGGCCTCGGCCCCTGGCCTGGGCTCCCCCTGCAGTCTGGTTGGGCCTCGCCCCTGGGGCTTGGCGGGGGCTTCGCCCTGTTGGGGCATCCGCCCCTGGCCCTCGGCGGGGATGCCGCCTTCGGCCCGGGGGCGGGGCTACGTCCCCTGCGCGCCGCTCGGCCCTCGGCCGGGATGCCGCCGCTGGCCCAGCGGGGACTGCCGCTCCTGGCGCCCCGTCGGGACTGTGTCCCCCGTACGTCGCTCGGGCCTCGGCCCCTGACCCCCTGCCTGGTCCTGCCGGGGCCTCCGGTCCGGGTCCTCAGTCAGGAACGCTGCCCCGCCCCCCTTGGGCCCCCGGCGGGGCGCCGGCCCTGAATGCTCCCGTGTGCTGTCCGGGGGGTTCAGTGAGGGTTGCTGGTTAAGGATCAGGGGTGTGGGGCATCCTTCCTCGATTCGTCTTTCCGGGGGTGCTGACGTAGACTGACTCGTCGGCTCTCGTGCACCCGCATGTCCGCATGCGCCCAACTGGGAACGCATGAGAGTCGATCAAGGTAGTCGATTCGAAGGGCGAAGCGTGGCCAAGAAGCAAGGTGCCATCGAGATCGAGGGCACTGTCGTCGAGTCTCTCCCGAACGCAATGTTCAAGGTAGAGCTCCAGAACGGCCACCAGGTTCTGGCACACATCAGCGGCAAGATGCGTATGCACTACATCCGCATCCTCCCTGACGACCGGGTCGTGGTGGAGTTGTCTCCTTACGACCTGACGCGTGGCCGGATCGTCTACCGATACAAGTAGATCTTGCCCAAGTCCCGTGCAAGCGGGGCCGCCGGCAACTGACCCGGAGAACCTCACCCCATGAAGGTCAAGCCGAGCGTCAAGAAGATCTGCGACAAGTGCAGGGTGATCCGCCGTCACGGTCGGGTCATGGTCATCTGCGAGAACCCGCGCCACAAGCAGCGCCAGGGCTGACGCACGACCTACCTTCTGCACCCGCAGAAATTCGCGCGACGCGAGCAGTACATGTTCATACGCAGAGTCCAGGTCCGACTGTTCGGTGACTGTGGTTGGTCGTCGTTCGGTGGAGCTGATACCCCCGGTCGGAGGCCGGGGACCCAGTTCGTACCTCGTACGGCGGCTGGGAAACGGCTTTGTGGAAGACCTCCGAACGACAACTGGAGCCATTGAATGGCACGCGTTTCCGGTGTTGACATCCCGCGTGAAAAGCGTGTGGAGGTCGCCCTCACCTACGTGTTCGGCATCGGCCGGACTCTCTCCCAGCTGACGCTGGCGGAGACGGGCATCGACCCGAACACCCGTGTTCGGGACCTGTCCGAAGAGCAGCTCGTCGCGATCCGCGAGTACGTGGACGCCAACATCAAGACCGAGGGTGACCTCCGTCGCGAGATCCAGGGCGACATCCGCCGGAAGATCGAGATCGGCTGCTACCAGGGTATTCGCCACCGCCGTGGCCTGCCCGTCCACGGTCAGCGCACCAGCACGAACGCTCGTACCCGCAAGGGCCCGCGTCGCGCCATCGCCGGCAAGAAGAAGCCGGGCAAGAAGTAGTCCTCAGCGGACAACGCTTCATCAGCGGTCTTCGCTGTAGGACCGACCACCTCCCCGTAGGAGTAGTAGATGCCCCCCAAGGGTCGTCAGGGCGCTGCCAAGAAGGTGCGCCGCAAGGAAAAGAAGAACGTCGCTCACGGGCACGCTCACATCAAGAGCACGTTCAACAACACGATCGTCTCGATCACCGACCCCGCGGGCAACGTGATCTCCTGGGCCTCCGCCGGCCACGTCGGCTTCAAGGGCTCGCGCAAGTCCACCCCCTTCGCCGCGCAGATGGCCGCCGAGTCGGCCGCCCGCCGCGCGCAGGAGCACGGCATGCGCAAGGTTGACGTCTTCGTCAAGGGCCCGGGCTCGGGTCGCGAGACGGCCATCCGTTCGCTTCAGGCGACCGGTCTTGAGGTCGGCTCCATCCAGGACGTCACCCCCACCCCGCACAACGGCTGCCGTCCCCCCAAGCGCCGTCGCGTCTGATCTGACGTTCGGCTCTGGTTCTTGTTTGGCAGTTTGAGGTTCGGGCGGTATGGCTCCTATGAGCTGTATCGCCCGTACCCTTGTATTACTAGTCGGGCATCAAATAGCGGGTGTCCATGACTGAAGGATTTCCACATGCTGATCGCTCAGCGTCCCTCTTTGACCGAAGAGGTCGTCGACGAGTTCCGCTCCCGGTTCGTCATCGAGCCGCTGGAGCCGGGGTTCGGTTACACCCTCGGTAACTCGCTCCGTCGTACTCTGCTGTCCTCCATCCCTGGCGCGGCTGTCACCAGCATCCGTGTCGACGGCGTTCTGCACGAGTTCACCACCGTGCCGGGCGTCAAGGAAGACGTCACGGACCTCATCCTCAACATCAAGCAGCTCGTTGTCAGCAGTGAGCACGATGAGCCGGTGGTCATGTACCTGCGCAAGCAGGGACCCGGGCTCGTCACCGCCGCTGACATCGCGCCGCCGGCCGGTGTCGAGGTGCACAACCCCGACCTCGTCCTCGCCACGCTCAACGGCAAGGGCAAGCTGGAGGTCGAGCTGACCGTCGAGCGCGGTCGCGGCTATGTCTCGGCTGTGCAGAACAAGCAGGTGGGTCAGGAGATCGGTCGTATTCCGGTCGACTCGATCTACTCGCCTGTTCTCAAGGTCACGTACAAGGTCGAGGCCACGCGTGTCGAGCAGCGCACCGACTTCGACAAGCTGATCGTCGACGTCGAGACCAAGCAGGCCATGCGTCCCCGGGACGCGATGGCTTCCGCCGGTAAGACGCTCGTCGAGCTGTTCGGGCTTGCCCGTGAGCTCAACGTCGACGCCGAGGGCATCGACATGGGTCCGTCCCCGACCGACGCCGCGCTGGCTGCCGATCTCGCGCTGCCGATCGAGGAGCTGGAGCTCACCGTCCGGTCGTACAACTGCCTGAAGCGTGAGGGCATCCACTCCGTGGGTGAGCTCGTGGCCCGCTCCGAGGCCGATCTGCTCGACATCCGTAACTTCGGTGCGAAGTCGATCGACGAGGTCAAGGCCAAGCTTGCCGGGATGGGTCTCGCGCTCAAGGACTCGCCTCCCGGGTTCGACCCGACCGCCGCCGCTGACGCCTTTGGCGCCGACGACGACGTTGACGCCGGGTTCGTGGAGACCGAGCAGTACTAAGGGCTACTAGGGCTACTAGGGCTACTAGGGCTGCTAGGGCTGCTTAGAGCTCGGGGCTTGTGGTTTAGATTTGGGTGCGGGTGCGCTGTGGCTTGTCGCGCAGTTCCCCGCGCCCCTTCCGGGAGCGCCCCTTCGGGGCTGCTCCCGGATCTCCGACAGGTGATCGCCTGCTCGGACACTGACTCTGGTACCTGATACGGCCGGGGCAGACACCAAGGAGAAAGATCATGCCGAAGCCCGCCAAGGGTGCCCGTCTGGGTGGCAGTGCCGCGCACGAGAAGCTGCTTCTCGCGAACCTCGCGAAGTCGCTCTTCGAGCACGGCAAGATCACGACCACCGAGGCGAAGGCGCGCCGGCTGCGTCCCTACGCCGAGCGTCTGGTCACCAAGGCGAAGAAGGGCGACCTTCACAACCGCCGTCAGGTGCTCCAGGTCATCACGGACAAGAGCGTCGTTCACACGCTCTTCACCGAGATCGGCCCGCGCTACGAGAACCGCCCGGGTGGTTACACCCGTATCACCAAGATCGGTAACCGTCGTGGCGACAACGCGCCCATGGCTGTCATCGAGCTGGTGGAGGCCCTGACCGTGGCCCAGCAGGCCACCGGTGAGGCCGAGGCGGCGACCAAGCGTGCCGTCAAGGAAGACGCCCTCGTGAAGGAGGCCCCGGTCGAGACCGAGGCTGCCGCAGAGGTCGTCGAGGACGCCAAGCCGGCCGACGAGGCCGCCGAAGAGTCCAAGGACGCCTGAGCTTCGGTTCGCGTCTGAGCGGGTCCGCTCCTTTCGAGGGGCGGGCCCGCTTTTTTGGTTGCTGAGAGGATCTCCCTGTGAGTGATGAAGTAGAGCCCGGGTTCGTACGGGTGCGGCTGGACCTTTCCTATGACGGGACCGCGTTCTCCGGGTGGGCCAAGCAGGCCGGGGGGCGGCGGACCGTTCAGGGGGAGATCGAGGACGCCCTGCGGACCGTGACGCGGGCCGGGGAGACCACGTACGAGCTGACCGTGGCCGGGCGTACCGATGCCGGGGTGCATGCGCGGGGGCAGGTCGCCCATGTCGATCTGCCTGTCGAGGTGTGGGACGAGCATCAGGAGAAGCTGCTCAAGCGGCTTGCCGGGCGGCTGAGCAAAGATGTGCGGGTGTGGCGCGTCGCCGAGGCGCCGGGTGGGTTCAACGCGCGGTTCTCGGCGATCTGGCGGCGTTACGCGTATCGCGTCACAGACAATCCCGGTGGAGTCGATCCGCTGCTCCGCAACCATGTCCTGTGGCACGACTGGCCGCTCGACGTCGACGCCATGAACGAGGCGGCTGGGCGGCTCGTGGGCGAGCACGACTACGCCGCCTACTGCAAGAAGCGCGAGGGCGCGACCACCATTCGTACGCTCCAGGAGCTGAGCCTGGTCCGCGGTGACGACGGGATCATCACCGCCACCCTGCGCGCCGACGCCTTCTGCCACAACATGGTGCGCTCGCTGATCGGGGCGCTGATCTTCGTGGGGGACGGGCACCGGGGGGCCGACTGGCCCGGGAAGGTGCTGGCCGCCGGCGTACGCGACTCCGCCGTGCATGTCGTACGGCCGCACGGGCTGACGCTGGAGGAAGTCGGTTATCCCGCCGACGAGTTGCTGGCCGCGCGCAACAAGGAGGCGCGGAACCGGCGGACGTTGCCGATGCCGACCACAGGGTGCTTCGGGTAGGCGGTGACGCCCATTACGAGGCTCGCCTGGATCTGTTACGGCCGTTTGCCGTGCGGCGGTCGTGGCGGCGCCTTTTCACGGACAGCAGGTAGGTGATCACGCAGACGGTGACCGTCGTGACCGTGATGCCGAGCACGAACAGCTGGAAGTTCGTCACCTTGGTGACCGCGTAGGCGATGCCGGCGAGTACCGCGCAGGCACCCAGTCCTCTGAGGGTGTTCATCGTTCTCCCCCGCCTACTTCCACGCCGATACGCGAGTCACGAAGGACTTCAGGATGGACGAGATGAGCCAGTACGCCCGTACGACGGTGTAGACCAGCTCGGGGATGAGCAGCGCCTCGACGAGCATCGCCTTCCAGCCGAGGGTGCGTACCTGGATGGCTGGATAGACGATCCAGAAGCCGAAGAGGGCCAGCAGGAGAGGGTGGCTGGAGAAGCCCTGTACGGCGATGGCGGCGACCTGCCGTCCGCTCCAGATGAAGATGTAGGCGAAGCCGACCAGACCCATGATCATCGTGACTATGGAGTGCCAGGTGAATCTGGTCCAGCCGCGGCGGCGCAGCGTGTCGACGGTTCCGCGGCTCCAGCGCTCGCGCTGCTGGATGAGCTCGCGCAGCGTCGGCATGAGGTCGGTGTAGGCGATGCAGAGCTGGTTGGCTGTGACCTTCCAGCCGGACTCCTTGAGCGCCAGCGTGGTCTCGTAGTCCTCGACCAGGTTGCGGTGGTCCTCCCAGAAGACCTCGCCCCGCCAGTCGATCAGGCCCTGTAGCGCCTCGGCGCGGTAGAAGGAGCCGGCGCCCGACATGGTGTGGACGTTCTTGCGGTAGCGCGCGTTGGCGGCCCGGCCGTATTCGATGATCTGCATGCCCAGCAGGAACCGCTGCCAGGGGTTGCGCCACAGGTCGGTGCGGCCGAGACAGGCGGCACTGACGCCGCCGATCTGGGGGTCGGACGCGATGACGTTGCGGGCCCGCTCGATGAACCGCGGGTGCAGTTCGGTGTCGGCGTCCATGACCAGGACGTGGCCCACCCGGCCGTTCAGCCGGCCGCCCACTGCCTCCCGGAGCCATCGCAGTCCGTAGTTGAGGGCCCCGGCCTTTTTGTGCGGATTGTCATCGAGGTTGAGGACGACCGTCGGCGGTGTGCGCTCGTCGTCGGCGAACTGGCGCGCGAATTCCTGGGTGCGGTCGGTCGAGTTGTTGACCACCACGACGATGAGGTCGGGCCGTCGGGTCTGCCCGGCCAGCGACTCCAGCGAGGTGAAGACCCCGACCTCCTCATTCCGGGCGGGAACGAGCACGACGGTCTCGTAGACCATTGTGGCCGGGGTCTCGACGGCATGGCCGTACGCGCTGCGGCCTCTTCGATGTCGGCTGCGTGGTGTGTGCAGCTGCTCAGCACGCTCACCGCGCGCAACCGTCCCCGACAAAACGTTTCTCCTGCATCCGGATGCCTCCGCACATTGGTCGTGATCTTGTGCGGGTACTGCGAAAGGTCCTCAGGAACATACCCCGGGTATGTCCGACAGGTCGGAGCTGTCCAGGTCACAGGGTTGCTCTCGGTGGCGTGAGGCGTGAACGGTGAGTTAAATCCGGATCCTTTGGTGCTACGGCAAAAGGGTCATAATCATGACAACTGGTGGCGATGATATTCGGCCAGACGTCATGGTGAAGATCACACGGTAAGAGGCGGGAAAGGGTTATCTGGGAGCCTTTGTGAAGATGGGCTTAAGGTGTGCGGTGACCACCGCCCAGAGAACTCGGGGGAATTCGTGACCGGCCGCACATCGTCCCGTCGGGGATGGAAAATCCTCATATTCCTGCTCGCGACGGGCCTTCTCGGAGCGGGCGGCGCCGCGCTCCACGCCTGGTGGCCGTCGGGCGAGTCCTCCTCCGTCCTCACCGTTCGCTACCGGACCGGCGCCGCCGCGACGGCGGATGTGGCGAAACCGTGGCTGGAAATCATCAACACGTCCGGCCGTTCCGTGAACCTCAGCGACGTCACCCTGCGTTACTACTACACGGCTGGCGGCGGCACCGCGTACGGGTCCAACTGCGTCCAGACGTCCCTCGGTTGCTCCAGCGTCACCCTGCGGACGGCCGCCCTGGAGGACCCGGCGCCCAAGGCCGACCACTACCTCCAGATCGGCTTCACCGCCGCGGCCGGCACGCTGAAGCCCGGCGGCACCAGTCAGGGCATCGGGCTCCAGCTCTACCGGGTCGACCACCGCGAGCTGAATCAGGCGGACGATCTCTCGTTCGACGCCAAGAGCACCACGTACCAGCCGTCCAAGCTCGTGACCGCGTATCTGGATGGCACTCATGTCTGGGGCAAGGAGCCGAACGGCGACACCCCGGCTCCCGCCGCTTCCGCGTCCGCATCCGCGTCCGCGTCCACTTCAGCGTCGGCCTCGGCCTCGGGCGGGGCGCCCGCCGGAGTCCTCTTCGACGACTTCGACTACACCGGTCCCGACGACCCCGCGCTCGCGGCCAACGGCTGGACGGTCCGTACCGGCGAAGGCGGACCGGGCATCAAGGACACCTGGTCGAAGCAGGGTGTGAGCTTCCCCGCCGGGGAGGACGGCAGGGCGGGACAGGCGCTCCGGTTGCGGGCCGGCACCGACGGCACCGCGCGGGGCACCCGGCAGGCCGAGTTCCACCGGACCCGGCCGACGTTCTTCACCGGCACCCTCGTCGCCCGCGTCTACCTCAGCGACAAGCCCGCGAGCGGCGCCGACGGCGACCACGTCAACGAGTCCCTGTTCGCCATCTCGCCCGACCACGCGTCGCCGAGGTACAGCGAACTCGACTACGAGTACATGCCCAACGGCGGCTGGGGCCGGTACGGGCCGTTGCTCGACACCACGAGCTGGCGCAACAGCGAGCGGGGCGACCGGGTCACCAGCTCCCACAACCAGAAGCTCGGCGGCTGGCACACCATGGTCATCACCGCGGTCGACGGGAAGACCACCTACTCCATCGACGGCCAGAAGCTCTTCACCAGCGGCAGCAAGCACTTTCCGCGCGAGGCCATGACCATCAACTTCAGCACCTGGTTCGTCGACCTCCCCTTCAAGGGGGCGCGTTCCTGGGAGATGAAGGCCGACTGGATGTACTACCGGGCCGGCAAGGCGGTGTCGGCGGCGGACGCGGAGAAGGCCGCCGCCCGGTTCGAGGCCGCGGGGACGCCTTACCTGAACACCCTGCCGAAGTCCTGAGTCACCGGAGCAGGGGGGAGGGCTACTTGCTCGCCGCCGAGGCCTGTGCCTCGCCGCGCCGCCTGATCTGGCGGAAGGCGAACTCGGCCAGGTCGTCGCCCGTGGTGAAGACCGCCGTGCTCTTCGTCGTCACGTCCTTGCCGTCGGTGAAACCGGCGATCGTGAAGTAGGCGTAGCGGCCGTACGAGTTGGTCGTCGAGCGGCAGATCGCCGCGCGGCAGAAGGTCGGGACACCGCCGCCGGACAGGGACTCGACGATGCTCTTCCTGTCCGTCGTGGACTTGACCTTCGTGGCCTGCGCCTCGGTGTCGAAGACGGCCACGCCGACCGTCACCGCGATGCCGTCCTTGCTGTACGTGACGCGCAGGAAGCGCGTGCACCCGTTGTCCGTGAGGATCTTCGGAAGGGTGTTCTTCGTCGCCGACGCGCAGTTCGTCGAGTCGGCGGTCGGGCCCTTCTTGTAGAGGCGCTCGCCCATCGTGAGCTGCGTACCGGGGAAGAGGTCGTCCGGGGCCAGGGGCGCCGTGTCCTTCTTCGCGCTCGATATGAAGTCCTTCGGGTCCAGCGGCGGCGGCGCGCTCGTCGGCGCGAACGACGGCGTCGAGGCGGTGTCGCTGGGGATGTCCGCGGTGGCGGGCAGGCCGGAGGTCGGTCTGTTGGAGGCCGTGGCGTTGCCGTCCGCGTTGACCACGGCCATCGCGACGGCCGTGCCCACGCCCACGGTGGCCACCGCGGCCCCGACGATGAGCAGGATTCTGCGGCGCCTGTTACGGACCTCGGACGCCTCGGCGAGCGCCGCCCAGTCGGGGGCCTGTCCGCCGCCCTGGCCGGCCCACGGCTGCTGCGGGGCCCGGCTGTCCTGGTTGTCCCACGGCTGCTGGGAATTCGATTTCCAGGGGTCCCACTGAGGTCCCCCCTGCCCATAGCTCATGCGCGCATCTTAGACGCCGTGCACCCCGTGTGTTGCTGCGTCTCAAGGGCCACGCGTGCCACCGCAGTTGGGGGTGGGGCATGGGCGGCAAGTCCGATCTCGGAGGGTTGTCGGGAAGGTTTGGGTTTATGGCGGCTGAGGCGGCGGTTCCTCCTGCTCGCTCGCGCGGACGGACCCTCGTTTTGACCCGTCCGGGCCCGCGCGGGTAGCCTGGGCGATTGTTATGCGTATCGGCTTGGTCGTTCTCACGCGAGAGGCCCATACGTAGGTTCCCTGGAGCAGTTACCAGTGGACGGCATACGGGCATTGTTCCCGGCCACTGTCGTCCCCAGCTGCACGATCGCTTCAGTGATGCCATGTGTCAGGACCCATCCACTGAAGAAGCGAAGGCTACGAAGTGCGTACGTTCAGCCCTAAGCCCGGCGACATCACTCGCCAGTGGTACGTCATCGACGCCCAGGATGTCGTCCTGGGCCGTCTGGCCACCACCGCCGCGAACATCCTTCGGGGCAAGCACAAGCCGATTTACGCCCCCCACGTCGACGCTGGTGACTTCGTCATCATCATCAACGCCGACAAGGTGCACCTCTCCGGCAACAAGAAGACCCAGAAGATGGCGTACCGCCACTCCGGCTACCCGGGTGGTCTGCGCTCCGTCCGCTACGACGAGCTTCTGGCGAAGAACCCCGAGAAGGCCGTCGAGAAGGCCATCAAGGGCATGATCCCCAAGAACACCCTGGGCCGTCAGGTGCTCTCGAAGCTGAAGGTCTACTCGGGCGACCAGCACCCGCACGCTGCGCAGCAGCCGGTGCCGTTCGAGATCACCCAGGTCGCGCAGTAGTTCCGGCCACCCCCTAAGACGTAGAGAATTCTGAGGAGAATCGTGGCCGAGACCACTGTCGAGCAGCCGCTCGACGACAACGCCGATGTCGAGTTCGAGAACGCCGACGTCGAGAGCTACACCACCGAGTCCGAGGTCCCCGTCGAGGGCGACTACACCTCGGAGTCGCTCGCGGGCCGCTTCGGCGACCCGCAGCCCGCGGCCGGCCTGGGCCGTCGCAAGAACGCCATCGCCCGCGTCCGGATCGTCCCGGGCACCGGCAAGTGGAAGATCAACGGTCGCACCCTTGAGGACTACTTCCCCAACAAGGTGCACCAGCAGGAAGTCAACGAGCCCTTCAAGGTGCTCGAGCTCGAAGGCCGCTACGACGTCATCGCCCGCATCTCCGGCGGCGGTGTCTCCGGTCAGGCCGGTGCGCTCCGTCTCGGTGTCGCCCGTGCGCTGAACGAGGCGGACGTCGACAACAACCGTGGCGCCCTGAAGAAGGCCGGCTTCCTCAAGCGCGACGACCGTGCGGTCGAGCGCAAGAAGGCCGGTCTCAAGAAGGCCCGCAAGGCTCCGCAGTACAGCAAGCGTTAATCGCTCCGCTGCTCTCGGACGTCTCGTGTTTCCCGGACGTCCTGTACGTATCGCCCCGGCGGCACTTTCGTGCTGTCGGGGCGGTTCGTTTACGGGGGACATCACCTATCACAGGTTCGCCGCACGGGTTTTGGAACGCTCCATACAGCCTGGAAACAGGCACAGGGGATATACGTAGCCAGGTCCGGCATGGACACTCGGCACGAGCCGCACATTCTCAGCATCTTCGGAGGACACCAGTGGGACGACTCTTCGGCACGGACGGCGTGCGCGGTGTCGCCAACGTGGACCTGACGGCCGAGCTGGCTCTCGGTCTGTCGGTGGCGGCGGCCCACGTACTCGCCGAGGCGGGTTCGTTCGAGGGCCACCGGCCGGTCGCCGTGGTCGGACGGGATCCGCGCGCGTCGGGAGAGTTCCTGGAGGCCGCCGTGGTCGCGGGCCTCGCCAGCGCGGGCGTGGACGTCCTGCTGGTCGGCGTACTGCCCACCCCGGCGGTGGCGTACCTCACCGCCGAGCTGGGCGCGGACCTCGGCGTGATGCTCTCCGCCAGCCACAACGCCATGCCCGACAACGGCGTCAAGTTCCTGGCCCGCGGTGGCCACAAACTCGACGACGAGCTGGAGGAGCGGATCGAAGCCGTGTACGAGGAGCACCGCACCGGTGCTCCCTGGGACCGTCCGACGGGCGGCGGCGTGGGCCGTGTGCGCTCGTACGACGAGGGCTTCGAGCAGTACGTCAGTCATCTCGTCGGTGTCCTGCCGAACCGGCTGGACGGTCTGAAGGTCGTCCTGGACGAGGCGCACGGCGCCGCCAGCCTGGTCTCGCCCGAGGTGTTCACCCGGGCCGGCGCCGAGATCGTCACCATCGGTGCCGAGCCCGACGGCCTCAACATCAACGACGGCTACGGCTCCACCCACCTCGCCAAGATCCGGGCCGCCGTCCTCGAACACGGTGCCGATCTCGGCATCGCCCACGACGGTGACGCCGACCGTTGCCTCGCCGTCGACCACACCGGTGCGGAGGTGGACGGCGACCAGATCATGGCCGTACTCGCCCTGGCGATGCGGGAGCGGGGCGTACTGCGGGACGACACCGTTGTCGCGACGGTGATGTCCAACCTGGGCTTCAAGCTGGCGATGGAGCGGGAAGGGCTGTCTCTGGTCCAGACGGCGGTCGGGGACCGGTATGTCCTGGAGGAGATGAAGGAGCACGGGTACGCGCTGGGCGGTGAGCAGTCCGGGCATGTGATCATCTCGGACCACGCGACCACCGGTGACGGGACGCTGACCGGGCTGCTGCTGGCGGCTCGGGTCGCGCAGACCGGTCGTACATTGAAGGAACTCGCGGCTGTCATGGAGCGGTTGCCGCAGGTGCTGGTGAACGTGCCTGATGTCGACCGGGCGCGGGTGGGGTCGTCTGCCGAGCTGGCGGCCGCGGTTGCTGACGCCGAGCGGGAACTCGGGGCTACCGGGCGGGTGTTGTTGCGGCCCTCCGGGACCGAGCCGTTGGTTCGGGTGATGGTGGAGGCTGCCGATATCGATCACGCTCGGGCTGTGGCCGGGCGGTTGGCGGATGTGGTGAAGTCGGCGCTCGGGTAGTTTGCGGGGCCATTCCGTGCCGGGTTCGGGGTGGGGGTGCTGTGCGTGGCGGGCTGCGGGTCCGTTGTGGCTTGTCGCGCAGTTCCCCGCGCCCCTGTCGGGTTGTGGGGGTGCGGGTTCGCTGCGGGTTGCGGGTCCGTCGTGGCTTGTCGCGCAGTTCCCCGCGCCCCTGTCGGGCGCGGCTGCGCCGGCGCCCTCAGGGGGGTCGACTACAGCTTGCGTAGGTTGAGTCGCTGGACCTTGTGGTCCGGGCCCTTGCGGATGATCAAGGTGGCGCGGCCTCTTGTGGGGGCCACGTTTTCCAGGAGGTTCACCTTGTTGATGGTGCGCCAGGTGGTGCGGGCGTAGTCCAGGGCCTCTTCCTCCGACACCTGGGTGTACTTGCGGAAGTACGAGGACGGGTTCTGGAACGCCGTCTCACGCAGGCGGCGGAAGCGGTTGAGGTACCAGCGCTCGATGTCCTCGGGGCGGGCGTCGACGTACACGCTGAAGTCGAAGTAGTCGGCGAGACCGACGCGGGTGCGGCCGTCGCTGCCGGGGAGCGCGGGCTGGAGGACGTTCAGGCCCTCGACGATCAGGATGTCGGGGCGGCGGACCGTGAGCTTTCGGTCGGGGACGATGTCGTAGATGAGGTGGGAGTAGACGGGGGCTGTGACCTCGTCTTTTCCTGCCTTGATGTCCGCTACGAAGCGGGTCAGGGCCCGGCGGTCGTACGACTCCGGGAAGCCCTTCCGGGACATCAGGCCGCGGGCCGTCAGCTCCTCGGTGGGGAGCAGGAAGCCGTCCGTGGTCACCAGTTCTACGCGTGGGTGTTCGGGCCAGCGGGAGAGCAGCGCCTGGAGGAGACGGGCGACTGTTGACTTGCCGACCGCCACCGAGCCCGCGACTCCTATGACGAACGGCGTGCCCGTCTGGGTGCCCTGTTCGCCGAGGAACGTGTTCAGGGCTCCCCGAAGGCCGTCCGTGGCGCCGATGTAGAGGTTGAGGAGCCGGGAGAGCGGGAGGTAGATGTCCCGCACCTCGTCGAGGTCGATGACATCGCCCAGACCGCGCAGCTTCTCGACCTCCTCGGCGGTGAGGGGCAGCGGCGTCTTGTCGCGCAGCGCACTCCACTCGGCACGGGTGAGGTCGACGTAGGGAGTCGCCTCCGGCCGCTGCCGGTGGGCGCTCCGGGGCATCGAGGAGACCGGAGAGATCACAGTCCATTGTTACGGCAGTGTGGACGGGGTGGAGGGTGGGGTGCGTCACCTCTAGGTGGAGGCCTCGTTTTCGCGGCGCGAATTTCCGATATCGGGCACGCTGTGCCCGGATGCGGCGCGTGTTCGATCGTAGGCTGCGCAGCATGTGCGGAATCGTGGGTTATGTGGGGTCGCAGTCGGCTCTCGACGTCGTGATGGCCGGGCTGAAGCGGCTGGAGTACCGGGGATACGACTCGGCCGGGGTGGCGGTGCTCGCGGACGGCGGGCTGGCCGGTGCCAAGAAGGCGGGGAAGCTCGTCAATCTGGAGAAGGCGCTTGTCGAACGGCCGTTGCTGGCCGGCGGTACGGGTATCGGGCACACCCGGTGGGCGACTCATGGCGGGCCCACCGACGGCAACGCCCATCCGCATCTCGACAACGCCGGGCGCGTCGCCGTCGTCCACAACGGGATCATCGAGAACTTCGCCTGTCTGCGCGCGGAGCTGGCCGAGCGTGGCCATGAACTCGTCTCCGAGACCGACACCGAGGTCGTCGCGCATCTGCTCGCCGAGGAGTTCTCGGCCTGCGCCGATCTCGCCGAGGCCATGCGGCTCGTGTGCCGGCGTCTTGAGGGCGCGTTCACGCTGGTCGCGGTACATGCCGACGAGCCGGACGTGGTGGTCGGGGCGCGGCGGAACTCGCCGCTCGTGGTGGGCGTTGGAGAGGGCGAGGCCTTTCTCGCCTCGGACGTCGCCGCGTTCATCGCCCACACGCGGTCGGCGATCGAGCTGGGTCAGGACCAGGTGGTGGAGCTGCGCCGGGACGGGGTCACGGTGACGGGATTCGACGGCGGTCCGGGGGACGCGAGGTCGTATCACGTCGACTGGGACGTGTCGGCGGCGGAAAAGGGGGGCTATGACTACTTCATGCTCAAGGAGATCGCCGAGCAGCCCAAGGCTGTCGCCGATACCCTGCTGGGCCGGATCGACCCGGCCGGGTCGCTGACGCTCGACGAGGTGCGGATTCCCGCCGCCGCGCTGCGGGAGGTCGAGAAGGTCGTGGTTGTGGCTTGCGGTACGGCCTTTCACGCCGGGCTGATCGCCAAGTACGCCATCGAGCACTGGACGCGCGTCCCGTGCGAGGTGGAGCTGGCGAGCGAGTTCCGGTACCGGGATCCGATTCTCGACGCGCGGACCCTGGTCATCGCCATCTCCCAGTCCGGCGAGACGATGGACACCCTGATGGCGCTGCGGCACGCCCGTGAGCAGGGGGCCAAGGTGCTGGCCGTCTGCAACACCAACGGCTCGACGATCCCGCGCGAGTCGGACGCGGTGCTGTACACGCACGCGGGGCCCGAGGTCGCCGTCGCCTCCACCAAGGCGTTCCTCACCCAGTTGGTGGCCTGCTATCTCGTCGCCCTGTATCTGGGGCAGGTGCGCGGCACCAAGTGGGGCGACGAGATCCGGGCCGTCGTGCGGGACCTCGCGGACATCTCCGGTGCGGTCGAGCGGGTGCTGGAGACCATGGAGCCAGTGCGTGAGCTGGCGCGTTCGCTCGCCGACAAGAACACGGTGCTGTTCCTGGGGCGGCACGTGGGCTATCCGGTGGCACTGGAGGGCGCGCTCAAGCTGAAGGAGCTGGCCTATATGCACGCCGAGGGGTTCGCCGCCGGTGAGCTGAAGCACGGGCCCATCGCCTTGATCGAGCAGGACGTGCCGGTCGTCGTGGTCGTGCCCTCGCCGCGTGGCCGGTCCGTCCTCCACGACAAGATCGTGTCCAACATCCAGGAGATCAGGGCCCGGGGCGCCCGGACCATCGTCATCGCGGAGGAGGGGGACGAGGCGGTGGTGCCGTACGCGGACCACCTGATCCGTGTTCCGGCCACCCCGACGCTGCTCCAGCCGCTCGTCGCCACCGTGCCGTTGCAGGTCTTCGCCTGTGAGCTGGCCACGGCCCGGGGCAACGAGGTGGACCAGCCCCGGAACCTGGCCAAGTCGGTGACGGTGGAGTAGTCGGGACATCGGCTGGATCGGTGGCCATCTTGGGCTCCGGGGTTACGGCTTCATGGGCTCCGGGTCACCGGGGCACCGGGTTACTGGGTTGTCGGGATACCGGGTTGTCGGGTTTGGGCTCACGGTGCAGCCCGTGCCACCGTGGTCGCCCTCTCCGTCAGGCGGGGTGGCAGCAGGGTCACCTCCGGGGCGTGACCCGTGCTGTTCAGCTTCCTCATCAGCAGGTCCACTGCCCGTGCCCCCACCTCCGCCGACGGTATGGCGACCGAGGTGACCGGCACGGGCAGGTTCTCGGCCATGTCGGCCGGGCAGATCGCGGTGACGGAGAGGTCGCCCGGGACCCGTAGGCCGAGGTGCTCGAAGGCGCCGATCAGGGGTTCGAGGATCGCCTCGTTGTGGACGACGACCCCGGTCAACGCCGGTTGTTCGCAGAGGAGTTGCTCGGCAACGGCCCTTGCGGCGGCCGGTGTCGCCGCACAGGGGCGGACCGAGGACGACAGCCCGCCCCGGTCCGCCGCCGCCGTGAACCCCTGGGCAACGCGCTGGGCGAACGCGGTCCGGCGCAGATACACCTCGGGCGGTGAGCCGACCAGGGCGATCACCCGGTGCCCCAGGGCCGCCAGCCGCTCCACGCACAGCTCGCCCGCCGCCTTGAAGTCCAGGTCGACGCAGGTCAGGCCGGCCGGTTCGGCGGGGAGGCCGATCAGGACCGACGGCAGGTCCAGTGCGCGCAGCAACGGCAGCCGGGGGTCGTGGAGCTGGACGTCCATCACGATCAGCGCGTCCACGAGGGCCGTGTCCGCCACCCGGCGCAGACCGGCCTCGCCCTCCTCCTGGGTGAGGAGCAGGACGTCGTGGTCGTGGCGGCGCGCCGCCGTCACCACCGACACCGCGAACCGCATCGCGACCGGGACATCGATGCCGGTACGCAACGGGATCACCAGTGCCAGGACGTTGGAGCGGCTGCTCGCCAGGGCGCGGGCGCCCGCGTGCGGGCGGTAGCCGAGTTCGTGGATGGAGCGTTCGACGCGCCGCCGGGTCTCCTCGGAGATCGGGCGCTTGCCGCTGAGGGCGTACGACACGGTGCTGGGGGAGACGCCGGCGTGCCGGGCCACATCGGTGATCTTCACCATCACTCGCCTCCCGGCCCGATCGCCCCCGGTTCTGCCGGACCCCGTTCCATCGGCCCCCGCCGCGTCGGGTTCGGTTCCGCCGGTTCCAGCTCCAGCTCCAGGGTCAGGAATCCGGTGCCCGCCTTCGCTCGTACCTCGCGGTTGCCCGACGCCAGTCCCCAGGGCGCCGACGGGTCGCTGCACGACGCCCGTAGCGTGTCGCCCTCGCGGACCACTGTGAACGCCAAGTCGCCTACCGGGACGGTCACTTGGGCGCCGCGTCGCAGGCCGTACGTGTGCAGGGTGACCCCGTCGGCGTACGCGTAGTCGGGGCGGTCGTCCACCGCGCCGACGGGTATCACCGACCCGGGGCGCACCAGCAGCGGCACGCTGTCGAAGCCGTGGCGCTCCCGTGTCCAGCGGGGGCCGGTGACCGTGCGGCCGGTCAGGAAGTGGGTCCACTCGCCCTCGGGGACGTAGTAGGAGACCTCGCCCTCGTCGCTGAACACCGGTGCGACCAGCAGATCGGGGCCGAGCATGAACTGCCGTTCCAGGTGGGCGCATCCGGGGTCGTCCGGGAACTCCAGGACCATCGCGCGCATCATCGGGACGCCCTCGGTGTGGGCGGTGCGGGCGGCCTCGTAGAGGTAGGGCATGAGGCGGAGTTTGAGCCGGGTGAAGAGCCGCAGCACGTCCACCGACTCCTCGTCGAACAGCCACGGCACCCGGTAGGTGGAGCTGCCGTGCAGACGGCTGTGGGAGGAGAGGAGGCCGAAGGCGATCCAGCGTTTGAAGAGGGCGGGGCTCGGGGTGCCCTCGAAGCCGCCGATGTCGTGGCTCCAGTAGCCGAATCCGGACAGGCCGAGGGAGAGGCCGCCGCGCAGTGACTCCGCCATCGACTCGTACGTCGCCTCGCAGTCGCCGCCCCAGTGGACCGGGAACTGCTGGCTGCCGGCCGTCGCGGCACGCGCGAACACAACGGCCTCGCCCTCGCCGCGGTGCTTGCGCAGTACCTCGAAGACGGTCCTGTTGTAGAGGTACGTGTAGTAGTTGTGCATCCGCTCCGGGTCCGAGCCGTCGGCGAACTCCACGTCCAGCGGCACCCGTTCACCGAAGTCGGTCTTGAAGCAGTCGACGCCCTGCGCGAGCAGCGCCTCCAGCTTCGCCGCGTACCAGTCGCGGGCGGCCGGACTGGTGAAGTCGACCAGTGCCATGCCCGGCTGCCACAGGTCCCACTGCCACACGCTGCCGTCCGGTCGGCGGAGCAGGTGGCCAAGCGCCTTGCCCTCCTTGAAGAGTGGCGAGCGCTGGGCGATGTACGGGTTGATCCAGACGCTGATGTGCAGGCCCCGCGACTTCAGCCGCTGGAGCATGCCCTCGGGGTCGGGGAACACCCGTGGGTCCCACCGGAAGTCGCACCAGTTGAACTCGCGCATCCAGAAACAGTCGAAGTGGAAGACGGAGAGCGGGAGTTCACGCTTCCGCATGCCCTCGATGAACGACGTCACCGTCTCCTCGTCGTAGGAGGTGGTGAAGGACGTCGACAGCCACAGGCCGAACGACCACGGGGGCGGTAGTGCCGGGCGGCCGGTCAGGGCCGTGTACTTGCGGAGGATGTCCTTGGGGGTCGGGCCGTGGATGACGTAGTACGTCAACTGCTGTGTTTCGGCGCTGAATTGCACCCTGGACACGGCTTCCGAGCCGACCTCGAAGGAGACCCGGCCGGGGTGGTCGACGAAGACTCCGTAGCCCGCGTCCGTGAGGTAGAACGGCACGTTCTTGTAGGCCTGTTCGGTGGCCGTGCCGCCGTCGGCGTTCCACATGTCGACGGCCTGGCCGTTCTTGACGAGTGGGCCGAAGCGTTCGCCGAGCCCGTACACGCTCGTGCCGACCTTCAGCCCGAGCTGCTCGCGCAGATAGTGGGCGCCGGTCGCCGAGTCCCGCATGATGCCCATGCCCTTGGGGCCGCTGCTGGTGAGGACCCGGCCGTGGGCGAGGAAGTCGACCTGCCAGGGGCTGGTGCGGCTGACCCGGACGGAGAGAGTGCCGGAGGTCAGCGTCGCGTGCTCCTCGTCGTACTCGGTGTGGACCGTCAAGTCCTCCTTGCGCACCTCGAACTGGGGGCTCTGCGGCTCCTCGCCCTGGAAGTGCGTGAACGTGACACCGATGACGTCGGGCATCGGGGCGTGGGCGCTGATCGTCACGACCGGTCCCTTCAGCAGGTCGCCGCGGTGGCGGATGGGCTGGGTCGGCGCGTGGATCTCCAGCGTGCCGTCGGCGTCGGTCACATCGAGGACCTCGACCGGGTGGGCGGCGGTGACGCCCTCGCGCAGTAGCCAGTAGCCGTCGGTGAACTTCACGTGGGGGTCCTTACTTCACGGCACCCACGGCGATGCCGCGAGTGAGCGTTCGCTGGAAGACGAGGAAGAAGACAAGGGCGGGCAACACACCCAGCAGGGCAGCCGCGTTGGTCATCGTGGCGTCCATCAGGCGCTGGCCCTGGAGGACGCCGAGGGCCACCGACACCGTCTGGTTGTCGTTGGAGATCAGCATCACCAGGGGGAGCAGGAACTCGTTCCAGGTCCAGATGAAGAAGAAGACGAGGAGCACACCGAGCGTGGGACGGCTGACCGGGACGACGATCCGCCACAGCACCTGCCACTTGTTGGCGCCGTCGATCCGCGCGGCCTCGATGACCTCCCGGGGGAACTGGCCCAGGACGGAGGAGAGGAGATACGTACCGAAGGCCGCCTGGATGACCGTGAAGACGATGATCACGCTCAACCGGGTGTCGTACAGGCCGACTTGCTTGCTCAGGTAGTACACCGGGTAGACCAGCGCCTCCTGCGGCAGCACATTGGCGAGGACGAAGAAGGCCAGCACCCAGGTGCGGCCCCGGATCCGCCCGATGCCGATCGCGTACGCGTTGAGCACCGACAGGACGACCGCGAGGACCGCCACCGAACCGCTGATCAGAGTCGAGTTGACGAGCTTCCGGCCGAAGTCGACCCGCTCCCAGAAGTCCTTGATCCCGTCGAGATAGAGGCCCTCGGGGAGACCGAGGGGGCCGTTCGCGGAGTACTCGGCGGGCGACTTCACGGCGTTGACGGCGACGATCAGGAACGGCACGACCATGAACAGGGCCGCCAGGACGAGGGCGATGAGCACCGGGTAGCGGCGCGGGGCGGTGGTCACGTACGGGCTCCTTCCACGGTGTCCTCGGCGTCCTCCGCGCGGGTCTGGAACCTCAGGCCGACGAATGAGACGGCGAGGATGATCACCGTCAGGACGGTGGAGACGGCGGCGCCGTAGCCGACCTGGGTCTTCTCGAAGAACGTGGTGAAGGAGAAGTAGGACGGGACGTCGGTCGCGCCGCCCGGACCGCCCTTCGTCAGGACGTACACCGCGCCGAACACCTTCAGCGCGGCGATCGTGCACCAGGTGAGGACGACATAGGTCTCGGGGCGGATCTGCGGCAGCGTGATGTGCCGGAAGCGGCGCCACCAGCCGGCGCCGTCCAGTTCGGCGGCCTCGTAGAGCTGCGGGTCGACGCGTTGCAGGCCCGCCATGAACACGACCAGCGGGAAGCCGAGCTGCACCCAGACCAGCACACCCATCACGCTGTAGAGCGCGATGTCCGGGTCGCCGAGCCAGTCCTGCTGCCAGGAACCCAGCCCGACAGCCTTCAGCAGCTCGTTCAGCGAACCGTTCCCGGGCGCGAGGATCCAGCTCCACACGATGCCCGCGACCGCGATCGGCAGCACCTGCGGGAGATAGAAGCAGGCGCGGAGCACGGCCGCCCAGCGGCTCCCGAAGTGCTTGCCGACGAAGTCGAACAGGGCGGCGGCCAGGACGAGTCCGACCACGGTGGGTACGGCCGCCATCGCCACCACCATGAACAGGCTGTGCCGGAACGACGCCCAGAACTCCGAATCGTCCATCAGAGTGCGGTAGTTGGCGAGTCCTGCCCACTCCGGGGTGCCCACGCCCCGCCAATCGGTGAAGCTCACCCCGGTGTTCATCAGGAACGGCACGACGATCACGGCGAGGAAGGCGAGGGCTCCGGGGAGCAGGAAGAGAGTGTACGAGTCCTTCCGGCGGCGCGAACTCCCCTGCTCGCACACGCCGTTGGTGGCGCGTTCGACGGTGACCGTCATGTCTTCGGTACGCCCTTGTCGTACGCCTCCTGCAACGAGTCCAGGACGTCGTCCGGTTTCGCGCTGCCGGTGATCAGCTTCTGGACCTCGGAGACGAGGACGTCGTAGAAGCCGGGTACCGGCCAGTCGGGGTAGAAGGCGAGCCCGTCCCGGCCGGAGAGGGTGTTGAAGTCGGCGATGAGCGACTTGGCCTTCGGGTCGGTGACGGCGGCCGGGTCGGCGGCCACCGGGACCCCACCCTTGTCGCCGAGCAGGTTCTGGATCTTCTTCGACATGGTGATGTCGATGAAGTCGTAGGCGAGTTCCTTGTTCTTCGCGGCCTTGGGGACGACCCACAGGTTGCCGCCGGAGCCGAGGGTGAGACCGGTGCCGGGCCACAGGAACGTGCCCCAGTCGAACTTCGCCTCGCTCTTGAAGCGGCCGTACCACCAGCTCCCGGAGAACAGGATCGGGCTCTTGCCCTGGATGAAGGAGACTCCGGCCTCCTCCGCCTTCAGGCCGCTGGAGTTCTTGCCGAAGTACCCCTTGTCCACCCAGTCGGCGAAGGTCTCGGCGCCGTACGTCCAGGCGGCGTCGTGGAAGTCCGTCTTCCCCTTGTACAGCTCGTACTTGTCGACCCAGGCGCGGTCCGCCTTCGACAGGGCGAGCTGGTAGAGGTACTGCTGGGCCGGGTACTCGGCGCCCGCGCTCGCCAGCGGGGTGACGCCCTCGGCGACGAACTTGTCCATGGCGGCGGTGAGTTCACCGAACGAGGTCGGCTCGGCGATCCCGTACCTCTTGAAGAGATCCTTGTTGTAGAACACCATCGTGTACTCGGCGTAGTTGGGCACGCCGTACCAACTACCGCTGCCCATAACGCCGTTGGCGCTGTACTGGCTGGTGGTGCGGACCCCGGCGCCGATCTTCCGGTCCCAGCCGCGTTTCGTCACCTCGGCGGTGAGATCGGTCAACAGGCCCTGCGTGGAAAGCAGTCCGGCCGTCGCGTTGCCCTTGTTGTACTCCATGAGGTCGGGCGCGTCGGAGGAGTTGAGGACCATCGGGGCGGTCTTCTGGATCTGTTCGAAGCCCTTCTCCTCGAACTCCACTCTGACGCCCGGATGCGTCGCCTCGAACTCCTCGACGGCCGCCTGCCAGGCCGCGCCCATCGCGCTGTCGGGGCCCTCGTAGTGCCACAGGCGCAGGGTCTTCCCGTCGGACGACCCGCTGCCCGAGCCGCCGCCGCAGGAGGCGAGCGACAAGGCCCCGACCAGGGTCGCGGCCGTAATGATCAGGTGCCTGCTGTGCCTTCTTGCCGTGAACATCCAGGGCCTCCAGGGGAGTCGGATGGATCTCGGTCACCCGTCGCGCAGGGGGTTGTTGTCGGGGGCTGTCGGGGGTTGCCGGGGGTCGTCGAACTGATTCGACTCGCCCGTCGAAGCGCTTCGA
>NZ_LIQQ01000279.1 GCF_001418565.1 Streptomyces graminilatus | reverse complement strand
CCCCAGAAGTCCCGCCCATTTTCGCTGCCCCCGTTCGAAACCGCGGCGGTCCACCACGGTGCAGCGAATCCACTTGACCAGCACCGCGCCATCGTAAGGCCCAGTGGCGTGGCGCCGGTCACGCTCGGGCGTACTGCGACCGCGCGAGCGCCCCCGCGCGCGTGGCACGATGGACAACCAGCGGTGGTGTACCGGCAGTTGACGCGACAGCACACGGCGAACGGGGAAGGGAAGTCTGGTGAAGGCCCTCAACAAGGGGATCCGCAAGGCCGAAGTCCAACTGAAGTGGGATCCGAGTCCGGCAGGTCAGCCGCCCACCGATCTCGACATCGTCGCCGCGACCTATACGGCGACCGATCCGTACGGCGATCCCGCCTATCTGGTGCACTTCGACAGCCGTTCCCCGGACGGCACGATCACGCTCAACCGGGACAGCGCGGACGGGAAGGGCTTCGGCTGGGACGAGGTCATGACACTGGAGCTCGACCGGCTGGGCGCCCAGTACGCGCGCGTGGTGGTCGGCGTCATCATCCAGCAGGGCTCCACGCACCGGACGTTCGCGGGCGTCCTGGGGCCGGGCATGCGCATTCGTGAGGGCTACACCGTCCTGGCCGAGGGCGACTTCGGCACCGTGACGGGGTCCACGGCCGCCACCATCGGCGAGTTCGTCCGTGACGAGGACGGGTCGTGGGACTTCCACTCCGGCGTCCAGGGCTTCGAGGACGACCCGTCGGCATTCACCAGGGAGATGGGCCGTATGCGCCAGGCCTGATCCCGCCCCGGAAACACCCCGGGACGAAGGTCGCACGGCCCACGGCACGACGAAGGAGGGGCACCGGCACATGGCCGGCACCCCTCCTTCCTCATTCACCCGACGGTCGGGGACCGTCCGGCGCCGCTAGCTGCAACCGCTGGTCGACCCGCAGCCCTCGCAGATGTAGCAGGACCCGGCCCGCTGCATCTTCGTACCGCAGGAGAAGCACAGCGGGGCGTCCGCCTGGATGCCGAGTTGCATCTCCACCAGTTCGGCACTGGTGTGGACCTGCGTCAGCACGGGCTCCGGGGCCTGGGCGGCGACCGCCTTCGGGGCGGCCACGGCCTTCAGCTCCTGGGCGCGGGGCGCCGACTGGGCCAGGCCCTCGATGTCGACCTCTTCATCGTCGATGGACGGCTCGTAGGACCCCGTCTCCAGGTGACGCTGGCGCTCGTCGGCCGAGTGGATGCCGAGGGCGGAGCGCGTCTCGAAGGGGAGGAAGTCCAGCGCGAGGCGGCGGAAGATGTAGTCGACGATCGACTGGGCCATGCGGACATCGGGGTCGTCCGTCATGCCGGCCGGCTCGAAGCGCATGTTCGTGAACTTCGAGACGTACGTCTCCAGCGGCACGCCGTACTGGAGGCCCACCGAGATGGCGATCGAGAAGGCGTCCATCATGCCCGCGAGGGTGGAGCCCTGCTTGGACATCTTCAGGAAGACCTCGCCGAGACCGTCGTCCGGGTAGGAGTTGGCGGTCATGTAGCCCTCGGCGCCGCCGACCGTGAAGGACGTGGTGATGCCGGGGCGGCCCTTCGGGAGGCGCTTGCGGACCGGGCGGTACTCGACGACCTTCTCGACGGCCTCACGGATCGTCGCCTCGGTCTTCGCGGTCACCGCGGTCTTCTCGTCCTCCTTCTTCTTGACGGAGAGCGGCTGGCCGACCTTGCAGTTGTCGCGGTAGATCGCGAGCGCCTTGACGCCCATCTTCCACGCCTCGAAGTAGATCTCCTCGACCTCCTCGACGGTCGCCGTCTCCGGCATGTTGACCGTCTTGGACAGGGCGCCGGAGATCCACGGCTGGATCGCGGCCATCATCCGGACGTGGCCCATCGCGGAGATGGTCCGCTCGCCCATGGCGCAGTCGAACACCTCGTAGTGCTCGTGCTTGAGGCCCGGGGCGTCGATCACATGGCCGTGCTCGGCGATGTGGGCGACGATCGCCTCGATCTGCTCCTCCTGGTAGCCCAGGCGGCGCAGGGCCTGCGGGACCGTGCCGTTGACGATCTGCATCGAGCCGCCGCCGACGAGCTTCTTGAACTTGACCAGCGCGAGGTCGGGCTCAAGACCCGTGGTGTCGCAGGACATCGCGAGACCGATGGTGCCGGTCGGGGCGATGACGGACGCCTGGGCGTTACGGAAACCGTTCTTCTCGCCGATGCGGACGACGTCCTGCCAGGCCTCCGTGGCGGCGGCCCAGATCGGGGTGTCCAGGTCGTCGACGCGGACGGCCTTGGTGTTCTCGTCGGCGTGCTGCTTCATGACCCGCAGGTGCGGCTGCGCGTTGCGGGCGTAACCGTCGTACGGGCCGACGACCGCGGCGAGTTCGGCGGAGCGGCGGTACGACGTGCCGGTCATCAGGGAGGTGATGGCACCGGCGAGGGCACGGCCGCCCTCGGAGTCGTACGCGTGACCGGTCGCCATCAGCAGGGCGCCCAGGTTGGCGTAGCCGATGCCGAGCTGGCGGAACGCGCGCGTGTTCTCGCCGATCTTCTGGGTCGGGAAGTCGGCGAAGCAGATGGAGATGTCCATCGCGGTGATGACCAGCTCGACGACCTTGGCGAACCTGTCGATCTCGAAGGACTGGCGGCCCTTGCCGTCGTCCTTGAGGAACTTCATCAGGTTCAGGGAGGCCAGGTTGCAGGACGTGTTGTCCAGGTGCATGTACTCGCTGCACGGGTTCGAGCCGTTGATACGGCCGGACTCCGGGCACGTGTGCCACTGGTTGATCGTGTCGTCGTACTGGATGCCCGGGTCGGCGCAGGCCCAGGCGGCCTCGGCCAGCTTGCGGAAGAGCGACTTGGCGTCGACCTCCTCGATGACCTCGCCGGTCATCCGGGAGGTGAGGCCGAACTTGCCGCCCGCCTCGACGGCCTTCATGAACGTGTCGTTCACACGGACCGAGTTGTTGGCGTTCTGGTACTGGACGGACGTGATGTCGTCGCCGCCCAGGTCCATGTCGAAGCCCGCGTCGCGCAGGGCGCGGATCTTCTCCTCTTCCTTCACCTTGGTCTCGATGAAGTCCTCGATGTCGGGGTGGTCGACGTCGAGGATGACCATCTTGGCCGCGCGGCGGGTGGCGCCGCCCGACTTGATCGTGCCGGCCGACGCGTCGGCGCCGCGCATGAAGGAGACCGGCCCGGAGGCGTTGCCGCCGGAGGAGAGCAGTTCCTTGGAGGAGCGGATCCGGGAGAGGTTCAGGCCGGCGCCGGAGCCGCCCTTGAAGATCATGCCCTCTTCCTTGTACCAGTCGAGGATCGACTCCATGGAGTCGTCGACGGACAGGATGAAGCAGGCCGAGACCTGCTGGGGCTGCGGGGTGCCGACGTTGAACCAGACGGGGCTGTTGAAGCTGAAGATCTGGTGCAGGAGGGCGTACGCCAGCTCGTGCTCGAAGATCTCGGCGTCGGCCGGGGAGGCGAAGTACTTGTACTCCTCACCGGCCTTCGTGTACGTCTTCACGATGCGGTCGATGAGCTGCTTGAGGCTCACCTCGCGCTGCGGGGTGCCGACGGCACCGCGGAAGTACTTGCTGGTGACGATGTTGACCGCGTTCACCGACCAGAACTCGGGGAACTCGACGCCACGCTGCTCGAAGTTGACCGAGCCGTCGCGCCAGTTGGTCATGACGACGTCACGGCTCGCCCACTCGACCTCGTCGTACGGGTGCACGCCGGGGGTGGTGTGGATGCGCTCGATGCGCAGCCCCTTGCTCGCCTTGATGCTGCCCTTGGCGCGGGAACTCCGTGCCGGACCGCTCGCCGTCTCTGTCATGCCGCCTCCCTGTATCGGGCAAAACGCCCAGAAGTGCCACACTGTTCCCGTGACACGGTGCTGTTTCTTGCGCTGCGGGCACCTTCTCGCTGCCGCCCGCAGCAGGTCCTTGGATCGCCGTTCCCGGGGCCGGTCCGAACACGCGGTCCGGGTCGGGCCCGCCGGTCAGTCGGCGGCGTTGGCGGGCACGGGGACCGAAGCAGTCCCTCCGGACCCGCGATCGTCTTCCTGGCGCCCCACATCCGGGTCTTCGTCGTCCACGGCGGGGCGGCGCGATGCTTCCCTGAGCTCCGCGACGGCGGCCTCGAAGTCGTCCAGCGAGTCGAACGCCCGGTAGACGGACGCGAATCGCAGGTAGGCGACGAGGTCGAGTTCCTGCAAGGGGCCGAGTATGGCCAGCCCCACGTCATGGGTGGTCAGCTCGGCGCTTCCGGTGGCGCGCACCGCCTCCTCGACCCGCTGGCCGAGCTGGGCGAGAGCGTCCTCGGTGACAGGCCGCCCCTGGCATGCCTTGCGCACGCCGTTGATGACCTTCGTACGGCTGAACGGTTCGGTGACTCCGGACCGCTTGACCACCATGAGCGAACACGTCTCGACGGTCGTGAACCGACGGGAGCAGTCAGGACACTGGCGGCGCCTGCGGATCGACGTGCCGTCGTCGGTCGTTCGACTGTCGACCACACGGCTGTCGGGGTGCCTGCAGAAGGGGCAGTGCATGTTCTCCAACCCTCCCTCACAGCAGACTCAATGGCCTCGCAAAGGCCTTTGAGCCCCTCGAAGCAGCCCCCAGCATAGGTGATGCCCGAGGGTCCGAAGACCCGGGGGACCACAACTTCTGGGCTACGGCCGCAATCCAACCACTAGATGTGGGGATTGGCTCGTACATCCATCATGCGGCGCGTGTCGCACCGGTCTCGGCCCGCGCCCTGCGGCCACGCCGCCACGGCAGGCCGGATCCGGCACGGGCGTACCGCTCGGAGAACATGCGGAGATACGGTGAGAACCGCGTGCGACAGGGGTCGATCCCCGGTCGGCGGGGTTCCGGATGGCAGACTTGAGCACCGGCCCAAGAGGTCGCCGCCTCGGCGGTGAGGCTACAACAAAGGGGCCCTCCGTCCGCCCGGCACAGCGGAAGCCATACACCCAAACATCTGATCGCGGCAGACCATCCACAATTTTTCACTCGAACGTGTGTTTGGCGCAACCTTTCGAAAGCAACTACCGTTGCACTGCACGGGAGACCATCGAGAGGGGCCGACGTGACCACCACCGCAGACAGTGCCACCATCACTGCCCAGGACCGCTCCCAGAGCCGATTCGAGCCGGTGCATGCGATGAACGAAGCCACGAATCCTGAGGGACCCAAGCGGTCCCTCCCTGGACGACCTCCAGGAATCCGAGCGGACAGCTCGGGACTCACCGACCGGCAACGGCGCGTGATCGAGGTCATCAGGGACTCTGTGCAACGACGCGGTTACCCGCCGTCGATGCGCGAGATCGGGCAGGCAGTCGGCCTCTCCAGTACCTCATCCGTCGCACATCAGCTCATGGCTCTGGAGCGCAAGGGATTCCTGCGCCGCGATCCGCATCGCCCGCGTGCCTATGAGGTACGCGGTTCCGACCAAGGGGCTTCCGTACAGCCCGCGGACACCACGGGCAAGCCCGCCGCGTCGTACGTCCCGCTCGTGGGCCGTATCGCCGCCGGCGGTCCCATCCTCGCCGAGGAATCGGTCGAGGACGTGTTCCCCCTCCCCCGCCAACTGGTGGGTGACGGAGAGCTCTTCGTCCTCAAGGTCGTCGGTGACTCGATGATCGAGGCCGCGATCTGCGACGGCGACTGGGTCACCGTACGACGCCAGCCGGTCGCCGAGAACGGCGACATCGTGGCCGCCATGCTGGACGGCGAGGCCACCGTCAAGCGCTTCAAGCGCGAGGACGGCCACGTCTGGCTCCTCCCGCACAACTCCGCGTACCAGCCGATCCCCGGCGACGAGGCGACGATCCTCGGCAAGGTGGTGGCGGTCCTCCGCCGCGTGTGAGAGGTGCGGGAGGCGGGGTCTTACGGACCCCACCCCTGACCGGGTCCCGGAACCCCTGCGCCGGTTCCGGGGCCCTGCCCTGTCCCGTGTTTCGGGCGCGCCAGTGGGCCGGCCACCGACCGAAGTCGGTGGCCGGCCCATCGGCGTCTACGCCTCTTCCGCCGCCTCGGCCTGCTCGGCTGCCGAGGCCTCCTCCGTCTGCTTCGCCGCCGCGTCGATCGCGGCCAGCGACCGCCGGACCACATGGGGGTCCGTAGTGGACCAGAAGTTCGGCAGCGACGCCTTCAGATAGCTCCCGTACCGGGCCGTCGCGAGGCGCTGGTCCAGGACGGCGACGACACCGCGATCCCCCGTCGCCCGTACGAGGCGGCCGGCGCCCTGGGCCATGAGGAGCGCCGCGTGGGTTGCGGCGACAGCCATGAAGCCGTTGCCGCCAGCGTCCTCGACGGCCTTCTGGCGGGCGCTCATCAGGGGGTCGTCCGGGCGCGGGAACGGGATCTTGTCCATGACGACGAGCTGGCAACTGGCACCCGGGACGTCAACGCCCTGCCAGAGCGACAGCGTGCCGAACAGACAGGTCTTCGGGTCGGCCGCGAAGTTCTTGATCAGCTCACCGAGCGTCTCCTCGCCCTGGAGGAGGATCGGGAACTCGGGGATACGGGAACGGAGTTCCTCCGCCGCCAGCTGGGCCGCCCGCATCGAGGAGAACAGGCCGAGGGTCCGCCCGCCCGCCGCCTGGATCAGCTCCGTGAGCTCGTCGAGCATGTCCCCGCGGTCACCGTCGCGCGCGGGACGCGCCAGGTGCTTGGCGACGTACAGGATGCCCTGCTTCGGGTAGTCGAACGGCGAGCCGACATCGACGCCCTTCCACTGCGGGAGGTCGTCGCCCGCAGTGCCCTCCGGGGCGAGGCCCAGGGAGGCGCCGACGCCGTTGAAGTCGCCACCCAGTTTGAGAGTCGCCGAGGTCAGGACAACCGAGCGGTCCGTGAACAGCTTCTCCCTGAGGAGCCCCGACACCGACATCGGGGCGACGCGCAGGGAGGCCCCGCTGGGTCGATATGCGGCTCCGCCGCGGGGCTCGTGCCGTTCGTACCAGACGACGTCCCACTCGGAGCCGTTCGCGATCCGCTCCGCGACGTCGTGCACGGACTCCACCGAGGCCAGCGCCTGTTTGCGGACCGCGTCCTCGTCCTGGACCGACTTGTCGCGGGTCGCGCCGATCCCGGAGATCACCGTGCGGGCGGCGTCCCGCAGTGCCATCAGGGCGTACCCGAGGTCTTCCGGGATCTCCTCCAGGCGGCCGGGCAGGGCCAGCTCCATCACCCGCTCGAAGCCCTCGGCCGCCGTCTGGAGCTGGTCGGCGGCCTTCTCGTTCACCAGCTTCGCCGCACGGCGTACGGCACGGTTGACCTGGCCCGGAGTGAGCTCGCCGGTGGCCACTCCGGTGACCCGCGAGACCAGTTCGTGCGCCTCGTCGACGATCAGCACCTCGTGCTGCGGGAGAACCGGCGCGCCCTCGATGGCGTCGATCGCGAGCAGCGCGTGGTTCGTGACGATCACCTCGGCGAGCTTGGCGCGCTCGCGGGCCATCTCGGCGAAGCACTCGGCTCCGTACGCGCACTTCGAGGCGCCCAGGCACTCGCGGGAGGAGACGGAGACCTGCGCCCAGGCGCGGTCGGAGACGCCGGGGGTGAGGCCGTCGCGGTCGCCGGTCTCGGTCTCGTCCGACCATTCGCGCAGGCGCAGCAGGTCCTGGCCCAGCTTGCTGGTGGGGGCCGCCGCCTCGAACTGGTCGAAGAGGCCCTCTTCCTCGTCCTGCGGCACGCCCTCGCGGAGGCGGTGCAGGCACAGGTAGTTCGATCTGCCCTTGAGCATCGCGAACTCGGGGCGGCGGCGCAGCACCGGGTGCAGCGCGTCGACCGTGCGGGGCAGGTCGCGCTCCACGAGCTGGCGCTGGAGGGCGAGGGTCGCGGTCGCGACCACGACCCGCTCCCCGTGCGCGAGCGCGGGCACGAGGTAGCCGAGCGACTTTCCGGTGCCGGTGCCTGCCTGGATCAGCAGATGGGATCCGTCGTCGATCGCCTCCGCGACGGCTTCGGCCATGGTCACCTGGCCGGGGCGCTCCGTACCGCCGACAGCGGTGACGGCAGCGTGCAGGAGTTCGGGGAGTGAGGGCTTCGTCATAGCGCGACCACCCTACGGGGCGGCACTGACAATCGGGTGATCAAGGCGGAAGCCCACGGCCGGAGCAGGGGTGCCGCAAGAGGTCTACAGGGCATCGCGCAGGCCCCGGTCCCGGATCATGAGGGCGGCCCGCTTGGCGGGCAGATCGACCTCCGCGGAGAACCGGAAACCGGCGCTCAGGAAGGCCGACACGGAGGGCGTGTTGCGCAGATCCGGCTCCGCGACCACCCGCCCGCAGCGGGGCCGGTGGTCGAGTACGAGGTCGGCGACCGCCCTGAGCAGGATGCCGCCCAGTCCGCGCCCGCGATCGGCGACACCGCCGAGCAGAAGATGCAACCCGGTGTCGTGGGGCCGGGCGGGATAGTGCCGGGCCAGCGGATCGAGGTCGGCGCGGTAGATCTCCCAGTAGCTCATCGGGGTGCCCTCCAGCACGCCGAGACAGGGGACGCTGCGTCCGTCGCCGTCGAGCTGGGACCGCAGATGGGCCTCGGTCACGCATTCGGTGCCGGCGAGTTCCCAGAAGGTGGCGACGGTGGGGTCGTTTATCCAGCGCCCGATGAGCGGCAGATCGCGCTCGACCTGTACGGGGAGGAGGCGGAAGGAGCCGGCGGGCGTGCGGCACGGTCCCCAGTCCTCGACGCGGTCGAGGAGATCGTCGGCGTACATGGCGAGGAAGTCGTCGGGCAGGCGCAGCTCCAGCGTGTCCTCGCTGTCGGCGCCGGGCGGAAAGTAGGCGGTCGGGGCGGTACGGGCGTCGGTGCGGGCGTCGGCGGGAGGCACGGGACGCTCCTCTCAGGAGATGGGGTGTGTCGTGTTCCTCGGGGTGAAAGGGAGTTGGCGTCGGCAATGGCTGTCGGAGCCGTCAGGAACGCAGGGGGTTGGCGATGGTGACGTAGACGGACTGGGTGTCGACCGGGCCGACGAGTTCGTCGAGACCGTGCAGCCGGGTCAGCAGGTTGGCCTTGCAGCGAAGCACGGGTGAGTCCAGCAGCCGACCGGGCAGGGACGTGCGCAGCCGGGCGGGACCGGAGGCGATGTCTCCGAGGAAGCACCGGAAGGCGGCCAGCAGCAACTGTTCGTCGGCGAGCCGCTGGGAGCCGAACGCGCCGATGAGGCCGAGGACGTTGTTGATGCCGAGGTAGTAGGCGAAACGTTCGTCGGTTACCTCGTCGGAGACGAACGTGTCGCTCCGCTCGCCGATGCCCGGCAGCCGGGAGTCGAGTTCGGCGCGCCGGGACTCACGGAAGTAGTACCCCTGGTTGTCGCGGTAGCGGCCTCCCCGGGGCCAGCCGTCGCCGTCCAGCAGGAGCAGGGTGTTCTGCTGGTGGGCCTCCAGGGCGATGCCCGCCTCGCTGTCCAGCCAGAGCACGGGTCGTACGACCTGCTCCAGGTAGCGCAGGAACCACTCGGTGGCGACGGCGCCTCGGGGGCGGCCGGTGCGTCCGGCGAGCCGGGTGACGACCCCGGCCAGCCGGGACCACGGGGCCGGGCCCTCCGGGCGCCGGTCCGCCGGATCGCCCGGGTGGGAGTGGGGCCGGGGGGAGACGAGTCCGGCGACGCAGGACACGTCGTCCGCCGGGTGGAAGGGGTTGTGCCGGATCACCACGTCCAGACCGGGGACTGGACTGCCGTCGGGGTCGTCGACGGCGAGCCAGGCCGGGTCGCGGACGATGTCGAAGCCCGGGTGGGCGGCCTGCCACTGCTTGGCCAGTCCGCCGCGCAGCAGCCGGTGCACCTCGACGCCCCGGTGGAGTTCCTTGCGGAGGTTCTCGCGCCGGGAGTTGGTGATGCGCAGCCCCAGCGAGAGTTTCAGCATCGCGGGGGCGCCCGAGCGGTGGACGGTGCGGACGGACGACGTGGGATGCCAGGGCGAGCCGTGGGTGCACAGGTCGCGGAGCAGCCCGGCTTCGAACAGGGCCGCGATCTGCGGGCGGTGGCGGGTCTCCCGGATCTGCCAGGGGTGCAGCGGGAGGGCCGCGTAGCCGTCGGGCAGCGGCAGGGCCGCGCCGATGAGCTGTTCGGTGAGCTGTTCGGCGCGGATGGGTCGGCCTCGCTCGGTCCAGGCGGAGTCGGTGGCGAGTACGGAGGGTGCCACCGCGATCCAGTGCAGCGGGAAGGAGCCGCGCAACTCCGGTGAGTAGAGCCGGGCCTCGGCCTCGGCGAGCCCCTCGCGGCTCTTCGGGGTCGGATGCAGCGGGTGGCCGAGCAGCAGCGCCTGCTCGGCGGCGAGGAAGAGATCGGGCCCGTCGGCAGGCTGCGCACGCCGGTCGCCGATGAAGGCGGCGGTACGGCGGACGGAGTCGGCGACACGTGCGACCAGGTCGACCGCGTCGGGGGGCAGGACGGAGGACGTCGGCGACGAGGCCGGGGCATCGGTCGCCGCAGCCGCGCTGCCCGCATCGTCCGTGGACGCGTCGGCCACCGGGTCGGCTCCGGTTGCCGCCTCGGTGCCGTCGTACGCCTCCCGCGCGAGCAGTGTCGCGACGGTGACCGCGTCGGCCGCCGGGGCGCCCGCCGGGGCGTCGGCCAGGTGGGGGAGGCCGAAGCGGTGCCAGCCGGTCGGGGACCAGTAGTGGACGGGAGCCAGCAGGGCGGTGCCGCTGGTGGGGAGGGGGATGCGGAGGGTGCCGTCCTCCGGCGCGGCGAGGTCGTTCTCCCGTACCCAGCAGCGCAGCAGGTTCTCGGTGGCGGCGGCCTGGGCCGCGGTGTGGGGGTCGAGGTGTTCCAGGAGGTCGGCCGTGGCGCCGCGCGCCCACCCGGCGCCACCGGCCGCTCCCTTCTGGCGGGGCACGGTGTCGGTCCCGGGCCCGGAACCTCGCGCGGTCGTGGGGTGGGAACGGCCTTCGGGTACGGGGATGCTGTTCAAGACCATTCCTCGCGAGGTTGTTCGGGTGCGCGTACGGGTGGGGAGACGAACGGAGTCGGTACGGGCGGACGCCGGCCCCGGCTACCCCGCTCGCTCTGCGTGGGTGGCGGCCGGGCGGCCGGGGTCGGTGTGGCCGCGTGCCACCGCCGCCACGGCGTCGGCCAGGCGGTCGAGTACGGCGGTGGCCTGTTCGTCGCTGATGGTCAGCGGCGGCAGCAGGCGGACGACGCTCGCCCGGCGTCCGCCGAGTTCGACGATCAGGCCCCGGCGCAGACACTCCCGCTGTACGGCGGCGGCCAGTTCGGGCGCCACGGGACATGGCCCCCCGTCGGCCGGCCTCGGGAAGACCTCCGGGTCACCGTCGATGGAGTCGGCAGTGGACTCCGCGCCCCGCTGAGCACCCGGTTCGACCAGTTCGACCCCGATCATCAGCCCCCGGCCACGGACATCGCCGATGATCGGGAACTCCGCCGCCAGTCCCCGGAGTCGGGTGAGCATGCGGGCGCCCAGGGTGCCGGCGCGTTCGGCGAGGCCGTGCTCGCGGACGTACGCCAGGGTGGCCGTGCCGGCGGCCATGGCGAGCTGGTTGCCACGGAACGTGCCCGCGTGGGCGCCGGGTTCCCAGACGTCGAGGTCGTCGCGGTAGACCACGACGGCCAGCGGCAGGCTGCCGCCGATCGCCTTGGACAGCACCATCACATCGGGGGTGACCCCGCTGTGCTCCACCGCCCAGAACGTGCCGGTGCGGCCCACTCCCGTCTGGATCTCGTCCGCGATCAGCGGGATCGAGCGGGACTCGGTGATCCGGCGCATGCGCCGCATCCAGGCGTCCGGCGCGGGATTCACCCCGCCCTCGCCCTGGACGGGTTCGAGGATCATCCCGGCGGGCAGGGGCACTCCCGACTTGGGGTCGTCGAGGACGGACTCGGTCCAGCGGGCGGCGAGTTCGGCGCCCCGGTCGCCGCCCATCCCGAAGGGGCAGCGGTAGTCCTGGGGGAACGGCAGCCGCGCGACGCGTACGTCGGCCGCGTGGCCTGAGGCGCCCAGGGACCCTGCGGTCATGCCGTGATAGGCCCCCGCGAAGGCGAGCATCCCGGTGCGGCCGGTGGCGGCGCGCACGAGCTTGAACGCGGCCTCCACCGCGTCCGTCCCGGCCGGTCCGCAGAACTGCACGCGCGCGTGGTCGGCGAGTCCGGGCGGCAGGGTGCGGAACAGTTCGGTGATGAAGGCGTCCTTGACGGGGGTCGCCAGGTCGAGGACGTGCAGGGGCGCCCCCGAGTCGAGGACCTTGCGGATCGCCTCCAGCACGACGGGGTGGTTGTGGCCGAGGGCCAGCGTTCCCGCGCCCGAGAGGCAGTCGAGGTACCGGCGGCCGTCGGCACCCTCGATCGTCAGCCCGCGCGCCCGTACGGGGACGATCGGCAGGGAGCGCGCATAGGTGCGGGCCGCCGATTCACGCGCCGACTGGCGCCGCAGGATTCCCTCGTGCGCCCCGCGCGCGCCCGCGCACGCGTCGGCCTGGCCGTCCGCCTGCTCAACCACCCGGGGCTCCCGTGCTCCCGCTCGCGACCCCGGCTCCATGGACTCCCGCAGCCCCAATGCCCCAACTCCCCGCTGTTCCGCTGCTCCGCCGTCCCCGACGAGCACCAACTCGCCGATACACCCCTTCCGTTACCAACACCCTTTGGACCTCAGGAGTCACGGGTCGGCTCAAGATCCTTGCGGGGGCGTCACATTGACGGCCCAAAGGACGATCGGCGGACGCTCCCGGGACCTGACCGCCTGTAGCGAAACAGTTGCCGTTCCGGCGGATGTGTCCCACTGCGACCGCATAATGTGTGATGCCGAACGGGGACAGCACACGGTTCGACAACGCCAGGGGGAGTCAGATCATGCGACCCATACGCCCACCCTTCATCGCCCGGAACGGGAGGGGCGCACGCCGCGGATCCTCCCCCGTGCCCGCCGTCGTCGGCCTTGTCGTGGCGCTCGCGCTCACCGCCACCGCCTGCGGGTCCGGCACCGGCTCCGGGGGTTCCGAGGCGAGCGGGCAGTCCTCCGCGTCCGCGACCGACGACGGTGCCGGGAAGATCACGATCCCGGACGGGCTCAGGGACAAGCTCAAAGAGCACGGGATCGACATCGACAAGTGGAAGAACGGCGCCTGGAAGAACTGGGACAAGGACGACTGGCTGCGCGAGGCCCAGGACTACGTCAACCCGATCATCCAGGGCCTCTGGGACGCGGAGCGCATGCGGAACGCCGGCGACCCGGAGAAGAGCGTCGACGCGAACGACCTCTCGGGCGACCAGGGTGTCACCGACCCGACACCTCGGGCGGTGCGGGCCAGGGCGGTGGCGCCCGCCTACCACGCCAATGCGCCCGAGGCGGGCAAGGTGTTCTTCGACGCGCCCGAGGGCACGATGGTCTGCTCGGCCACCGTGGTGACGGATCCCGCCCACCCCGGGAAGTCGAACCTCGTCTGGACGGCGGGCCACTGCGTGCACGCCGGGAAGAAGGGCGGCTGGTACCGCAACATCGCCTTCGTGCCGTCGTACAACGACGCGGGCAGGTCGGGCGCCGAGCTGGAGAACACTCCCCGCGAGGAGGTCGCTCCGTACGGTGTCTGGTGGGGTGACTGGACGCGGACGTCCGACCAGTGGATCGCGCAGGGCGGCTCGACCGGCGGGGACGGGGCACCGTACGACTTCGCGGTCATCCATGTGACGCCGGAGCAGGGCGGCAGCGGCAAGTCACTGGAGGAGACGGTCGGTTCGGCGCTGCCGGTGGACTTCGACGCGCCTGCGGTGTCGCAGGTGGAGAGCATCACGGCGACGGGCTATCCGGCGGCTGCGCCGTTCGACGGCGAGACGATGTACCAGTGCCAGGACAGGCCGGGCCGGCTGTCGATCGTCAGGTCGGACCCGACGATGTACCGGATCGGCTGCACCATGACTGGCGGCTCCTCCGGCGGCGGCTGGGTCACCACAGGCTCCGACGGCAACCCGGCCCTGATCTCCAACACCTCGATCGGCCCGGCGAGTTCGGGCTGGCTGGCAGGCCCGAGGCTGGGCAAGGTGGCAAAGGGCGTGTACGACGAGGTGAGCGCCAAGTACGCCGACCAGTAACAACGGTTGGCCTCCATACCTACGGCATGGAGGCCAACCCAGGGGCGCGGGGAACTGCGCGACCAGCCACGACGGCCCCGCAGACGACGAACAACCCCCTAGGCGGAGCCTAGAGCGACACTGCCGCCGGAACATACGGCGAAAGTTCCGCCGCCAACTCCTCGTGCACCCGCGCCTTCAGCAACGTGCCCTCCCCGGTGTGCTCCTCGGAGATCACCTCGCCCTCGGTGTGGGCACGGGCGACCAGCTTGCCGTGGGTGTACGGCACGAGCGCCTCGATCTCGACCGAGGGCCGGGGCAGCTCGTTGTCGATCAGCGCGAGCAGTTCGTCGATGCCCTGACCGGTGCGGGCGGACACCCCGATCGACCGCGTCTCCATCCGCATCAGCCGCTGGAGCGTCAGCGGATCCGCCGCGTCGGCCTTGTTGATCACGACGATCTCGGGTACGCCGGTGGCGCCGACGTCCCTGATGACCTCGCGCACGGCGGCCAACTGCTCCTCCGGCGCCGGGTGCGAACCGTCGACCACGTGCAGGATCAGGTCGGCGTCGCCGACCTCCTCCATGGTGGAGCGGAACGCCTCGACCAGGTGGTGCGGCAGGTGCCGGACGAAACCGACGGTGTCGGTCAGCGTGTACAGGCGTCCACTCGGGGTCTCGGCCCGGCGCACGGTCGGGTCGAGCGTCGCGAACAGGGAGTTCTCGACCAGGACGCCCGCGCCTGTGAGGCGGTTGAGCAGAGAGGACTTGCCCGCGTTGGTGTAACCCGCGATGGCCACGGACGGCACCTTGTGGCGGCGACGCTCCTGGCGCTTGATCTCGCGGCCGGTCTTCATCTCCGCGATCTCCCGGCGCATCTTCGCCATCTTCTCGCGGATCCGGCGCCGGTCCGTCTCGATCTTGGTCTCACCGGGGCCACGGGTGGCGAGGCCGCCGCCCTTGCCGCCGCCCATCTGACGGGACAGCGACTGACCCCAGCCTCGCAGCCTCGGCAGCATGTACTGCATCTGCGCGAGCGCGACCTGTGCCTTGCCCTCTCGGGACTTGGCGTGCTGGGCGAAGATGTCGAGGATCAGGGCCGTACGGTCGATGACCTTGACCTTGACGACGTCTTCGAGGGCGATGAGCTGGCCGGGGCTGAGCTCACCGTCGCAGATGACGGTGTCCGCGCCGGACTCGACGACGATGTCCCGCAGTTCGAGGGCCTTGCCGGAGCCGATGAAGGTGGCCGCGTCGGGCTTGTCACGGCGCTGGACGACGCCGTCGAGCACGAGCGCGCCCGCGGTCTCCGCGAGGGCGGCGAGTTCGGCGAGCGAGTTGTCCGCGTCCCTGATGGTGCCCGTGGTCCACACACCTACGAGCACGACCCGCTCCAGACGGAGCTGGCGGTACTCGACCTCGGTGACGTCCTCGAGCTCGGTGGAGAGGCCTGCCACGCGGCGCAGGGCCGCGCGCTCGGAGCGGTCGAACTGGTCGCCGTCCCGCTCTCCGTCGATCTCGTGGCTCCAGGCGACGTCCTCTTCCATCAGGGCATCGGCCCGAAGACCTTCGGGGTAGGTGTGCGCGAGGCGCTCAGTGTCCTGGGAAGGGGAAGAAGAGGAGGTCATTGGGTCCTTACGTCGATGGGGTTTCGGTGTGCGGTGACGGAGCGAGCCCCGTCACCGAGCACAACGTACAAGCGTGCCGGGAGATTCCCGGAAGCCGTCCGTGAGGCCGGGGCGGTGCCGCCGACCTGAAGATGGTCGCACGGCACGCCCCGTCTCGTCACGGTGTTATTTCGCGCGCTATGTCGTGGGCGCGACGGACTTCCAGTCCGGGTGCCCGGGCATCGGCGGCGTCTTCTCCGCGTACAGCCAGGCCTGGAAGAACGCGCTCAGGTCCCGCCCCGCGATGTCGGAGGCGAGGCGCTCGAAGTCGGCGGTGCCCGCGACGCCGTCCTTGTGGAGGCCGACCCACGCCTCCTCCACCCGTTCGAACGCCGGGCGGCCGATCTCCTGGCGCAGGGCGTAGAGGGCGAGGGCGGCCCCGTCGTAGACGTTCGGGCGGAAGATGCCGATCTTCTGGCCGGCCTTGGGCGGCTTGGGGGCGGCCGGTGGTCCGCCGGTGGCCCGCCAGCGGTCCGAGGCGCCGTACGCCGCCTTCATGCGGTCGGCGAGCTTCCGGCCCGCCTTCTCCTCCGCGTACAGGGCCTCGTACCAGGTGGCGTGTCCTTCGTTGAGCCACAGGTCGGACCAGGTGCGCGGGCTCACGCTGTCGCCGAACCACTGGTGGGACAGTTCGTGGACCATGATCGAGTCGACGTACCACTCGGGGTAGGCGGGCTCGGTGAACAGGTCTCTCTCGAAGAGGGAGAGGGTCTGCGTCTCCAGCTCGAAGCCGGTCGACGCCTCGGCCATGAGGACCCCGTACGTCTCGAACGGGTAGCGGCCGACCTTGCTCTCCAGCCACTCGATCTGCGCGGGCGTCTTCTTCAGCCACGGTTCGAGCAGCGCGCGGTCCTTGGTGGGCACGACATCGCGTACGGGCAGGCCGTGCGGTCCGGCGCGGTGCACCACGGTGGAGCGGCCGATGGACACCTGGGCCAGCTCGGTGGCCATGGGGTGCTGGGTGCGGTACGTCCAGGTCGTGGCACCGCCGACGCGGTCGACGCCGGTCGGCAGACCGTTGGCCACGGCCGTATAGGCGTTCGGGGCGGTGACCCTGATGGTGAACATCGCCTTGTCGGAGGGGTGGTCGTTGCACGGGAACACCAGGTGCGCGACATCGGCCTGGTTGGCCATGGCCAGGCCGTCGTTCGTCCGCACCCAGCCGCCGTCCCGGCCTCCCGGGGACACGGGGTCGCTGGTGTGCCGCACGGTGATCCGTGTCCAGCTCCCGGCGAGCAGCGGTTTCCGGGGCGTCACCACCAGGTCCTCGTCGGCGCCGGCGAACGTCGCGGGCTCGCCGTCGACCTCGACCGAGGACACCGTGCCGTGGGAGAAGTCGAGGTTGATCCGGTCGAGTTCGGTGGTCGTCCAGGCGTCGATGGTCGTGACGGCCGACAGCGGCTTGCTGTTGGTTCCCGGGTAGCTGAAGGCGAGGTCGTACGACGCCACGTCGTACCCGGGGTTGCCCAGGTGCGGGAAGAGGCGGTCGCCGACACCCAGGGGTGCCGCGGGGGCACTCGCGGCGAGGAGGCAGACGGAGACGGCGGAGGCGAGCAGCGCCGGCATGAACCGGGTGCGGGGGTTGAGCAGCATGCACCACCGCTACCAGCGCCCGCCCGCCGGAGGGCGACGACTCGCGCCGGGCCCACCCGAACGGGTGGCTCAGGGAACGGCGACGTGATGCTGCGCCCGGCTCACGTCGTACACGCCCGGCACATTGCGCATGGCCCGCATGAGAGCCGGAAGGTGCGCGGCGTCCGGGAGTTGGAGGGTGTAGGTGTGCCGTACGCGTTGCTGGCTGGGGGGTTCGACGGTCGCCGAGACGATCGCGACGCCCTCCAGGGCGATGGCTTCGGTGAGGTCGGCCAGCAGGTGGGGCCGGCCGAACGATTCGGCGACCAGGGTCACCCGGGCCTCGGTGGTGTCCCCCCAGTGCACGCCGACCTCCGCGCGCCCCGAGCTCTTCATGTGCGCCACCCCGGCGCACTCCACCCGGTGGACGGTCACCACTCCCCCGCGCACGGCGAAGCCGGTGACCTCGTCGGGCGGTACGGGCGTACAGCAGCCGGCGAGGCGTACGGTCGCGCCGGGCTGGTCGACGACGGCGGTCGCGGCGGGGTCGGAGGACGCGGTGCCGCCCTTGGCCGAGCGGGCGTCGGCGGCCACTCGGGCGGCCTCCGCGGTGGCCTCCTCGGCCTGTGTGGGGTCGCCGGAGGATCTCGGCGCCGCGTTCGCCGGGTCGCTGTGCGCCGGATGGGCGGCCAGCCAGCGCTGGATGGCGATCCTGGCCACGGGCGTGTGGGCGTGCTCCAGCCACTCCCTGGAGGGCTCGGAGGCCGCGTCCTGCCCCATGAGGAGCTGGACGGTGTCGCCGTCCCGCAGAACCGTGCTCAGCGTCGCCAGCCGGCCGTTGACGCGGGCGCCGATGCAGGCGTGCGCGTCCTCGCCGTACAGGGCGTACGCGGCGTCCACGCAGCTCGCGCCCTCGGGCAGCCCCAGCGAGCCTCCGTCGGCCCGGAAGACGGTGATCTCGCGGTCCTGGGCGAGGTCCTCGCGCAGGGCGGACCAGAAGGTGTCGGGGTCGGGGGCGGCCTCCTGCCAGTCGAGCAGCCGGGACAGCCAGCCGGGCCGGGTGGGGTCGACGCGCTCGCCGTCGTCGAGTCCGGACCGTGCCCCGTCGCCGTCGGTCTGCTCCTCCGAAGGAGGAGCGTAGGGATTGCCGAGCGCGATGACGCCCGCTTCGGCGGCCTTGTGCATCCGGTGGGTGCGGATGAGCACTTCGGCGACCTGGCCGTCCGCGCGGGCGACGGCGGTGTGCAGCGACTGGTAGAGGTTGAACTTGGGTACGGCGATGAAGTCCTTGAACTCCGAGACGACGGGCGTCATGCAGGTGTGGAGCTCGCCGAGGACGCCGTAGCAGTCGGCGTCCTCGTTGACGAGGACCAGGACCCGTCCGAAATCGGAGCCGCGCAACTGGCCGCGCTTGCGCGACGCCCGGTGCAGGGAGACGAAGTGCCGTGGCCGGATGACGACTTCGGCCTGGATCCCCGAGTCGCGCAGTACCGTGCGCACCTCGTCTGCGATCTCGGCGAGCGGGTCGTCCGCGCGGGAGGTGTTGTCGACGATCAGCTCCCGGGTGTGGCGGTACTCCTCCGGGTGCAGGATCGCGAAGACCAGGTCCTCCAGTTCGGTCTTGAGCGCCTGGACGCCGAGGCGTTCGGCGAGCGGGATGAGCACGTCCCGGGTCACCTTGGCGATGCGTTCCTGCTTCTCGGGGCGCATCACGCCCAGGGTGCGCATGTTGTGCAGCCGGTCGGCGAGTTTGATCGACATCACGCGGACGTCGTTGCCGGTGGCGACCAGCATCTTGCGGAAGGTCTCGGGTTCGGCGGCGGCGCCGTAGTCGACCTTCTCCAGCTTGGTCACGCCGTCGACGATGTAGCGGACCTCGGCGCCGAACTCCTCGCCGACCTGATCGAGCGTCACGTCCGTGTCCTCGACGGTGTCGTGGAGCAGAGACGCCGTCAAGGTCGTGGTCTCCGCGCCGAGTTCGGCGAGGATGAGGGTCACGGCGAGCGGGTGCGTGATGTAGGGCTCGCCGCTCTTGCGCATCTGGCCGCGGTGCGAGGACTCGGCCAGGACGTAGGCCCGGCGCAGCGGTTCGAGGTCGGCCTCGGGGTGGTGGGCGCGGTGCACCTCGGCGACATGGCTGATGGCGTCGGGCAGCCGGTCGCGGGCCGCGGAGCCGAGGAAGGCCGCCCGGCCCAGCCGGCGCAGATCGATCCTGGGGCGGGTCCGCCGGCGGGGGGACGGGGATCCGTCCTGTTCGAGCGGTGCCGCGAGCTCGGGCGAGGATGTCGCAGCACCTGGGCTCGCGGGATTCGTGGCCTCCGCACTCATGGGCACCTCCGGCTACCTGGACCGGCGGACGGGATGCCCCATGGCGGACGACGGCTCAGGGGATGATGGTGTTCCCCCGTCCGGGCCGGTGCTTGATGCTACCGAGCCCACCACGCGCGGCCGACCACCTCTCGTCGAGCGTGAAACGGATCACCCATTCGAGCGACGGTTCGGACGTACGCGTTTCCGGGCCACCCGAGCGGAGACCAACCGTTTTTCCGGCCCCCAGATAACGCCGGATCCTTCTTTTCCCTGGTTCACGGAACTAATGGCCTGCAACATCAAGCCGTTGCCCGCTTCAGTTCACCGCGTTTTCCAGCCAATCCGCGTCGATCTCGCCCTCGGCGACGATCACCGCGGGACCGGTCATCTCGATCTCGCCGTCGGCCCGCTCGGTGATCACCAGGCGCCCGCCGGGCACATCGACGGTGTACGTCACCGGTGTCCCCGTCACGGCCGGGTCGGCGCCGTCGCGCCGGGCGGCGGCCACGGCGACGGCACACGCGCCCGTGCCGCACGAGCGGGTCTCGCCGGACCCGCGCTCGTGCACGCGCAGGGCGACGTGCCGCGGGCCCCGGTCGACCACGAACTCGATGTTGACCCCGTCCGGGTAGACGGAGGCCGGGCTGAACGGGGGCGTGGTGAACAGGTTGCCCGCGTGCGCGAGATCGTCCACGAAGGCGACCGCGTGGGGATTGCCCATGTTCACGTTCAGCGCGGGCCAGCTGCGCTCGTCGACCCGCACGGTGACCTCCCCTTCGGGGAGGAGTGCCTTGCCCATGCCGACGGTGACGTCCCCGCCCTTGGCGATGTGCACGCTCTTCACGCCCCCGCGCGTGGCGACCTTGAGGTCCCCTTCGGTCGCGTGTCCGGCCCGCTGGAGGTAGCGCGCGAAGACCCGCACCCCGTTGCCGCACATCTCGGCGATCGAGCCGTCGCCGTTGCGGTAGTCCATGAACCACTCCGCCTCGGCCGCCATGCCCCTGGCCTCGGGATGGGCGGCGGACCGCACGACGTGCAGCAGGCCGTCACCCCCGATGCCCGCACGCCGGTCGCACAGGGCGGCGACCGCGGCCGGGGGGAGGTCGACGAGGTTCTCGGGGTCGGGGACGATCACGAAGTCGTTCTCGGTCCCGTGTCCCTTGAGGAAGGCGATCCGCGTGCTCATCCCCCGATCGTACGGGGTGGGTACGACAGGGCGGATCTCGGTTCGCGCGCAGACAGGGCTGGTCCCGGGATCGGCGCCCGGCTCACCTCAGCCGGGCCACTCTCCACACGGCGAGCCCGATGACCACGACCACCGTCACGACGTACGCGAGCGCGACCCGCCAGTCCCGGCGGCCCTCACCGAGCCCCGGTGCCGAGTAGCCGACCCGGCGGGCGGCCATCATGCCCCAGCCCGCCGCGCAGGAGCAGATGAGCAGCCCCAGCATGGCGATCACGGCCCCGCTGTCGCCGAAGTCGAACGCCAGCGGGAAGGCGAACATCAGGGAACCGAGCGCCGCCAGGACCACGATCGGGGCGAGCTGCCAGATGCGCAGACGGCGCTGCGGCCGGAGTTCGACCTCGACCTCGGGACCGAGGAACATCTCGTCCGGTCCGGGTCCGTCGGCGGTCACGCCGCCCTGTGTCTCGTCGGGCCCGTCGGGGCTCAGACGATCCTCGTCCCGTTCCGTTTCGCCACCGTCACCTGTGATGTGTCCCACACCTTGTGCGGTGTCGCGAGGGCCGGCCTCCATCGCCACGCGCCCTCCCAACTCGGACTCCACTTGGTCGATCGAAGCTCGATGATGGCACGGCGCCGGAGGCCTGGATGACGGCCTGAGCGTCCCGATGCCAGGACGTGATCAGGCTGTGACCGGTCGTTCGACCAACGCCAGTGCGAGGTGCGGAAGTTCCGCAAGATCCGCCGCGGCCCCACTCAACCAGTGCACCCGGGGATCGCGCCTGAACCAGGAATCCTGACGGCGCGCGAAGCGCTTGGTGGCACGCACGGTCTCGGCGCGCGCCTCGTCCTCTCCGCACTCCCCGGCGAGCGCCGAGAGCACCTGCTGGTAACCCAGCGCGCGCGATGCCGTGCGCCCCTCGCGCAGGCCCCGCGCCTCCAGCGCGCGCACCTCGTCCACCAGCCCCGCCTCCCACATCCGGTCGACCCGGCGCGCGATGCGCTCGTCCAGCTCCGGGCGGGACACGTCGACGCCGATCTGCACGGTGTCGTACACGGAGTCGTGTCCCGGAAGGTTGGCGGTGAAGGGCTTGCCGGTGATCTCGATGACCTCCAGCGCCCGGACGATACGGCGGCCGTTGCTCGGCAGGATCGCCTGCCCGGCCCCGGGGTCGGCGGCGGCCAGCCGGGCGTGCAGGGCCCCGGAGCCGCGCAGGGCCAGCTCCTCCTCGAGCCGGGCCCTGACCTCGGGATCGGTGCCGGGGAACTCCAGGTTGTCGACGGCTCCGCGGACGTACAGGCCGGAGCCGCCGACCAGGACCGGCCAGCGGCCTTCGGCGAGCAGCGCGTCGATCCGCGCGCGGGCGAGGCGCTGGTACTCGGCGACGCTCGCCGCGACGGTCACCTCCCAGATGTCCAGGAGGTGGTGCGGGACTCCGCCGCGCTCCTCGGGCGTCAACTTGGCGGTGCCGATATCCATCCCCCGGTAGAGCTGCATCGAGTCGGCGTTGACGACCTCGCCGCCGAGACGCCGAGCGAGAAAGACGCCCAGATCGGACTTTCCGGCCGCGGTGGGGCCGACGACGGCGATGACTCGTGGGGTGGGGGCTGCGCTGCTCACCGCCACAGTCTCGCAAACCTGGGACCTCTCCTCGAACGAGCGACGTGACGGCGGCCATCCGGAGTCGTTGCCAGTTGCGAGGTTCGCGCCGCCGGATTCAGGAGGCGGTGACGGGTGCGACGCAAACGGACGCACCGGGCGACGCGGGATTTCGCCCGCACGAGTAACATATGGAGTGGATATGGGCGTTTTTGCACGGCTTCTTGGACGGTCGAAGACCACGGAGGACGCGTCGGCCGCCGACGAGCAGTCCGTGGCGGTGGCGGACGAGCCGACGGCGGAGGAGACGGAAGCTGCGAAGGAATCGACGGAGTCCGGCAGCGTCACCGAGACGGAGATCACGGCGGAGAAGACGGAAGCCGTGGCCGTCCCCGCCACCGAGGGCGTCGAGATCCCCAAGCAGCAGTCCGCCGAGGAGGCCGCCGACAGCGAGGCCGGTGAGGGCGCCCGCAGGTAATCGCCCGCGAGGGAAGGCGAAAAATGGGTCTGCTGGACACTTTGAAGGCAAAGCTAGCCCCGGCCAAGGAGAAGGTCTCGGACTTCGCGCACCAGCACGAGGGTCAGATCGAACGGGGTCTGGAGAAGGCCGCGAAGGTGGTCGACGAGAAGACCAGGGGCAAGTACAGCGACAAGATCCATACGGGCACCGGCAAGGCGAAGGGCGCCATGGACCGACTCGCGCACAAGGACGGCGGCACCCGGGACGACACGTTCACGCCACCCCCGGACGGACCGCCACCGGCTTCCTGACCGGCTTGAAGAACCGCACGACACATCGGCGGACGGCCGCGGAACCCACGTTCCCGGCCGTCCGCCGTGTCACGACGGCAACGGCCCGTGAAGCCGACTACGACCAGGCCGCGACCACGTACCCCACGCCGTACGGCGCGTCGTCGTAGAGCAGGACGCCCGCGAGGCCGGTGCTCTCGGCCGCGCCCGCGAGGACCTGCCAGGGCGCCCGGCCGGAGACCTTCAGTTCGTACGCCAGTTCCGCGTCCAGCGCCTTGAGGGCCGCCGCGTCCGCCGCCCCGAGAGCCCGCGCGACGTCCGCGTCGAACCCCGCCGCCCGCTCGTCCAGATACCCCGGCGCCTTGAGCGTGCGGCACGCGCTGGCGTCGCCCATCACCAGCAGGGCCACCCGCTCCGGCCGCCCGGCGATCTCCCTCCCGGCCGCGAGACACCGCTCGGCCGCCAGGGTCTCGGCCACGCCCAGACCTGCCACGGGCGCCTGGGACCACCCGGCCCGCTCCAGCAGCCAGGCGGCGACGGCGAGCGCCGCCGGCAGCTCCCGCTCCGCCGGTTCGGCGTCCCCCGTACCCAGGCGTACGCCGAGGTCAACCCCGAAGCCCCGGAACGAGCCCCGCGTGCCCTCCGGATGCGGGCCGCGCCCGCCCTCCCCGGCGGGCCCGACGACCAGCAGGCGGTCGGGACGGGAGGCCGCGAGTACCCCGAGCGCGTCCGCGCAGGCGGTGCGTGCGGCGTCCAGTTCGGGTGCGGCGCCCGCGGCCACCTCGGGCACGAGGAGCGGCGGGCAGGGGCAGACGGCGGCGGCGACAAGCATGATCGGGAGCGTAACCCCGGGGACGGTCCGGGGTCAGTCCTCGAAGAGCACGTCGGTGAGGTCGATGACCGTGAGCACGAGGACCACGAGCTTGCCCTCACTGATGACGTACTCGATGAAGAGATTGCGCGACAGGGCGAGCCCGCGCGTGGACTCGTCGCCGAGGACGGAGTGGGAGAGCTTGTGCCGCGGGTCGGTCGCCAGTATGGCCAGGCCACGCTCCAGCAGATCGCGCCTGTCGGCGGACAGGCTGTCACGCGCTTGGGCGGCCTGTTCGGTGAACGCAACGCTGTACGGCAACATGTGGTGCTCCTTCCCTGTCCGCATTGTGCCAGGACGTCAGTCGCAGCCGCAGCCGCTCCCCGAGGTCGCCGGCAGCGGAGTCGGCGCCCCGATCCCCGGCAGACCCAGCATCACGCCCGCCGGCTTCGCGGCCTGGGCGGTGTTGCGCTTCTCCCAGGCGTCACCCGCGCGCGTGGGACGCACATCGAGGACAGCGCCCTCGGCGAGGAGATGGTGCGGGGCGGCGTAGGTGACCTCGACCGTGACGACGTCCCCGGGGCGCACCAGGGTGTCCGGCTTGGTGAAGTGGACCAGGCGGTTGTCGGGGGCGCGGCCGGAGAGTCGGTGGGTGGCGCCGTCCTTGCGGCCCTCGCCCTCGGCGACCATCAGCTCCAGGGTGCGGCCGACCTGCTTCTTGTTCTCCTCCCAGGAGATCTCCTCCTGGAGGGCGGCCAGACGCAGATAGCGCTCCTGGACGACCTCCTTGGGGATCTGGTTCTCCATGGTGGCGGCGGGCGTGCCGGGCCGCTTGGAGTACTGGAAGGTGAACGCCGCCGCGAACCGCGCCTCGCGCACCGCGTGCATCGTCTGCTCGAAGTCCTCCTCGGTCTCCCCGGGGAAGCCCACGATGATGTCGGAGGTGATCGCCGCGTGCGGGATGGCGGCCCGCACCTTCTCGATGATCCCCAGGTAGCGGTCCTGGCGGTACGAGCGGCGCATCGCCTTGAGGATCGTGTCCGAGCCGGACTGCATGGGCATGTGGAGCTGCGGCATCACGTTCGGCGTCTCGGCCATCGCGGCGATGACGTCGTCGGTGAAGTCGCGCGGGTGCGGGGAGGTGAAGCGGACGCGCTCCAGACCCTCGATCTTCCCGCAGGCCCGCAGCAGCTTGCTGAAGGCCTCGCGGTCACCGATGTCGGAGCCGTACGCGTTGACGTTCTGGCCGAGCAGGGTGATCTCGGAGACGCCCTCGCCGACCAGCGCCTCGATCTCGGCGAGGATGTCGCCGGTGCGACGGTCCTTCTCCTTGCCGCGCAGGGCCGGGACGATGCAGAAGGTGCACGTGTTGTTGCAGCCGACGGAGATCGACACCCAGGCCGCGTACGCGCTCTCGCGCCGCGTCGGCAGCGTGGACGGGAACGCCTCAAGGGACTCGGCGATCTCGACCTGCGCTTCTTCCTGCACGCGCGCGCGTTCCAGCAGGACGGGGAGCTTGCCGATGTTGTGCGTACCGAAGACGACGTCCACCCAGGGCGCCCGCTTCACGATGGTGTCGCGGTCCTTCTGCGCGAGGCAGCCGCCCACGGCGATCTGCATCCCGGGACGCTTCGTCTTCATCGGGGCGAGCCGGCCGAGGTTGCCGTACAGCTTGTTGTCGGCGTTCTCGCGCACGGCGCAGGTGTTGAAGACGACGACGTCCGCGTCCCCGTCGGCGTCCTTGGGCGCGCGCACATAACCGGCGTCTTCCAGCAGTCCGGACAATCGCTCGGAATCGTGGACGTTCATCTGGCACCCGTAGGTGCGCACTTCGTATGTCTTGACGTCCACGGCCTGGATCCGGTCACTGCTGCTCATGCGACAAGGGTAGGCGGTGTGTGGAGCAGGGCCGTACGGGTTACCGCTCGGCGGTGTTCCAGCCCTGGCGGCGCAGGACGGCTCCGACGTCCGGGGCGCGGTAGTGGTCGCCCTTGAGCACCTTGCCGTCGGCCCTGCGGGCGACCAGTCCGTCGGGGCCCAGCTTCGTCATGTTGGCGCGGTGGATCTCGGCGATCACCTCGTCGAGGTCGATGCCGTGGACCAGGGCGGTGCCGTAAGCGACGTACACGACGTCGGCCAGCTCGTGCGCCAGCCGGTCCAGCGGGCCCGTGACGGCGACCTCGGCCACCTCCGCGGCCTCCTCCGCGAGCAGCTCGCCCCGGTGCGCCGCGAGCTTTGGGGAGACCTCGGCGGGCGTAGCGCGGGTTTCGAGACCGAAGGCCCGGTGGAATTCCCGGACGAGGCCCGCGGGCGAGACGGACGGGGCGGAGGGCGGGGTACCGGGACGCATGCGGCGACTCTAGCGAACGCTCGCAGGCACCCCAGCGGCCGATCCGATCGTCGTACGGCGGACATCTCCGCCCTCTTTTTCCTGGCCAGCGCGGGGGCCGTACTGGCAGGATCTCGCGCATGCGCAAGGTGTTCCCCCGGATCCGCAGGCGACCGGCCCTCATGGGCTCGGCCGCCGCTTTCGTGGTCCTCGGGCTGCTGCTGTGGTGGCTGCTGCCGCTGGACGAGGACCCTCCGTCCGGGACGATCACGTTCAGCACCGGGTCTCCGGCCGGCGTCTACCAGCAGTACGGCTCGGGGCTCAGGACCGCCTTCGCCAAGGACATGCCGCACCTGGACGTACGGCTGCTGACCAGCCAGGGGTCGCAGGAGAACGTCGAGCGGGTGGCCACGGGTCACGCCGACTTCACCATCGCGGCGGCCGACGCGGTGGAGACGTACAGGCTGAGGAAGCTGCCGGGGGCCGGCACACTGCGCGGAGTGGCACGTCTGTACGACGACTATGTGCAGTTGGTCGTGCCGCGCGACTCCAGCATCTCGACGATCCAGGACCTGCGGGGCAAGCGGGTGGCCATAGGGCTGGAGAACTCCGGTGTACGGCTGATCGCGGACCGGGTGCTGGCCGCCGCCGGTCTCGACCCGGCCAAGGACATCAAACCCTTCGCCGACGGCATCGACACCGGGCCCGGACGGCTCAAGAGGCACCAGATCGACGCGTTCTTCTGGTCGGGCGGGCTGCCCACGAACGGTCTGGTGCAACTGGCGAAGACCTTCGCCTTCCGCTTCGTGCCGATCGAGGCGGACCTGGTCACCAAGTTGCACGAACAGGGCGGAGCCTCCCGCTACTACCGGGCCACCAAGATGCCCGAGTCGGCCTACCCGACCGTCCAGGACGGCTCGACCGTGGCGACGCTCGCGGTGTCCAACCTGCTGATGACCCGCGAGGACGTCGACCCGAGGCTCACCGAGTGGCTGACCCGGTCGGTGATCAACAGCCGGGACCGGATAGGAGCCGACGTCCACTCGGCGCAGCTCGTTGACCTGCGGACCGCCATCTACACCGACCCGCTGGCCCTGCAGGACGGCGCCCGGGACTACTACCGCTCGGTCAAGCCGTAAGGGCCGATCCGGAAGGCCTGTCGGGGCACGGGTTCCTCAGGACGCCGGGGCCGACCTCGGCACCCGCACCGTCACCTTCAGTCCGTGCGGCTCGTGATGGTCGTACGAGATGGTGCCGCCGCCGGCCGCCAGCAGGATCCGGGAGATGGACAGGCCAAGGCCCGAGCCCTTCACGTTCTGGTGCCGGCCGCTGCGCCAGAAGCGGTCGCCGATACGGGAGAGTTCGTCGTCGGTGAGGCCCGGGCCGCCGTCGGTGACCACGACCGTCGAGGTCGAGCCGTTCGACGCGACCGACACCCGCACGCACTCGTCCTCGGGCGTGAACTTCACCGCGTTGTCGATCACCGCGTCCAGGGCGCTGGACAGCGTGACCGGGTCGGCCCACGCGGTGGTGGCCGGACAGTCCCCCACCAGGCTCACGCCCTTGGCCTTGGCCAGCGGGGCCCAGGCCGCGACCCGCTCGGCCGTCAGCGCGCCGATGTCGGTGAGGGCGAGGTCCGCCTCGGCATGCTCGGCCAGCGCCAGGTCGAGGAGGTCGTCCAGGACCTCGGCCAGGCGCTTGCCCTCGGTCTGGACCGAGGCGATCTCCTCGTTCCCCTCCGGCAGTTCGAGTGCGAGCAGTTCGATCCGCAGCAGCAGCGCCGAGAGCGGGTTGCGCAGTTGGTGCGAGGCGTCGGCGACGAAGGCGCGCTGTTGCTCCAGCACGTCCTCGACGTTGTCCGCCATCTCGTTGAACGACCGGGCCAGCCTTCTGAGTTCCGGCGGCCCACCGGCCACCGCGACCCGGGACTTCAGACTGCCGGTCGCGATGCGGTGCGTGGTGGCGTCGAGGACGCGTACGGGCCTGAGCACCCAGCCGGTGAGGCGCAGGGCGGCGCCCACGGCGAGCAGCATCGCGGCGAACTCGCCGGCGCCGATGACGAGCCAGCCGTGCAGTGTCCGTGAACGCATCTGGCCGGTGGGCGAGTCGGTGACCACGACGGCCACGACATCGCCGTCCCGGATGACCGGCGACGCCACGACGAGCCGGGTCCGCTGCCAGGGCCAGACCTGCTGCGGATCGTGGCTGCGACGGGAGAGGAGCGCCTCGGCGAACGCGTCACGTACCTCGCCCGATTCCGGCACGTACCAGTCCCTCGGCGCGTTGGCCATGGGCGCGTCGTTGCGGTAGAAGACACCGGAACGGATGCCGTAGACGTCGTAGTAGCTCTCCAGTTCCCGCTGGAGGGTATCGCCGCGCTCGTCGGTGACCGCGTCCTTGATCCGGGAGCCGGTGGGCCGGTCGCTGACGAACTGGGCGAGCGCCGCGAACCGCGCGGTGTCGTCGATCCGGTCGACGACGACCTTCTGCTGCTGGGCGCCGGCCACGCTTATCGCGAGCGGGACGCCGAGCGCGAGCAGCACGGCCGCCATCAGGACGATGAGCAGGGGGAGCAGACGTGTGCGCAACGGTCCCCGCTAGCGCGTCGGGGCGACGAGCCGGTAGCCCACGCCGCGGACGGTCTCGATCAGCGCCGGCATGCTCAACTTGGCGCGCAGGGAGGCGACATGCACCTCCAGGGTGCGGCCGGTCCCCTCCCAACTGGTGCGCCAGACCTCGCTGATGATCTGTTCGCGGCGGAAGACCACTCCGGGACGCTGGGCGAGGAGGGCGAGCAGATCGAACTCCTTGCGGGTCAGCTGGACGACGGAACCGCCCACGAGGACCTGCCGGGTGGACAGTTCGATCCGCAGCGACCCCAGGATCAGGGCGTTCTCACCGGCGTCGGCGGCGTCCTCGGGGACGGTGCGCCGGCTGACGGCGTGGATCCGGGCGAGCAGTTCCCCGGTGTCGTACGGCTTCACGACGTAGTCGTCGGCGCCGAGGTTGAGGCCGTGGATGCGGGAGCGGATGTCGGAGCGCGCGGTGACCATGATCACGGGGGTGTTGGTGCGCTTGCGGATCTTGCCGCACACCTCGTACCCGTCCTGGTCGGGCAGGCCGAGGTCGAGCAGTACCACGCCGAAGCCGTTGCCTTCCGGGACGAGCGCCTGGAGGGCCTCCTCGCCGCTGCGGGCGTGTGTGACGGCGAAACCGTGCCGCGCCAGGACCGCGGAGAGCGCGGCGGCGACATGGTTGTCGTCCTCGACGAGCAGCAGTCGCATTGCGGCCCCTTTCGGTTCATCGGGTTCGGTTCGGCACGCGGTGCACCAACGGAGTACACCACGTGGACACACGCACGCGCGTGCGTGGTTGCGGACGCGGGCCGCTTCCGTTGTCCAGCCGGTACACCCCTTACGGAGGGCGCTACCAATCGTGTCGGCCTGACACCGGATCGTGATGCTCAAGTTCCCCTCAGATGTGATGACGCTGGTCCGAAGCGGTCACTACTGTCCTCCGAAACCGAGGTGGACGGAGCCAGCAAGCGATGACCGAAGTATCGGTGGCCAAGGACGATGTGCCCGCGACCGGCGATCTGGTCGTCCTGAAGAGCGTGAACAAGCACTTTGGCGCGTTGCATGTTCTCCAGGACATCGACCTGACCATCACCCGCGGCGAGGTGGTCGTGGTCATCGGACCCTCCGGGTCCGGTAAGTCCACCCTGTGCCGCGCCATCAACCGCCTGGAGACCATCGACTCGGGAGACATCTCGATCGACGGCAAGCCGCTGCCCCAGGAGGGCAAGGCGCTGGCCCGGCTGCGCGCCGACGTCGGCATGGTCTTCCAGTCCTTCAATCTCTTCGCGCACAAGACGGTGCTCGAGAACGTGATGCTGGGCCAGATCAAGGTCCGCAAGGCCGACAAGAAGGTGGCCGAGGACAAGGCCCGCGCCCTCCTCGACCGGGTGGGCGTGGCCACGCAGGCGGACAAGTACCCCGCACAGCTGTCCGGCGGCCAGCAGCAGCGTGTCGCCATCGCGCGCGCCCTGGCCATGGACCCCAAGGTCATGCTCTTCGACGAGCCGACGTCGGCTCTCGACCCGGAGATGATCAACGAGGTCCTCGAAGTCATGCAGCAGCTCGCCCGTGAGGGAATGACCATGATCGTCGTCACCCACGAGATGGGCTTCGCCCGCTCGGCCGCGAACCGGGTCGTCTTCATGGCGGACGGCCGCATCGTCGAAGAGGCCGTTCCGGACCAGTTCTTCAGCAACCCGCGCAGCGACCGCGCGAAGGACTTCCTGTCCAAGATCCTGCACCACTGACGCCCGGCCCGTTCCGGCAAGCCTCGCCCCCCCTCAGGCCCGCACAGCACCGACGGCACGCGTCCCTCCACCAGTCAAAGGATGTTCACCATGAAGCTCCGCAAGGTCACCGCGGCCTCGGCCGCCGCCCTCGTCCTCGCCCTCACCGCGACGGCCTGTGGGGGTGGCGGTGACAAGGACACCAAGGGCAGTGGCTCGGGCGACGGCAAGACGATCACCGTAGGCATCAAGTTCGACCAGCCGGGCATCGGCCAGAAGACCCCGCAGGGCTACTCGGGCTTCGACGTCGACGTCGCCAAGTACATCGCCAAGCAGCTCGGTTACAAGGAGGACCAGATCGAGTGGAAGGAGTCGAAGAGCGCCGACCGCGAGACCATGCTGGAGCGCGGTGACGTCGACTTCATCGCCGCCTCGTACTCGATCAACGACAAGCGTCTGGCGAAGGTCGACTTCGCGGGCCCGTACCTGCTGGCCCACCAGGACGTCCTGGTCCGTGCCGACGACGACTCCATCAAGTCGCCGGCGGACCTCAACAGCAAGAAGCTGTGTTCGGTGACGGGCTCGACCTCGGCGCAGAACGTCCAGGACACGCTGGCGCCCAAGGCCCAGTTGCAGGAGTACCCGACCTACTCGGCCTGTCTGTCCGGGCTCCAGAACAAGGCCATCGACGCGCTGACCACGGACGACTCGATTCTCGCCGGTTACGCCGCGCAGGACGCCTTCAAGGGCAAGTTCAAGCTCGGCGGCTTCAAGATGACCAACGAGAACTACGGCATCGGCGTCAAGAAGGGCAGCGATCTGAAGGCGAAGATCAACACCGCCCTGGAGAAGATGGTCGCCGACGGTTCCTGGCAGAAGGCCGTGGACGCGAACCTCGGCCCGGCCGGCTACAAGAACGAGCCCGCGCCGAAGATCGGCGACATCAAGAGCTGAAGCAGCGCCTGACGGGTGCGCCGGTCCTCGGGCCGGCACACCCCGGGCCCTCGACACGCGGAAGCGCGGGAGATCGTGTTCGACTTTCTTGAAGGTTACGACCTGCTGGGTGCCTTCTGGGTGACCGTCCAGCTCACCCTTCTCTCAGCCGTCGGTTCACTGGTGTGGGGAACCATGCTGGCGGCCATGCGGGTGAGCCCGGTGCCGCTGATGCGCGGCTTCGGCACCGCCTACGTGAACATCGTCCGGAACATCCCGCTGACCGTGATCATCCTGTTCACCTCACTGGGCCTGAGCCAGACACTCGGTGTCACGATGGGCGCGGCGGACAACTTCGACACCCAGAACTTCCGGCTCGCCGTGCTGGGTCTGATCCTCTACACCTCGGCCTTCGTGTGCGAGGCGCTGCGCTCCGGCATCAACACGGTGCCGGTCGGCCAGGCGGAGGCGGCGCGGGCCATCGGCCTGAGCTTCACCCAGGTGCTGACCCTGGTGGTGCTGCCGCAGGCGATCCGTTCGGTGGTCGGTCCCATGGCGAACGTCCTCATCGCCCTCACCAAGAACACCACGGTGGCCGCGGCGATCGGCGTCACCGAGGCGGCCCTGCTGATGAAGAAGATGATCGAGAATGAGGCCCAGCTCATCCTCATCTCCGCGGTCTTCGCCTTCGGTTACGTGTGTCTGACGCTGCCGACCGGTCTGATCATGGGCTGGGTGGGCAAGAAGGTGGCGGTGAAGCGATGAGCTCCGTTCTCTACGACGCCCCGGGCCCCCGTGCCAAGCGGCGCAACATCCTCTTCAGCGCCGTCTTCCTGGTCGCCCTCGCGGCGCTGCTCTGGTGGGTGTTCAACGCCCTCCAGGACAAGGGGCAGTTGGAGTGGGCGCAGTGGAAGCCCTTCTTCGGCGGCACCGAGGCGTGGTCCACGTACATCTGGCCCGGTCTGCGGAACACGCTGAAGGCCGCGGCGCTGGCCATGGTCATCGCGCTGCCGCTGGGTGCCGTGTTCGGCATAGCTCGGCTCTCGGACCACGCCTGGGTCCGGGTTCCGGCCGCGATCGTGGTGGAGTTCTTCCGGGCCATCCCGGTGCTGGTCCTGATGGTCTTCGGGCAGGCGCTCTTCGCCGAGTACACGGACATCAGCAGCGACGACCGTCCGCTGTACGCGGTCGTCACGGGCCTGGTGCTGTACAACGCGGCGGTCATCGCGGAGATCGTCCGGGCGGGCATCCTGTCGCTGCCCAAGGGGCAGTCCGAGGCCGCGATGGCGATCGGCCTGCGCAAGGGGCAGGTCATGCGGACGATCCTGCTGCCGCAGGCGGTCACCGCGATGCTGCCGGTGATCGTCAGTCAGATGGTCGTGATCGTCAAGGACACCGCCCTCGGCGGCGGCGTGCTCACCTTCCCCGACCTGATCGCCGCGGTGAGCCCGATGAGTTCGTACTACGGCGCGAACGTCATCGCCAGCTTCACGATCGTCGCGCTGATCTTCATCGCGATCAACTTCGCCCTCACGACCTTCGCGAGCTGGCTGGAGCGGCGGCTGAGGCGTGGCAGGAGGAGCAGCGGTCCGGTGCTCGATCCGAAGGGCGCGTCGGTCGGCGGCACGATGGGAACCGGAGCGGGCGGCGGCGCAGGCGACCTGGGCGGGATGAACTGACGTCCAGTCAGTTCGCACGCACCACACGGAGGGCAGTGGCATGATCGCCACTGCCCTCCGTCACTTGACGCAAGCACCCGCAATCTGTTGCATACGTTCTGTGATCGTGCACCCCGCTCCAACTTCCTGTTCACTTGTGTCGATGAATACGTCGCTCTGGGCAGGGGGCGCCGCGCCATGGACCCGGTGATCATCGTCGGAGCGGGGCCCGTCGGGCTCACGCTGGCGCTTGCGCTGGCGCGCCAGGAGGTCCCCTCGGTCGTCCTCGACGAGGGGCCGGGCAAGGACGACCAGCGCCCCGCCCGCACGGTCGTGCTGCGCGAGGACACCTCCGCGCTCCTGGAACGGCTGACCGGTGTGCCGATCGCCGATGCCGGTTTCCGCTGGGCCGGATGGCGGTCGATGCGGCGCAAGCAGGTGATGCGTCAGATCTCTTTCGGCACCCAGGAATTCGACGGCCCGGCCGACGCGCTCCCGTCGGGGGCAGGACTCAAATCGGCGCCCGGACCGGAGTCCGTCACGGAACGCGGCGTCCCTCTGCACATCGCCCAGCACGTGCTGACCGGCGCCCTGCGGACCGCCATCGCGCGCGAGCGCCTCGTCAAGGTCGCCACCAACAGCCGCCTCGACTCCGTGGAGCAGGAGTCCTCAGGCGTCACGGCACACACCCGCGGGCCGGGCGGCACCTGGTGGCGCGGCAGTTACCTCGTCGGCTGCGACGGCCCGCGCTCGACGGTGCGCAAACTTCAGGACATCCGCTTCCCAGGACGTACGGCCGTGGAACGACACGCCGTAGCCGCGCTGCGTACGGAACTTCCGTGGCCCGGTGAGGCGTTGTTGCACCGGATGCCGCCGTGGCGGACATCGGGGCCCTCGGCCGGGGAGATCACCGCCCGCCCGCTGCCCGACGGAGTGTGGCGCCTGGACTGGCTGCTGCCGCCCGGCAAGGACCTGGTCACGCCCGAACTCCTCGTGACCCGCGTCCGGGAGACCCTCGCGGGCTGGAGCGGCGGCCCCACACCGCCGTACGACCTGCTCGACACGGGCGTCCACATCGTCCACCACCGGCTCGCCCGGCGCTGGCGGGCCGGCCGCGTCTTCCTCGCCGGGGACGCCGCGCATCTGCTCGGCGCGCTCGGCACGCAGGGGCTGGACGAAGGCCTGCGGGACGCCGACAACCTCGCCTGGAAGCTGGGCCTGGCCTGGCACCACGGTCCGCACGAGGCGCTGCTGGACAGCTACCAGACCGAACGGCGCGCGAGCGTCTCCGCCCGGCTGCGCGCGGCCGACCAGGCACTGCCGCTGCTGCGCGGGGGCGCGGGGCTGCGGTCGTACGTCCCCGGGTCGGCCCGCGGAAACGACTCTCTGCTCACGGACGGGCACCTGGGGCGCGGAATCCTGGGCGAGCCGGGAACGTACGGCCGTTCGCCGCTGGCGCCCCAGCACATCGAGGCGGCGGTCTCGGTGGACACCCCGCCCGGCGCACAGGTGACCGACGTACGGGTCACCGCCGAGGACGGTTCCTTCGTACGGCTGCGGGAGCGGCTGGGCCGCGGTGCGCTGCTGGTGGTGCTGATCGCGCCGGGTACGGGCGTGTGGGAGCGCAAGCACTGGGTGAGCGCCGGGCTCATGCCCCGGCTGGCGGCGGCGGTGGCCGCACTGCCGCACCCCGCCGAGCTGCTGGTCACCGAGAGCTATCCGGGCGCCGCCGCCCACACCGTGCTGCTGGTCCGCCCGGACGGGCACCTGGTCACGGCGCTGAGCGGGGTACGCCCGGCCGACCTGTACGCGGCGGCCGAGGCGACACTGGGCGGCCCCCCGCCGAACAGGACGACGGACAGGACCGGCGGGGCGAGCGGGACGGACGGGGCCCACGGGTCGAACGCGACGGCCGGCACGGAGGCCGCCGCGAGCACACGCTGACCCTGCTCTCCTCCGCCCCCCTGACCTCCCTCCCGGCGGCCCGCGTCCACATACTGAGGCGGAGTTGACCACTCCGCATCGCCATGCTGTACTCCGGAACGTGACCGAATCCGACACCAATGTGCGCCTGTGGCGGAGGGTCCATATGGACCTCGTCCGCTATGCGGGCTGCGTGTGTCGTCCGTCCTGCTGAATTTCGCATCCTCATTCCCCGCGCACACCGCTCTCGCGCAGTGTCGCGCGCTCCCCGCGAACACTCACCAGGACGGTACCCGTGTCTGTGTCACCTTCCGCATCCCCGTCCGCATCCGCGCAGGTCTCCGGCACCCCCCGGACCCCGACGCAGGCGGACCTGCTCGACTTCGTACGGCGTACGGCCGCCGACGCCGAGCTGATCGCCTCCCTGCCGCTCGACCCCGAGGGCCGCACCTGGGTGCGTCTGGAGGGCCCCGGCGGCAGCGAGGCCTGGCTGATCGGCTGGCCGCCCGGCACCGGCACCGGCTGGCACGACCACGCCGACTCGGTCGGCGCCTTCCTCACCGCGGCCGGTGAGCTCAAGGAGAACTCGCTCAACGCCCGGCTGCCCACCGACGGCTGGAAGACCCTGGAACTCAGCGAGGACATCGACCGGGAGCGGCGACTGCCGGCCGGCCAGGGCCGGAGCTTCGGCCGCCACCATGTGCACGAGGTGCTCAACGAGTCCCTCGACCAGCACGCGATCTCGGTGCACGCCTACTATCCGCCCCTGCCCCAGATCCGCCGCTACAGCCGTACGGGCCAGGTGCTGCGCCTGGAGCACGTCGAGCGCCCGCAGGACTGGCAGTGAGCGAACAGCCGGCCGGCATCGACGAGTTGCTGGACCGCGTACGCGACACCTACACGCGCGTGGAGACACACGAGGCGTACGAGGCCGCTCAGGCAGGAGCGGCTCTGCTGGTGGACATCAGGTACGCGGCCCTTCGGGAGCGTGACGGCCTGATCCCCGGCGCGCTCGTGGTCGAGCGCAACGAACTGGAGTGGCGCCTCGACCCCCTGGGCAGCCATCGCGCACCCCAGGCGACCGGCCACGACCTGCGGATCGTGGTGATCTGCAACGAGGGGTACGCGTCGAGCCTCGCGGCCGTGTCACTGCACCGGTTGGGGCTGCGCCGGGCGACCGACCTGGTCGGCGGGTTCCAGTCGTGGCGGGCGGCGGGGCTCCCGGTGACAGCGCCGGCGCACTGACACCACTGCTCGCCGCACCGGCTGCCCGGCCCTGAACGCGGTCGGCGCCCCCGCGCGTCCACCGTGTTCAGGGCCGGAGGTCAAACCTGCCTCCCAGGCAGACAACGCCCTCCCGAGACGGCCGGACCTCGATCCATGAAGGCCCAGAAGGGCCGGACAGGTTCACGAGGGCTCAGAAGTCGTCACCCGACTCCTCGTCCACGAGGAACTCGGTGTCGCCCTCGCCTTCCTCTTCCAGGGCCTGCCGCACCACCCGCAGGGCCATGCCCTGGGGATAGCCCTTGCGGGCGAGCATGCCCGCGAGGCGCCGCAGCCGCTTGTCGCGGTCGAGACCGCGTGTCGCGCGCAGCCTGCGGGCGACAAGCTCACGCGCGGTCGTCTCCTCCTGTTCGGAGTCGAGCTGACCGACAGCCTCGTCGATGAGCGTCGAGTCCACGCCCTTGGTGCGCAGTTCCTGTACGAGTGCCCGCCGGGCCAGTCCCCGGCCGTGGTGGCGGGACTCGACCCAGGCGTCCGCGAACGCGCTGTCGTTGATCAGTCCGACCTCCTCGAAGCGTGACAGCACCTGCTCGGCCACCTCGTCCGGGATCTCGCGCTTACTCAGGGCGTCCGCGAGCTGCTTTCGCGTACGCGGGGTCCCGGTGAGCAGGCGCAGACAGATCGCCCGCGCCCGCTCAGCCGGGTCCGCAGGGGGCTCCGCCTTCTCGGCCCTCGACGAGAAAACGGAACCTCCGTCCTGTGGGTCGCCACCCGGCTCGCCGAAGCCACGCCGCCGACGACGACCACGCCCGCCGCGCGCGCCCTCTTCGCGTGAGCCGCCTTCGCCGAACGAGCCGCTCGGGGCACCGTCACCACGGCGCCCCCCGCCTCCCGGAGAACCGGCGCCACGACGTCGGCCGCCACCCGACAGCCCCTCGCCGCCCCGGAATCCGACGTCTCCGTCTCCGTCACCCTCGTACGCCCCGTCGCCCTGACGGGCCCCGCGGCCACCCCCGTAT
>NZ_LIQQ01000278.1 GCF_001418565.1 Streptomyces graminilatus | reverse complement strand
GGTGCTCGCAGTTGTCCAGCAGGATGAGCGCCTCGTGCCGGGCCAGCTTGCAGGTGAGCTGCTCCAGCGCGGGTCTGGTGCCGAGGTCCGGCAGTAGGAGCGCTCCCAGGACTGCCGTGGCGACCGTCTCCGGATCCCGTACCGGAGCCAGATCGACCAGCCAGACGCCGTCCGGGAAGGTGTCACGGGACAGTTCGGCGACGCGCAGCGCCAGCCGTGTCTTGCCGACTCCGCCCACTCCCGTCAGGGTCACCAGCCGCGCGACGCGCAGCAAGGCCCGCACCTCGGCCACATCGCGTTGTCTTCCCACGAAGCTGGTAAAGGGTGCGGGCAGGTTGCCCGGGGCGGGGGTCAGGGCGGTCACGCTTCACCTCGCGCGTTACGGACGTCCCGGAGGACTCCGATTCCGTAGCGGTGCCGCGCCGAACCACTGGGGATCACGTGGCACAAGGGTAATCGGCGCCAGGTTTCGTGACATGGGTAGTTCTACGGGGGTAGGTACCCGATTCCTATCGGCCGGGCAGTCGGTTCCGGCCGGGCGGTCGGTTCTGGCCCGGCGGGTGATTCGGGTTGGGCGGGTGATTCTGGCCGGGCATGTGGTTGCGGGCCCACCAGGCGGCGATCTGGGCGCGGCGGGAGAAGCCGAGCTTGCCGAGGATACGGTCCACGTGCCCGTCGACCGTGCGCTGCGAGAGCACCAGCTCGCCGGCGATCTTCCGGTTGGTCATCCCCTCCGCGACCAGGGCGGCGACCTGCTGCTCCCGGCGGGTCAGCGGGCCGGCCTGGGGCTGTGGGCCGGCCGGTCCGGCACCACCGTCGTGTGCCCCGCCGCCAAGCGCGCCGCCGCCCGGTGCGCCGCCATCGCGTACGGCGTCGGGGGCGTCGTCCAGGGCGCCCGCGAGTGCGCAGGTGATGGCCTGGGCGGGGCAGGCGATCGCGGCGCCCTCGGCCAGCGCCTGTTCGTACCCGGCCGTGCCCAGCGCGCGCCGCACGTCGGCCTCGCATTCGGCGTGGTACCCCTCGTCCCTCGGGTCACCGGCGACGACGGACGTACCGGCGTCCTCGCGCAGCGACCGGGCCACGCCCAGGAGGTGACCGGCGCGCCGGTGGTCGCCGTCCGAGGCGGTGATCCAGGCGAGCTGCTCGACCATCTTCGCCACCCCGAGGGTGTCGCTGAAGCCCCGCAGCGTCTCCATCGCGGAGACGGTCAGGGCCATGGCCTCCTGCTGGTCGCCCTGGGCCCAGGCGCTGCGGCCGAGCACCATCAGCAGGTGGGCGCGGGCCCACCGCTCCCCGTGGGCCCGGGTGTCGGCGAGCGCCCGGCGGCTGGTACGCGGCGCCCGCGCGTCCCCGACGACGGTCTGGACGATGGCCAGCGCGCACCGCCAGGTGACCTCGCCGAACCGGTCGCCGAGCGCCTCGTGCTCGGCGACCGCCTGTTCGATCCGGGACAGTGCCTGGTCCGTGGGGCCGCCCGCATAGAGCGTGGAGACTCCCAGGTGGCCGTGCACATGCGCGGCCACCCCCAGCTCACCGAGCCGCCCGGCCAGCTCCCCCGCCTCCGTCAGCCACCGCTGGGCCGCCGCCAGGTCGAACTGTTCCCCGACCACGTAGGCGGCGGCCAGCAGGGCACGGGCCCGGGCCGCCGTCGGCTCCGGTGCCGCCTTGAGCACCCGTTCCAGTTGCCGCCGCCCCTCGCTGAGGAATCCGCCGGCCACCCAGTGGTAGAGCAGCGCACCGGCCAGCTCCAGCCGCGTCCGACGGTCCTCCGGCGACGCCTTCTCGGCCTCGCCCGGGTACTCCAGCGCCACCAGCAGGTTGGCGTGTTCGGCGCGCAGCCGGGTCAGGATCTCTTCTTGGCGGGGCCCGAACCAGTCCTGGTGGAGGCGCTCGGCGAGGGCGTGGAAGTAGTCGTGGTGGCGGCGCCGGGCCCACCGCTCCTCGCCCGAGGCCACCAGGTGCTCCGAGCCGTAGGCGCGGATGGTCTCCAGCAGCCGATAGCGGGCTGTGCCGCCGGCTTCGGTGTGCTCGCTCGTCCCGGTGTGCCCAGTCTGCCGGGTCGGCTCGGTGTGCTCGGCGTACTCGGTGTGCTGGGCGTACTCGGTGTGCTGGGCGGGCTCCGTGTGCTCCGTGTGCTCGACCAGGGACTGCGCGACCAGCCGGTCCAGTACGTCCAGTACCTGGCGCTCTTCGATGCCCTCCCCCGCGCACACTCCCTCGGCCGCCTCCAGGGTGAAGCTCCCGGCGAACACCGACAGCCGGGCCCACAGCAGCCGTTCCTCGTGGCCGCACAGTTCCCAGCTCCAGTCGATCGCCGCGCGCAGGGTGCGGTGCTGGGGCTGGGCCGTCCTGCTGCCCGCGGTCAGCAGCGCGAACCTGTCCTCCAGGCGCTCCACCGCCTGCTCGACGCTGAGGGTGCGCAGCCGGGAGGCGGCCAGTTCGATCGCCAGCGGCAGCCCGTCCAGGGCCGCGCACAGCCTCGCCACCACGGGCCGGTTGGTGTCGGTGACCTCGAAACCGGGCCGCACGGCGACGGCCCGCCGGCGCAGCAGTTCCGCCGCGTCGTCCGCGGGCAGCGAGGAGACGTCGAGGACGTGTTCGCCGGTGAGCTGGAGCGACTCCCGGCTGGTGGCCAGGATCCGCAGCTCGGGGGCGGCCGACAGCAGGTGGCGCACCAGTTCGGCGCACGCCTGTGCGAGGTGCTCGCAGTTGTCCAGCACCAGCAGTACCCGTCTCCTGGACAGGTGCGCGGCGAGCAGTTCCTCCACCTTGCGGGTGCCCAGGTCGGCCAGTCCCAGCGCGGCGGCGACGGCGCCCGGCACGGCCGACGGTTCGTGCACCGACGCCAGGTTCACCAGCCACACGCCCGAGAACGTGTTCGCCGACCCGGCGGCCACCTCCAGGGCGAGCCGGGTCTTGCCCACCCCGCCCGGGCCCTTCAGCGTGACCAGCCGGGCCGTCCCCAGCAGGCGGCCGGCCTCGGCGAGTTCCGCCCGCCGGCCCACGAAACTCGTGAACGGGGCCGGCAGACCACTCACAGCACCCCTCGCGCCGATCACTGGCAGTCCGTTCCGGTCCGGCCCGGCGGGAGTCCCGCCGAGCGTCCGCATCCGCCGGCCGTCGGTTTCACGCCACCGACGTCCATACCGGACAGACAGTACAGAACCCTGGCGCCGTACCGAAGCGGAGCCGAACGCGTACGCGCGTACACCGGACAACGAGCCGGGACGCCGGTCCGGCCGAGGCTCAGTCGGCCGGGCCGGCGCCTGCCCTCATTCTCCACACCCGGCCACGCGTCGGGAGGCGCGTTCCGCGTCCCGGGCGGCCATGACCTGGAAGGCCACTTCACCCGGACCCGCTACTTGGCGCGATAGCGCCGCATCTTGGCGCGCGCCCCGCACACCGACATGGAGCACCAGCGGCGGCGCCCGGCGGGGCTGCGGTCGTAGTACGCCCAGTGGCATTCGGGCAGCTCACAGGCCTTGAGGCGGAGCCAGGTGCCGTCGGTGAGCGCCTCCGCGACGGCCGCCGCCACGCGGGAGAGCAGCGCGCCCTCCTCGGCGGCGGCCAGGCGGGCCGAGCCGTCCCGTTCGTCGACGGTCACCAGCAGCGGGGCGCGGGACAGCAGTCGCCCCAGGGGCGTGACGACCTCGTGCGGTGGATGTCCGGCGTGGGCCAGGCAGACGGTCCGCAGCGACTCGCGCAGTTCCTTCACGGCCGCGAGGTCCCGTCCGGCGGTCTCCGCGATGCCCAGGGCGGCCCGTCCCTCGGCGGTGTCCAGGGCGTCCTGGCCCGTTTCCAGGTCCCTGGTGTTCACCAGGGCCTCCACGAGGGCCAGCCCTCCGGGCGCGGACCCGTTCTCGCTCATACCGCTGACGGTACCTCTTGGCGTTACCTCCTATGCAGGGGCATCGGGTAACCACTACCGTAAAGGTTACCTGATGAGACCCATCAACAGGTAACCAGTGACAGACAGCATGTGACAGGCAACAACGGAGGAAGCCATGGCCATCGCCAAGTTCGACACCGTCGTCCTGGACTGTCCCGACCCCGGCTTACTCGCCGCCTTCTACGCCGAGCTGCTGGGCGGCACGCCCGAGGTCGAGGAGGACTGGATCGACCTGCGGATCCCGGACGGGCCGAAGCTGGCCTTCCAGGCCGCCCCCGGCTACGTACCGCCGAAGTGGCCGTCGGCCGACGGCTCGCAGCAGTTCCATCTGGACGTGACGGTCGCCGACCTGGACTCGGCCGAGCGGGAGGTGCTCGCGCTGGGCGCGAAGCCGCTGGACACGGAGGACCGGGCCCGCTCCTTCAGGGTCTACGCGGACCCGGCCGGGCACCCGTTCTGCCTCTGCGCGGGCTGAACGACGGCAAACGCACGCCGGTCCGGCGGGGCACGGTCGCACCCCTGCCGGACCAAGAACCCCGAGCCACCGGCCCTGAAGCCGGGTCAGCCGTCGAGGTGGGCGATCCGGGCCGTGGACGGCTCCCGGCGCTGCTGGGCGGCCTTGGCCGTGAAGTCGGCGCAGCGCAGCACGCGTTGGACGTTGCCCCAGGTGAGGAGCCCGATGTCGGGCTCGGACCAGCCTCGGCGCAGGAGTTCGGCGATCAGGTTCGGGTAGCAGGAGGCGTCGCCGAGTTCCTGGGGGTGGGCGATGCCCGAGTCGTACGTACCGGACAGGCCGACGCACTCCGGGCCCGCGATCGCGCGGACGTGGTCGAGATGGTCGGCGACGTCACGGACGGACGGCCCGGTCTGCTCGGCCGTCAGCGGTACGAGGCACAGGCCCCCGGCCGCGCCCAGCTCGGCGAGTGTCTCGTCCGGCAGGTTGGCGGGGTGTGGGCGCAGGGCGCGGGCCGCCGAGCGGGTGCACAGGACCGGCGCCTTGGAGATGGTGACGGCGCGGCTGGTGGTGGCCGGGGAGGCGCCCGAGAGGTCGGCGAGCACGCCGAGGCGGTTCATCTCGCGGACCACCTCCTCGCCGAACCGGGTGAGCCCGGCCTTGCTCGCCCAGGACGTCCCGGCCAGGGTGAGCACCCGCAGGCCCAGGGAGTGCAGGACGCGCAGGATCCCGATCGAGTCGTCGATCGCGGCGGCCGAGGCGGGCCCCAGCACGATGGCGACGCGTCCGCAGTTGCGGGCGTCGGTGACCTGCCCGGCGGTACCCGCGAGCCGCAGCCCCTCGGGGTGGCTGCGGGCGACCGTCCTGACCAGGTCGAGCTGTTCCAGGGTGGCACCGACGGCGCGGTCACCGGTGAGCCCGTCGGGCAGGTGCAGCGCCCAGAACAGAGCGCCCACGTGGCCGCGTCGCATCCGGGGCACATCGGTGTCGATGGTGCTCTCACCGAGCTCCAGGTCGTACCAGGGCAGGTGCCGCAACGCCCAGGGCAGCCCGCTGTAGCCGTCGGCGACGGGATGCTCGGCGAGGACGGCGTGCGCGCGGTCGATGGGGGCGGCGTCCGGATCGCCATCGCCCCCCGCGTCGGACAGGGGCGGGAGTCCGAGCACCGACCCGATTCCGTCGTCGGACTGCCCGTCGGACTCCGGCAGGGCAAGGGGCGGTGGGGCCGACGGGTCGAGTGGTCCGACCTCGGCTGTGGTGTGCAGTTCGTCCTGTAGATCGGCCATGACGGGCTCCGTACGTCGTGATCTACCTCGTGATCGCAATACGGCCACCGTCGCACGCCGGAGAGGGCGCTTCCTGGTGGGTGGGGCGTTCGGGGGTATGCCGTGCCCTGGGCGCCCGTCCGCCCGCCCACCAGGAGTTCGAGGATCGGGCGGGTTCAGCCGTCCAGTCGCTCCAGGGTCGCGTTGGAGGGACCCCGTCTGCCCTGTTCCTCGCGGGCCACGTCCTCCGCCGCGCCCAGTACCCGTACCGCGTTCTCCCAGGTCAGCTTGGCCAGGTCCGGTTTTGACCAGCCTCGGTCGAGGAGTTCGGCGATGAGGTTCGGGTAGCCGGAGACGTCGCTGAGGCCGTCCGGGGTGAAGGCCGTGCCGTCGTAGTCGCCGCCGATGCCCAGGTGGTCGATGCCGGCCACCTCGCGCATGTGGTCCAGGTGGTCGGCGACCGTCGCGGCCGTGGCGACCGGGCGCGGGTTCGTCTCCTCGAAGGCCCGGTGGACCTTCATCGCCTCGGGGGTGGTGTCGAGGGCGTGGAAGCCGTGGGCGCGCATGTTGTCGTCCGCCGCCGCCGTCCAGTCGACGGCTGCCTGGAGGACGAACTTCGGTACGAACGTCACCATCGCCATGCCGCCGTTGCCGGGCAGGCGCTCCAGCACGTCGTCCGGGATGTTGCGCGGGTGGTCGCACAGCGCGCGCGAGGACGAGTGGGAGAAGATCACCGGCGCCACCGACGTGTCCAGGGCGTGGTTCATCGTCGTCGCGGCCACATGCGACAGGTCGACCAGCATGCCCAGGCGGTTCATCTCCCTCACCACCTCGCGGCCGAAGGCCGACAGGCCGCCGACGACCGGCTCGTCCGTCGCCGAGTCCGCCCACGCCACGTTGTCGTTGTGGGTGAGGGTCAGATAGCGCACGCCCAGGTCGTACAACCCCCGCAGGGTGCCCAGGGAGTTGGCGATCGAGTGGCCGCCCTCGGCGCCCATGAGGGAGGCGATACGGCCCTCACGCCGGCCCGCCTCCATGTCGGCCGCCGTCAGGGCGGGGCGCAGCTCGTCGCCGTACCGCGCGATCAACTGACGTACGCAGTCGATCTGTTCGAGGGTCGCGGGCACCGCGTCCGGGAGGTCCGAGCGGACGTACACCGACCAGTACTGCGCACCGACCCCGCCCTCGCGCAGGCGCGGGATGTCGGTGTGCAGGTGGGCGTGCTGGGCGGTGGCGATGTCGCGGGCGTCGAGGTCGTAGCCGACCTGCTCGCGCAGCGCCCACGGGAGGTCGTTGTGGCCGTCGACGACCGGGAACTCGCGCAGGAGTTGCCGGGCTTGCTCCAGAGAGCTCACGGACGTCACTTCCCGCGTCACTTCCCGAAGCCGAAGCCGCTGCCGCCGCCCGCGCCGCTCTCGACCTTGGCGCGCAGCCGCTTGCCCTTCTCGGTGGCCTGGTCGTTCAGGTCCTGCTGGAACTCCCGCATGCGGCCGAGGAGTTCCTCGTCGTGCGAGGCGAGGATACGGGCCGCCAGCAGGCCCGCGTTGCGCGCGCCGCCGACCGAGACCGTGGCGACCGGCACGCCCGCCGGCATCTGCACGATCGACAGCAGCGAGTCCATGCCGTCCAGGTACTTCAGCGGGACCGGGACACCGATCACCGGGAGCGGGGTCACCGACGCGAGCATGCCGGGCAGGTGGGCCGCGCCGCCCGCGCCCGCGATGATCGCCTTCAGACCGCGCTCGGCGGCGTGCTCGCCGTACGCGATCATCTCGTGCGGCATGCGGTGCGCGGAGACGACATCGACCTCGTACGCGATCTCGAACTCGTCGAGTGCCTGCGCGGCGGCCTCCATGACGGGCCAGTCGGAGTCCGAACCCATGACGATGCCCACGACGGGGCCGGCAACGAGGCTCATTCGGTAATGGTCCCTCTCAGATATCCGGCTGCGTGACGGGCGCGCTCCAGCACGTCGTCCAGGTCGTCGCCGTAGGTGTTGACATGGCCGACCTTGCGGCCGGGCTTCACGTCCTTGCCGTACATGTGGATCTTCAGTTGGGGGTCGCGGGCCATGCAGTGCAGGTACGCGGAGTACATGTCGGGGAAGTCGCCGCCGAGGACGTTCGCCATGACCGTCCACTTGGCGCGCGGGCGCGGGTCGCCGAGCGGGAGGTCGAGGACCGCGCGGACGTGGTTGGCGAACTGGCTGGTGATCGCGCCGTCCTGGGTCCAGTGGCCCGAGTTGTGCGGGCGCATCGCCAGTTCGTTGACCAGGATGCGGCCGTCGGAGGTCTCGAACAGTTCGACGGCCAGGTGGCCGACGACGCCGAGTTCCTTGGCGATGCGCAGGGCCAGTTCCGTGGCCTGGAGGGTCAGCTCCTCGCTGATGCCGGGCGCGGGCGCGATGACGGTGTCGCACACGCCGTCGACCTGTCGCGACTCGACCACCGGGTACGCGACGGCCTGGCCGTGCGGGGAGCGGACGACGTTCGCCGCCAGTTCCCGTACGAAGTCGACCTTCTCCTCGGCCAGGACCGGCACGCCGGCCCGGAAGGGGTCGGCGGCCTCCGCCTCGGACCTGACGACCCACACGCCCTTGCCGTCGTAGCCGCCGCGGACCGTCTTGAGGACGACCGGGAAGCCATCCCCCTCGGCCGCGAAGGCGACGACGTCGGCGGGGTCCGCCACGATCCGGTGCCGTGGGCACGGCACGCCGATCTCGTCGAGCCTCGCCCGCATCACGCCCTTGTCCTGGGCGTGCACGAGCGCGTCGGGGCCGGGGCGGACGGGGATACCGTCCGCCTCCAGCGCCCGAAGATGCTCGGTCGGGACGTGCTCGTGATCGAAAGTGATCACATCGCACCCCTGCGCGAACGCGCGCAGCGTCTCCAGGTCGCGGTAGTCGCCTAGGACGACATCACCGACGACCTGCGCCGCGGATTCCTGCGGGGTGTCACTGAGAAGCTTGAACCTGATGCCGAGCGGGATGCCCGCCTCGTGTGTCATACGAGCGAGCTGCCCCCCGCCGACCATGCCGACTACCGGGAACGTCACCCTGCAAGAGTATCGGCCCGGCCATCCCGGCCTGATTGCGCGCCTGTCGCCCGGTGTGCGCGGGCGAGCCCCATAGGGGGTGGTTAGCATGGCTGGGTTGACGAAAACCGACACCTCGACCACACAACGACCACATCGCGACCCGGACCACGACCACACCGCGATCCCACAGACAGGGGCCGACAGACCATGGACCATGGTTCCGCACCTGGCACCGAAGGTGGTTCCGACGGGCCTCGTACGGCGTCCCGGACGACATCCCGGACGACGTCCCGAAGCTCCGTACGCCGGCGGTTCGAGCGGCTCGCGGCCGAGGTGGCGAAGTTCGGGGCGGTGGGCGCGGCCGGGGTGCTCGTCAATCTGCTCGTGTTCAACCTGGTGCGCGGCACGACCGACCTCCCGGTGGTCCGCGCCAGTGTGATCGCCACGGTCGTTGCGATCTGCACGAACTACATCGGCTTCCGTTACTTCACCTACCGTGACCGTGACAAGAGCGGCCGTACGAAGGAACTAACGCTGTTCCTGCTGTTCAGCGCGGTCGGGCTGGTCATCGAGAACGGTGTGCTCTACACGGCGACGTACGGTTTCGGGCTGGACAGCCCGCTGGAGAACAACGTCTTCAAGTTCGTGGGGATCGGCGTCGCGACGCTGTTCCGGTTCTGGTCGTACCGGACGTGGGTGTTCCGGGCGGTTCCCTCTCGGGAGGAGGAGTCGCTCCGCGGGGGTGGGGCGGCTCCGGCGGGGCGGAATCAGCGACAGCGGGTTGGCTGAGCGCCGCTCTGGCTGTGCCGCGAGGGGTTGTGTGTCGGCTGACGTGCCGTTGTGGCTGGGCCGCGGGGGGTTACGTGTCGGCTGACGCGCCGTTGTGGCTGGGCCGCGGGGGGTTGTGTGTCGGCTGACGCGCCGTCGTGGCTGGTCGCGCAGTTCCCCGCGCCCCTCAAAAGCCGCGCCGTCGTGGGTCGTCGCGCAGTTCCCCGCGCCCCTCGAAGCTCCTAGCGGACCGTTCGCTCCTCCTCGTCGGTCTGGGGTCTCTTCGGGGGGGTTCGGGAGAGGAAGAGGCCGAAGACCGGGGGCTGGGCCTGGAGCATCTCCAGGCGGCCCGCGTCGGCCTCCGCGAGGTCGCGGGCGACCGCGAGGCCGATGCCCGTGGAGTTGCGGCCGCTGATCGCGCGCTCGAAGATCCGGGCGCCGAGGTCGGCGGGGACACCCGGACCCTCGTCCGTGACCTCGATCACCGCCTGGTTGCCGATGACACGGGTGCGCAGGGCGACCGTGCCGCCACCGTGCATGAGGGAGTTCTCGATCAGGGCGGCCAGCACCTGGGCGACCGCGCCCGGTGTGCCGACGGCCTGAAGATTCCGTTTGCCGGAGCTGACTATGGCCCGGCCCGCGCTGCGGTAGGCGGGGCGCCACTCGGCGAGCTGCTGCTGGATGACCTCGTCGAGGTCGAAGGAGACGGCGGAGCCGGTGCGCGGGTCGCGGGCGTTGGTGAGCAGCCGTTCGACGACGTCCGTGAGGCGTTCGACCTGCGTGAGCGCGATCGTGGCCTCCTCCTTCACCGTGTCCGGGTCGTCGGTGAGGGTGATCTCCTCAAGGCGCATGGAGAGGGCGGTGAGGGGCGTGCGCAGTTGGTGGGAGGCGTCCGCCGCCAGCCGGCGTTCGGCGGTGAGCATCCGGGCGATACGTTCCGCCGAGCTGTCCAGCACATCCGCGACCCGGTCGAGCTCCGGGACGCCGTACCGCTTGTGCCGGGGTCGCGGGTCGCCCGAGCCGAGGCGTTCGGCGGTCTCGGCGAGGTCGGTGAGCGGCGAGGCGAGCCGGTTCGCCTGCCGTACGGCGAGCAGGACGGCGGCGATGACGGCGAGCAGCGCGACGGCGCCGATGATCAGCAGGGTGCGGCCGACCTCACGGGTCACGGAGGAGCGGGGTTCCTCGACCCGGACCGTCTCGCCCTCCTCGCCGTCCTCCTCGGCGGAGATGACGTCACCCACGGGCTGCACCCCGACCTCGACCGGCGCGCGGTGGGGGATACGCACTACGGCGTACCGGTCGCCGGTGACGAGGCCGCCGAGCACCTTCTCGTTGATCTGTTCGTCGCCGAGTATGCGGCTGTCCACGATGCTGGCCAGCCGTACGGCCTCGGAGTCCACCCGCTCCTGCGCGCTCGTGCTGATCGTCCGCGTCTCGACGATGACGAGCGACACCCCGAACACGGCGATGACCACGAGCACGACAGCGAGCGTGGACTGAATAAGACGACGACGCACAGGCCCCTCCGGGCTATGTCTCCAACACGACGCGTGTGCCCTGGGGTGGTGGCGCGCAGCGCCCCACCCCAGGGGCGTGGGGAACTGCGCGGCCGGCCCCCACCGGCCGGCAGCCGACCACCACGCACCAACACCGCACCCCCCTGGAAGGGTTACGCGCGTAGTCGACTAACTCTTTTCGAACCGAAAACCCACACCACGCACAGTGGCGATGTATCGCGGGTTCGCCGCGTCATCCCCCAGCTTCTTCCGCAGCCACGAAATGTGCATGTCGAGCGTCTTCGTCGACGACCACCACGTGGTGTCCCACACCTCACGCATCAGCTGGTCACGGGTGACGACCCGCCCCGCGTCCCGCACGAGCACCCGCAGCAGGTCGAACTCCTTGGCGGTGAGCTGGAGTTCCTCGTCGCCCATCCACGCGCGGTGCGACTCGACGTCGATGCGCACGCCGTGCGTCGCGGGCGGCTGCTGCGGCTCGGACGCGCCGCGCCGGAGCAGGGCCCGGACGCGGGCGAGCAGTTCGGCGAGCCGGAAGGGCTTGGTGACGTAGTCGTCGGCGCCCGCGTCGAGGCCGACAACGGTGTCCACCTCGTCGGCGCGCGCGGTCAGGATGAGGATGGGGACGGTCAGCCCCTCGGCACGCAGCCGACGGGCCACTTCGAGGCCGTCCATGCCGGGCAGTCCCAGGTCGAGCACGACCAGGTCGATACCACCCTGGATGCCTGCGTCGAGCGCGGTCGGTCCGTCCTCGCGCACCTCGACCTCGTAGCCTTCCCTGCGCAGTGCGCGGGCCAGCGGCTCCGAGATGGACGCGTCGTCCTCGGCGAGCAGTACACGGGTCATGAACTGATGGTAGACCGCCCCGGACACCCGCCGGGGTGTGACCAGTCGCTCCCGGTTCTTACCTTCGGACGCCGGGACGGGGGAACCCGGAACGGCGGGCCCGGTACCCACCGCACCCCGGCACCCGAAGCCGTGCCTGTACGTGGCTTTCCCGCCTCTTACCTTGGAATGGACGACCGATATCCCTGCCCCACCTGTGATTCACATCTCAAGTGCTTCCATTTACGACTGTGAACTGTCGTATGGTGAAAGCAAGCCCTTAATGGCACCTGTGGACCTTTGGCGAGTTTTCCGCTGAAGGTCCTTTTTGTGCGCCCCGACCAGCAAGGAACGAACGACCCATGGCGTCCAGCCTGACGAAGGAATCCCCCATACCGGGCACCACCGGTTCCCCACGGTCCTTCTTCGGCCACCCCCGCGGACTGGCCACCCTCTTCATGACCGAGATGTGGGAGAGGTTCTCGTACTACGGCATGCGGGCGCTGCTCCCGCTGTATCTGATCGCACCGAACGGACTGCACCTCAGTGTGCCCGCCGCGACCGCGATCGGCTCCGTCTACGTCTCCCTCGTGTACCTGCTCGCCCTGCCCGGCGGCTGGTTCGGCGACCGCGTCTGGGGCCCGCGCAGGACCGTCGCCGTGGCCGGCTCCGTCATCATGCTCGGCCATCTGACGCTGGCCCTGCCGACGGCGGGCACCTTCTACGCCGGTCTCGCGCTCGTGGCGATCGGCTCGGGCCTGCTGAAGGCCAACATCTCCACCATGGTCGGCCACCTGTACGACGGTCCGGACGACCCGCGTCGCGACGGCGGCTTCACCGTCTTCTACATGGGCATCAACCTCGGCGCCTTCGCCGCGCCGCTGGTCATCGGCACGATCGGCGAGAAGGTCAACTGGCACATCGGCTTCGCCCTCGCCGCGCTCGGCATGGCGCTCGGTCTCGCCCAGTTCCTGCTGGGCAGCCGTCACCTGGACGCGCGTTCGAGCGTCGTCCCGACCCCGCTGTCCGCCGCCGAGAAGTCCACGGCGCTGCGCAGGGCGGCCCTCTGGGCGGGCATCGCGGCCGTCTTCTACACGGCCGTCGGCCTCTCCGGCCACTACACGCTGAACTGGGTGATGGTTCCGCTGATCACGCTCGGCCTGGTCGTGCCGGTGATCGTGCTGGTCCGGATCAAGCGCGACAAGGATCTCAGCGGGCCCGAGCAGTCGTCGATGTCGGCGTACATCTGGTTCTTCGTGGCCGCCGCCGTCTTCTGGATGATCTACGACCAGGGCTCCACCACCCTGTCGATCTTCGCGGACAAGAACGCCGAGAACACCGTCCTCGGCTGGGAGTTCCCGGTCTCCTGGTACCAGTCGGTGAACCCGGTGCTGATCATGGCGCTGGCTCCGGTCTTCGCGTGGTTCTGGCTGGCGCTGAACCGGCGCGGCAGCGAGCCGAGCACGATCGTGAAGTTCTCGTCGGGCCTGGTCCTGATCGGCGTCTCGTTCTTCCTGTTCCTGGCCCCGCTGACGATCGCCGGGGGCGGGCACAAGGCGGCGGCGATGTGGATCGTGGCGATCTACTTCGTCCAGACGGTCGGGGAACTGACCCTCTCCCCGGTCGGGCTGTCGGTCACGACCAAGATGGCCCCGGCGAAGTACGCCTCCCGGATGATGGGCGTCTGGTTCCTGGCGGTCACGGCGGGCGACGCGACGACCGGCCTGCTCTCCGTCGCGGGCGTCAACCTCGACCGTACGGGCGTGGTGGCCCTGGAGGCGGTGCTGGCCGTACTGGCGGGCGCGGCGGTGTGGGGGTACCGGGGCAGGGTGAAGTCGCTGATGGGAAGCGTGAACTGACGGTTCCCGTACGTTCCGTCAGCAGCCGGGGAGGTCTTCGCGGCGCACGGCGGTGACGAACGAGGTCCAGGCGGTGGCCCCGAGTATGAGCGCGGGGCCATCGGGGGTCTTCGAGTCGCGGACGGGGACGGCGGAGAGGTCGTCGGCGACTTCGAGGCACTGGCCGGCGTCGGTGTTGCTGTAGCTGCTCCTGCGCCACATCACGGCACTCAAGTCGATGGATCGCATTCCGCTTCCTCCAGCATCGCTACGATGAACTGCCGCGACCTGGCCGGGGACAATGCCATGTCACGCATCGCATCGTATGCGGACTGCAGACGCTCGATCTGGCTTGCTTCGACGATGATTTCGCCTCGCAGATCGTTCTCCGTGTAGGCCACGGAGCGACCGTCCGCGGGCTGCAGGAACATCACATCCGTGTTCATCATGGCGAACGGCCCGACGCTGAACGGCAGTACCTGCACAGTCACGTTCGGGCGCTCGGACATGTCCAGCAGATGCTCCAGTTGCTCGCGCCACACCTTCTCGTCCCGCAGCCGCAGCCTCAGCACCGACTCGTAGAGAATCGTGCGAAATCGCGGCGCGTCCTCCGCCACGAGCATCGCGCCACGGTTGATTCGTGCCTCGACGTGGCGAGCCAGTTCCTCGCCCTGCATACCGCCCGCCGCGAGCACCTCGGCCGCGTACTCCCGGGTCTGCAACACGCCGGGGACGCTGTTCAACCCGAAGTGCCACATGCTGAGCGCCTCGGCCTCCAACTGGAAGAACGTACGGTACTGGGGCTTGTACTGGGTCTGGTCGCCCAGCGCCAGTTCCCACAGCGCCACCAGGAACCTGTCCGCGCCGAAGTACTGGTCGAGCGCCTGGACCACGTCCGCGCCGCCCAGGGTGTGGCCGTTCTCCATCTTGCCGAACAGTGAGAAGTCCCAGCCCAACTTCTCGCTGAGCTGGCGCAGGCTGTCCCCGCGCTTCTCCCGCAACGCCTTCAGTTCCTCGGCGAACCGCACACGCGGCTCCTGGCTGCGGCTCGTCACGGTGCGTCGTGGCGACATCTCGGACTCCCTACGGCAACTGTGGGGGGATGTGGGTTGGTGGGCGGAGCAGTGGAAATGCGTCCCGCCGAACGTGGAACTCCGGCCCTGTCCACCCCGTTTCCGCCTCACTGAGGCGGCATGCTCGTCGTACCTGAACACGCAACGTAATCCGGCGACCGCACGCAGCACAGGTTATCGCCGGAACCTCCACCCGAGGAGTGACCCGTATGACGACGACCTCCCTCCCCCGTCTCCCCCGCCGCCTGCGCACCACCGACCGCCGCGCCGTGCCCGCCCCTTCCTGGACGCCGTCCGGTGCCTGGGCGGCGCCGACCCCCGAGGTGCTGCGATCCCTGGAAGCCGCGCTCGCGCGGTGGTCGTCGTGAACACGGCAGCCTCGGCCCCCGCGACCGCTCCGGCGCCGCCCTGCGACGTGTGCGAGGCCCTGGCCGCGCAGCGGGACGCCGCCAGGGCAGCCGGGCGTACGGGCGAAGTCGGCGACTGCGAGCGCGAGTTGATGGAGCACGACAGACACGGACGGGAGTGTGCGCCATGACATCGCGCCGACCGGTCGGTCCCTCCTACGAGGAGTACCGCCCGCCCGCGCCCGTGGACGGCTGCGAGACCTGCCGGGGATTCGCCGCACGCCGCAGCGCCGCGCGGGCCGAGTTCGACTACAGCGCGGTCAGCGACTCGAACGTACGGCTGCGCGCCCACCTGCTGGACGAGCACAGCGGCACATGAGCCGACGGCACCGCAAACGGCGGCGAACGCCGGACCCCGCCCACGGCGACACGCTCCGGGGCGGGGTCCCGACGTCGCAGGTCAGCGCATGCGCCGCCGCCCCGGCATGAACGTGAACACCGCCACGCCCGCCAGGATCACCGTTCCGGACACCAGTCCCAGCGCCTTCAGGGCGCCGTTGTTCCCGGCGCCCGTGTTGGCGAGGCCGCCGGTGGTCGACGTACCGCCCGATCCGGACGTCGTGCCGCCCGATGTCGAGGAACCGCCCGACGCGCCGCTCGCCTGCTCCTCCGTGTTCAGGGTCAGGGAGACCATCGACTCGGACGGGGTGCAGGTGGTCGTGGTGCCGAGGGCGCTCACCGTCAACACGCCTGGTGCCAGGGTCGATTCACCGGTCGCGCCGGGTTTGTAGGTGCCCGTCATGTCGGAGATCGTCATGGGGTCGCCGGTCTTGATCGGGTCCGTGTTGGCCGGGCCGACCACATGGACCTTGCCCTTGTCGGCCCCGCCCAGTACGACGTCCATGGCGGGCTTCACCGAGTTCGCCGGGAGGTCCGCCGGGCTGTTCATCACCGAGCCCTTGAACTGGACCGTGATGTCGTAACTCCCGCCGTTCTTACGGGCGTTGATCTGGATGGGGGACGTCACGTCCTTCTCACCGATGGGCGTCACACACTTGTACGGGACCTGGACGAGTTTCCCGGGGAAGTCCGTCTGGCCGCCGTCCGTCGGGGTGGGGGTCGGCGACTTGGTGGGGGTC
>NZ_LIQQ01000277.1 GCF_001418565.1 Streptomyces graminilatus | reverse complement strand
GCGGGTCCGTTGTGGCTGGTCGCGCCCACGCGGCGGAGCCGCGAATGTCACAGCCCCGCGCCTCTGTCGGGGCGCCTCCCGCAACGGAGTTGAAAGGGCTCGCCGATGCCGTGCCCGCCCAGCTCGCCGAAGTGTTGGCCGGTGACCTGGGGCTGACCGGGAGCCGGCTGGCCTTCACCAATGCCTGTGTCGCTTCCGCCGCCGCGATCATTCATGGGTGTCGGCTGATCTCCTCGGGGCGGGTCGAGACCGTCGTCTGCGCTGGTGGGTATCTGGTCGAGGAGGAGACCTTCGGGAAGTTCGACTCCGGGCGGGCGCTGTCGCGGGACGGCATGGTGCGGCCGTTCAGTGCCGGGCGCAGCGGGCTGCTGCTGGGCGACGGGGTCGCCGCCGTCGTACTGGAGTCGGCCGGGCACGCCCGGCGGCGCGGGGCCCGGCCGCTGGTGTCCGTCGTCGGCTGGGGTGCCGCCACCGACGCCCACCACATCGCCCAGCCGCACCCGGAGGGCGCCGGTCTCGCCCGCGCCGCCCGGCAGGCGATGCGGCAGGCCGGGGACCCGGACGGGGCGACCCTCGGATACGTCAACGCCCATGGCACCGGCACCAGGTACAACGACGGCGCCGAGACCCGGGGCCTGCGCGCCGCGTTCCCCAAGCATGCCGAGTCGATCCCGGTCAGCTCGACCAAGAGCACCACCGGCCACCTTCTGGAGGCCGCGGGCGTCGTGGAATTCGTGATCACGATGCTGGCCCTGCTGGACGGCGTACTCCCGCCGACCGCCGGATACGCCGGCCCCGACCCGGAGTGCGACCTCGACTACGTACCGAACGAGCCGCGCCCGGCCGATCCCCACCGGGCCCTCACCGTCAACGCCGCCTTCGGGGGCGCCAACACCGCACTCGTCCTGGAGCGGCCGTGACCACGATCCGTGAGCCCGCGCTCCGTTCCTCCCTCGCGGTCCTCGCCGCCGCCACCGCGACCCACGGCACCGGCCGGGCCGGCGACATCGAGCTGCCGAAGCTGCCCGGCTTCGTGGAGTCGGCGTTCAGTCCGCTGGCGTACGAGGTGAGCGACCGGTGTCTGACCGCGCGCCCCGGGGACGGCGACCGTACCGCCGTGGTGCTGGCCGGCCTGGCGGGTGACACCACCACGGCCGACCTGGCCAGCTCGCGCATGGTGTCCGGGCGGGTCCACAACCCGCTGCTGTTCATGCAGGCCACCGCCAACTCCGTGCTGGGGCACATGAGTCGGGAGTTCGGCATCACCGGCCAGATGTTCAGCATCTCCACCTTCACCGACGCGCTGACCGAACTCCTGGCCATGGCCGACCTGTTGCTGGAGGACCCCGAACTGGAACGCGTCCTGGTGCTGGCCGTGGAGCTGGGCGGCGGCGAACGCGTGACCGCCGTGCACCGCGAACTGGCGGCGACGAACAGCGAACACGCGGTACCGGACCTCCCCGAGTCCGCGGGCCTGGCGGCGGCGCTACTGCTCGGCCGTCCCGAGGACGACCCGGCCACCACCGCCGGGGCACAGGTGCCGATCAGCTCTCCCGCATCAGCGACCGGCCAACTCGGCGGCATACAGCCCTTGTTCGAGCTGGCCACCGCCCACCGCACCGCCACCTCCACGCACACCGACACGGAAAGCCATACCCATGCTCATCAGTAGGCAGGAGCGGGCCCGGATCTGCTCCGACCCCACCCTGGGCGCCGGAAACGTCCTGGCGCGGCTGACGGCGTACGACCGTCCACGCGACGAGGTCGTCCTCCGCGTGGACGGCAACTGGCCTGCCCCCGACGGCAGTTGTCCCACCCGGCTTACACTCGGGGAGCTGGCGGAGATCACCGAGACGTACGCCGGCTGGTATGCGGCCCAGGGTGTCCGTCCCCGCGACCCGGTCGCCATCCACTCCCACTCCAGCGCCGAGTTCGCGGTGAACTTCCTGGCGCTGACGTCCCTCGGCGCGATCCCGTCGTTCGTCAACGGCAACCTGCCGCCCGACATCGCGCGGGAGTACGTACGACGGCAGGGCGCCGTGGGTGCCTTCACGGACCGCGCGCACCACGACGTACTGACGGAACCCGGATCCGCGCTCGGCTTCTGCGCGACCGCCGCCGACATCCGCCCCGAACACCGCGCCTCGCTCCCGCCCTCCTACCCGTACCGCCACGACCCCACGGACCCGGTGCTCATCTCGCACTCGTCCGGAACCACCGGTATGCCCAAGGGAGTTCCGCACACCCACCAGACGCTGATGTACGCGCAACTGCACCGCCTGCGCTACTCCACCGGCACCGACATGGAACGCACCCTGGTCGGACTGCCCGGCGCCCACAACGCGATGGTGGCGACGCTGCTGTACTGCCTTCTCCTGGGCACCGGCATCAAGCTGCTGTCCAGCCAGCGCGGCGCCGAAGTACTGGACGCCATCGAGGAGTTCAGGCCCACCACCGTGCTGGCCTTCGCGGGGACCTTCGGCGAGATGGCCACCGCCGAGGATCTGGCGGACCGCGACCTGTCCAGCGTGCAGGTGTGGTTCAACACCGGGGACGCGGCGCACGAGGCGCACATCCGGGCCCTCGTACGGCACGGCAGTCACCGGACCGTCGGCAGGGATCTGCGGCGCGTCCGTCTCGACGGTTCCGTCTTCGTCGACGGGCTCGGCTCCTCCGAGGCCGGCTACTCCGTCTTCCACAACCGGCACACCAAGGACACCTCGGCCTACTCGCGCTGCGTCGGCAGACCGATCAGCTTCGCCGAGGCCGCGGTACTCGCCGAGGACGGCACCCCGCTGCCGCCCGGCGAGATCGGCCGCCTCGGCCTCAAGTCCCCTACTCTCACACCGGGTTACTGGAACGACTCGTTGACCTGGAACCGGATGCGCCTCGGCGGCTACTGGCTCACCGGCGACCTCGCCCACCAGGACGAGGACGGCAACTTCTACCACCTGGACCGCGTCCCGGACGCGATCCGCACCCCCTCCGGTGTCGTCTTCAGCACCCGCACCGAGGAACTCCTGCTGCGCGAACTCCCCGAGCTGGCCGACTGCACGATCGTCGGGGTCGCCGAGGACGGCGTCCGCGCGGACTGGGACGGCGACGGAGTCGCGGAGGCGTACGCCCTCCTCCAACTCGCCGACGAGGCAGCGACGGATGAGGATCAGGCCGAAGAGTGTGTCACCGACGTGGAGTTGACCGCCCGCGTGAACACCGTCCTCCGGTCCGCCGGATTCCCCCCGGTCACCCGCGCTCTGCGCATGCGACCCGACGACGTCGCCAAGGGCGCCACCGGCAAGGTCCTCAAACGCGTGATGCGCGACCGCTTCACCACCACCCCGGCCAAGGAGCCACGATGAGCACGGGCGCCGCTGCCGATGAGGTCAACCACCGCGCCCGCGCGAGTGAGGCGTACCGGCTGTGGTGGCAGCACGACGCGAACTGGTACCAGGCGGTGGCGAGCCGGTTCGGGCAGGAGGCCGCCAACGAGCTGAACGCGGAGGCGCTGCGCAAGGTCGCGACGCACGTCGGCCAGCGCGTCGGCCGCCTCGCCGGACCCCTCCCCGACACCGGCGACACCGGCAAGGACCTGGAGGAACTCCGGCGCCGCTACGACGACTGCGGCGACCGTATGTTCCCGCCGGAACTGCGCAACGCCTCCACGGCGGTCGAGGACGTGACGGAGCGGGACGGCCTGATCGTCCTCACCCTGCGCCGCAGCTTCGCCATCACCATGGTGCGGATGGCCGGTTCACTGGACGGCTACCGCTGCCCGTGCACCGACATCCACGCGGGCTGGTCGGAAGGCCTCGGCGTCACCTTGACGGAGAACCGCGCCGAGGCCTGCCTGCGCGACGGCGACAAGGCCTGCCGCCTGCTGATGCGCGTACGAACACCCCTTGCAGCACTCCCAGTTGAGCTTTTTGTCGCACCCCTTGTTCACGACGGTACGGAGGACTGAACACCATGCGGATACTTGTCGCGGGAGCCACCGGAGTGGTCGGCCGTCCCCTGGTGGGCGCGCTGCGGTCCCGGGGCCATCAGGTGAGCGCGCTGGTACGGGAGGAGTCCCTGGCCCGTGCTCCGGAGGCGGACGCGATCGTGGTCGCCGACGTCCTCGACCGCGAAGCGCTGTCGGCCGCCGTGTCGGAGGCCCAACCCGAGGTGGTCGTGCACCAGTTGACGGCGCTGCGGGACATGTTCGACAACCCCCCGGAGGCGTTCGCCCGGACCGCGCGACTGCGCACCGAGGGCACCGCCAACCTGGTCGCGGCGGCCCGCGCGGCCGGTGCCCGGCGGCTGGTCGCCCAGTCCATCGCCTTCGCCGCCGCGCCGAACGCGGACCTGGCCGTCGACGAGGACGCCCCGCTGTACGTGGACGCCCCGGACCCCGGCTGGTCGGCCACGGTACGGGCGATCGCCGAGCTGGAGGACCAAGTGCTCAATACTTCGGCCGAGTTGAGCGGTGTGGTGCTGCGGTACGGGTCGCTGTACGGCCCCGGCACCGCGTACGCCCGTACCGGCGGGAGCGCGCAGTGGGTGCTGTCGGGCGGGTTCCCGCTGCCCGAGGGCGGGGCCGGGATCACCTCGTTCCTGCATGTGGAGGATGCCGTGGGGGCGGCGGTGGCGGCCGTGGAGTCCGAGGTCACCGGTACCTTCCACATCACGGACGACGAACCCGCCCAGGCCGCCCAGTGGTTGCCCCACTTCGCCCGTGCGCTGGACGCCCCGGCGCCGCGCGTGATCCCCGCGACGACGGCACCCCAGTTGCTCGGCTGGTTCATGGCCCACCAGCTCACCTCGGCGGTGGGCGCGTCAAATGCCCGCGCGCGTACGGAACTTGGCTGGAAGCCGCAGCGGCCGAGCTGGCGTAACGGGCTGGGTGAGGAATGACGGCCGGACCTGAACCGGGTTCCACGGGTGACACCCGCGAGGCCGTCGTCGTGTGCGTGGTCGGCGCCGGTCCGCGCGGGCTGTCGGTCCTGGAGCGGCTCCGCGCCAACGCGGGGGAGGCCGGCCGCCCGGTCGTGGTCCATCTCGTCGACCCGTACCCGCCGGGACCGGGCGCGGTGTGGCGCACCGACCAGCCGGCCGAGCTGCTGATGAACACGGTGGCCTCCCAGGTGACCCTGTTCACCGACGACAGCGTGCCGTGCGCGGGCCCGTCGGTACCGGGCCCGAGCCTGTACGAGTGGGCCCGCACCCTGGCAACAGGACCCGAGGCGTACTCATACCCGGCCTCGGTCCTGGCGGAGGCCCGCCGCCTCGGCCCGGACACCTACCCGACGCGCGCCTTCCACGGCCACTACCTGGAGTGGGTCTTCCGGCACCTGCTGCGCACCGCCCCGCCCGAGGTCACGGTCCACACCCACCGGACGAGGGCGACCGCACTGACCGAGGACCCGGACGGCAGCCAGTCCGTGACCCTGGCGGACGGCGAACCGCCGCTCACCGGCCTGGACGCGGTCGTACTGGCCCTGGGCCACGGCCGGTTGACACCGGGCCCGGAGGAGCGGGCCCTGCGCTCCTTCGCCGCCCGCCACGCCGGTACCAGCACCGGTCCCCGTACGGGAACGGGTTACGTGGGGCCCGCCAACCCGGCCGACGCCGACCTGAGCGGAATCCGGCCCGGCACCCCGGTCGCCCTGCGGGGCCTCGGCCTTAACTTCTTCGACCAGTTGGCCCTGCTCACCGAGGGCCGGGGCGGTACGTTCAAGCGGGGCGACGACCAGAACGGCCGGGGTTCCGGGCTCGTGTACATCCCGAGCGGCAACGAGCCGGTGCTGTACGCCGGTTCGCGGCGCGGAGTGCCGTACCACGCGCGCGGCGAGAACGAGAAGGGCGCGCTGGGCCGCCACCGCCCGCGTTTCCTCACCCCGGAGGTCATCGCCCGCTTACGGAAACGCCCCGTCGGCTTCAGGGCGGACGTCTGGCCCCTGATCGACCGCGAGGTCCGGACGGTCTATTACGAGGCGTGGCTCCGGGCCGCCCAAGGCCCCCGGGTGGCAGCCGAGTTCGTACGATCCCGCCTCGCACACGGCGACCACGACGAGCCGGCCCTCCTCGACCGCTTCGGCGTGCCCCCGGACGAGCGCTGGGACTGGCGGCGCATTGAACACCCGCACGGGGAGCGGCAGTTCACGGACCGCGCCGACTTCCGGACCTGGCTGCTGGAGTATCTGCGGCAGGACGTCACCGCCGCCCGCCTCGGCAATGTCAACGGGCCGCTGAAGGCCGCGCTGGACGCGTTGCGGGACCTGCGCAACGAGGTCCGGCTGGTGGTCGATCACGGAGGGGTGTCGGGTGAGTCGTACCGGGCCGAACTGGACGGCTGGTACACGCCGTTGAACGCGTTCACGTCGATCGGCCCGCCCGTGTTCCGGATCGAGCAACTGATCGCGCTGATCGAGGCGGAGGTGCTGCACGTGGTCGGTCCGGGAATGCGGGTGTGTCCGACGAACGGTGAGACGGACGGTGAGACGGACGGTGAGGGGGACGGTGAGGGGGACGGTGAGGGGGATCGGACCGGACCCGGCTTCCTCGTGGACGCGGAGGGGGTGTCGGAGCCTCCGGTGCTGGTGAGGACGCTGGTCGAGGCGCGGCTGCCCGGCATCGACCTGCGGCGCAACGCCGATCCGCTGCTGCGGGGGCTGCTGGCGGAGGGCGGGTGCGTCCCGTACCGGCCGGGCGGCCACCAGGCGTACGAGACGGGCGGGATGGCGGTGACCGACGGCGCGCCCCGGCTGCTGGACGCGTCGGGACGGGCACATCCACGCCGGTTCGCGTTCGGGGTGCCGACGGAGGGGGTGCGCTGGGTGACGGCGGTGGGCATCAGACCGGGCGTGGGCTCGGTGACGCTGGAGGACTCGGACGCGATAGCGCGGGCGGTACTGGGACTGGAAACAGGGTCGTCTGGCGTAGGGAGTCGATGAGCATGAACGGAATCATGGGGACCCTCGCGTCCGTCGGCACCGACGCCGGGCTGCTGGCGCCCGCGTGGGCGGGCACGCGGGCGGCGGCCGAAGTGACCGACGAGGCATGGCTCCAGGCGATGCTGGATGTGGAAGTGGCGCTGGCCCGCGCCCAGTTCGAGGTGGGCCTGACACCCGCCACGGCACTGACGTCGATCATCTCCCAGGCGCACGCGGACCGTCTGGACCTGGTCGCCCTGGCACACGCGGCCCGGGGCGCCGCCAATCCGGTGGTCGCCTTCGTCGCCGCGTTCACCGAGGTGGTCGCCGCGAAGGACCCGGCCGCCGCCGAGTACGTACACCGGGGTTCGACCAGCCAGGACATCCTGGACTCGGCGGCCATGCTGATCGCCCGCCGCGTACTCACCCTCATCGCCGCCGACCTCGAACGCACCGCCACCGCCCTGGCCACGCTCGCGGACACCCACCGCCACACCGTCCTGGCGGCCCGCACCCTGGCCCAGCACGCGGTACCCACAACCCTCGGCCTGAAGGCGGCGACCTGGCTCCAGCTCGTCATGGACGCCCTGACGCGGGTACGGGCGGTGGCCGGTGCCCTGCCCGCCCAACTGGGCGGCGCGGCTGGCACGTTGGCAGCGTACGGCGAGTACGCGGCCTTGGACGGCGGCGAGGGAGAAGCCCCGGAGCCGGGCGAGTCGGGCGAGTCAGGCGCGTCAGGCGAATCGGCCGCCGGCGGAGTCGAGCTGCTGGCCCCCTTCGCGAAGGCTCTCGGGCTGGCGGAACCGACGCTGCCGTGGCACACCGTACGTACGCCGATCGCCGAACTGGGCGCGGTGCTCCAGTTGGTGACCGGGGCGCTCGGCAAGTTCGCGCTGGACGTGCAGACTCTGTCCCGTACGGAGATCGGCGAGCTGTCCGAGCCGGCGGCGGCCGGACGGGGCGCCTCGTCCGCGATGCCGCAGAAACGCAACCCGGCGCTGGCCACCCTCATTGTCTCGGCGGCACGCCAAGTACCGGCGTACGCACTGGTGTTGGCCCAGTGTCTGCTGGCGGAGGACGAGCGCCCGGCCGGGGCGTGGCATGCCGAGTGGCAGCCGTTGCGGGAGGCGCTGCGGCTGGCGGGCGGCGCCGCGCACACGGCGGTGGAGCTGGCGGAGGGCCTGATCGTCCACCCGGAGCGCATGCTGGCGAACCTCCATCTGACGGGCGGAGCGATCGTCACCGAACGGCTGGCGGTCGTACTCGCCCCGCTGCTCGGCAAGGCGCAGGCGAAGAAGCTGCTGTCGACGGCCTCGGCGGAGTCGGCGACCACGGGCCGCCCTCTGACCGAAATCCTCGTCGAAAGCCCGGAGTTGGCAGCCGCGGGACTGACCCCCACCCACCTCTCGAACCTGCTGGACCCGACCCGCTACACGGGCGCGGCGGAGGCACTGATCGACCGGGCACTGCGCGCATACGAGAAGAGGAGCAGCTGACCGGTATCAGCCGGTATTCCTCGTCACAGGAATACCGGCCAATTCCAGCTGATACCGGCTTACGGATTGCGCCGAGCGTCAGTCCTTGATTCCCCAGGCGCAGAACAACTGCGGATATTCGAGTACCGCCTGCGCGGTGGCGAGTTCCTCGGCAAGGCGTGCCTCGTAGGTCTCCGGCCCGACTTCCTCGGCGGTCGCGACACCCGCCTTTTCGATAAGCGGGAGCATTGTCTTGATGATCCCCGCGAACGACGCGGGGCCGTCCGGATCGCCGGGCACGAACTGGTGATGGACGGCCATCATCCCGACCGGCCGCAGACCGGCCTCCCGCACCACTCCCGCCAGCGCCGGACCCAGCCCGGTGGCGCCGTTCGCCTTGGCGAAGGCCTGGGTCAGCCAGGACACGCTGCTGGTCGCCAGGGGCGTGGCGGGCCGCGATCCGGCGGCATGCAGATCCATCTCCACCGGGGCCACCAGGCCGCCGGAAACAAGCAGTTCAGCCTGGGTCCGGAGCACGGCGGCCGGATCCGGCGCGTACATC
>NZ_LIQQ01000276.1 GCF_001418565.1 Streptomyces graminilatus | reverse complement strand
GCTGGGGGAGGGATGGGGCGGACGTCGTCAGGGCCGAGGATTGGGCCGTTGTCAGTGCCGTGCGGTTGCATGGGGGCATGAACAACCAGGAGCTACGTGACGAAGCCGACGCCATCCTCGCTGAGCTGGTCGGTGCCCCTGGGGGTTCGGCGCGGCTGCGGGAGGACCAGTGGCAGGCGGTGGCGGCCCTGGTGCGGGAGCGTCGGCGCGCCCTGGTGGTGCAGCGCACCGGCTGGGGCAAGTCGGCGGTGTACTTCGTCGCGACCGCTCTGCTGCGGCGGCGCGGCGCGGGGCCGACGGTGATCATCTCGCCGCTCCTGGCGCTGATGCGCAACCAGGTCGAGTCGGCGGCCCGGGCCGGCATCCGGGCGCGCACGATCAACTCGGCCAACCCGGAGGAGTGGGACACCATCTACGGGGAGGTCGAACGCGGCGAGACCGATGTGCTCCTCGTCAGTCCGGAGCGCCTCAACTCCGTGGATTTCCGCGATCAGGTGCTGCCCAGGCTCGCGGCCACCACCGGCCTGCTGGTGGTCGACGAGGCGCACTGCATCTCCGACTGGGGACACGATTTCCGCCCGGACTACCGCCGGTTGCGCACGATGCTCGCGGAGTTGCCGGCGGGCGTGCCCGTGCTGGCCACGACGGCGACCGCGAACGCGCGCGTGACGGCGGATGTGGCCGAGCAACTGGGCACGGGCGGCGAGGACGCTCTGGTGCTCCGGGGGCCACTGGACCGGGAGAGCCTGCGGCTGGGCGTACTGGAGCTGCCGGACGCGGCACATCGGCTGGCGTGGCTGGGGGAGCGGCTGGGGGATCTGCCGGGCTCCGGGATCATCTACACGCTGACGGTGGCGGCGGCGGAGGAGGTCGCGGCGTTCCTGCGGCAGCGCGGATATCCGGTGGCGTCGTACACGGGGAAGACGGAGAACGCCGACCGGCTGCAGGCGGAGGAGGATCTGCTGGCGAACCGGGTGAAGGCACTGGTGGCGACCTCCGCACTGGGGATGGGCTTCGACAAGCCGGACCTGGGGTTCGTGGTGCACCTGGGGTCGCCCTCGTCGCCGATCGCCTACTACCAGCAGGTGGGGCGTGCGGGGCGCGGTGTGGATCACGCGGATGTACTGCTGCTGCCAGGGCGGGAGGACGAGGCGATCTGGGCGTACTTCGCCTCGGTGGGCTTCCCGCCCGAGGAGCAGGTACGGCGCACGCTGACGGTTCTGGAGCAGGCGGGCCGGCCCTTGTCACTGCCCGCGCTGGAGCCGTTGGTGGATCTCCGGCGTTCCCGGCTGGAGACGATGCTGAAGGTCCTGGACGTCGACGGGGCGGTCAAGCGCGTCAAGGGCGGCTGGACGGCGACAGGGCAGCCATGGGCGTACGACACCGAGCGCTACGCCTGGGTGGCCAGACAGCGCGCCGCCGAGCAGCAGGCCATGCGGGACTACGTGGCGGCCAAGGGGTGCCGGATGGAGTTCCTCCAGCGGCAGCTCGACGACGAGAAGGCGGTTCCCTGCGGGCGCTGCGACTCCTGCGCCGGGCCCTGGCTCGACCCGTCCGTGTCGCCCGGCGCGCTCGCGGGCGCCGCGGGTGAACTGGACCGGCCCGGGGTCGAGGTCGAACCGCGCCGGATGTGGCCCTCGGGAATGCCGGCGGTCGGGGTCGACCTGAAGGGCCGTATCCCTGTGGGCCAGCAGGCGGCCACCGGGCGGGCGCTCGGCAGGCTGTCGGACATCGGCTGGGGCAACCGCCTGCGTCCGCTGCTGTCGGCGCAGGCCGCGGACGGGCCGGTCCCGGACGACGTGCTGTCCGCCGTCGTGACGGTCGTGGCCGACTGGGCCCGCTCGCCGGGCGGCTGGGCCGGCGGCGGTCCCGATTCGGTCGCGCGCCCGGTGGGAGTCGTCGCGGTGCCTTCCCGTACCCGCCCGCGGCTCGTCGCCTCGCTGGCCGAGGGGCTGGCCCGGGTCGGCAGGCTTCCCATGCTGGGCAGCCTGGCCTACACCGAGCAGGCCGACGAGTACGCGGCGCACCGGAGCAACTCCGCCCAGCGGCTGCGCGCCCTGGCCGCCTCGTTCACCGTGCCCGCCGAACTGGCCGCTGCCCTGGCCGCTGCCCCCGGCCCGGTGCTGCTCGTCGACGACTACACCGATTCCGGCTGGACCCTGGCCGTGGGCGCCCGCCTCCTGCGCCAGGCCGGAGCGGGCGCCGTTCTGCCGCTCACGCTCGCGGTGGCCGGCTGACCTCGGCCGTGTCGGCGGGTTTGGCTCCGGCGGGGAGACCGATCCGCGAAACCTCCCCGTGCGGCCGGCCGCGGGGAGGTTCGGGACGGTGTCGATCACTGCGGTGAACGGGGTGGTGTACGAATCCCGGCGCTGACCTTGACGTGTTCCTGGCCGAGGTTATCCACAGGCTCGAGCGGGATCGCGGAAACCGCGAGATCGTCACGGCATGACGAATCACAGCGAAACGCATCAGGTCACCCTGCGCACCCCGGCCGAACTGGCCGACGCCCTGCCGTATTTGCTCGGATACCACCCGGAGGACAGCATCGTCCTGGTCGCGCTGCACGACCGGGACGGGCGCGGCCGGTTCGGCGGCCGTGCCAGGCTCGGAATCCCCGCGAACCCGGACGACTGGCCCGCCGTGGCACGGCAACTGACGCACGGTCTGGTGACCGGGAGCGAGCGCAGAGGCGGACGGCCCGAGAGCGTGGTCGTGTACCTCTGCCAGGAGCCGGCGGAGGGCGAGGCCCGACATCACGTGCGGGAACGTCTGCGCCCACTCGCCCAGTCGCTGCGCACCGAGTGCGGCCGTCTCGACGTTCCGGTGGTCGAGGCTCTGTGCATCGCCGAGAACCGCTTCTGGTCGTACTGCTGTGTGACGCCCGAGTGCTGTCCGGACGACGGAGTGCCCATGGGCCTGCCGGGTACGTCGGTGCTGGCCGCCGCCGCGACCTATGCCGGTCTGCAGGTGCGAGGCACGCTGAGTGAGCTGCGGGCCAGGTTCCAGCCATGGGAGACCGCTGCGGCGCTGGAACAGGAACGCGCGCTCGACACCGCGAACGCCCGCCTGGTCCCGAGGATCCTCGACGACGCGAGCCGCGCCGACGTGGCCGAGGAGACCCTGCGACAGGCAGAGCGGGTCAGGAGCCGATTCGCCGACGCACCCGCTGTCTCCGGCACGCTTCTGGCCGACCTGCGCGACGACGAACTGCTCGCACACGACGAGGCCGCCACGCTGATTCTTGGGCTGCAGGACCGTACGACCCGGGATCGCGCGGCGGAGTGGATGGAGGGCGACGAGGCGGCACCGGCCCTGCGCCTGTGGCGGGCACTGGCCCGACGCTGCGTCGGGCCCTACCGCGAGCACGCCGCGGCCCCTCTGACGCTCGCCGGCTGGGTCGCCTGGTCGACCGGCGACGAACTGGAGGCCAGGGAAGCCCTGGCCATGGCACTCGGCGCGGACCCCGGCTACCTGTTCGCCCGCCTGCTGCACCAGGCCTGCAACGAGGGCCTCGACCCGGAGTCGATCCGCCGCTGCCTGCGCGCGGAACGCGGCGGTCGACCCGGCGCCGCTGCCGGGACGCCGGGAATCACGCCGGAGAACACGCGGATCGGGGCCGGCCACCCGTGCGACGACGCGGGCATCGACTGGGATGGGGACCCGGAAGGGGGCGAGGGAACGGCGAGGTTCGAGGGGGTGGCGAGGTGCGAGGAGTCGGAGGAGTTCGAGGGGTCCGAGGGACTCGAAGGGACGGAGACGTTCGAGGGGACGGAGGAGCTGGAAGGGGCGGAGAGGTTCACGGGCACGAGCGGCTTCGGCCGCACGAATGGGACCGCGAGTGACGGTTGGCCCGATGACCCCGAGGCCCCGATGCCCCTGGACGACGTCGCGGGACCCCCGTCCTGCTCGACGTCGGTCAGCGGCGCCGGCCGGGCGCTGGAGTCCGCCACGAGGCGCCGACGCCGGATGGTGGGCCCGGTGGACGACACCGACACGCGCCCCCGCGCCAGGAGGGCGGGCGGAACCCGTCCCCAGTCATTGGGCAAGCCGGTGGTCGTACGCCGGCGCGGCCCGGGCGCCGGGGAGCCCGCTCCCCGCGGCCACCGGACGAAGGGGGACGACACGTGAACAGGCGTACGGCGGTTCACGGGTTTCCCGGCGGTGGTCGCCCGTCAGTCGAACGGATCGGTGAGCGAGGGACAGCCGACAGGTCCCCGCACGGCGACGGGACGGGTGACCGGCGATCGAGCAACTGCCGTACACACGACCGGAGATTGACCGACGGCAGCGCGTCCCACGCACAACCGACCGGCGCCAGGACCGCTCACGGATGCCCCAACCTCCCGGCCGCAGCGGACAGTCGGCGCGGGCATCCGGGCACCGGCCGGACGTATGCTCCACCTCACCGCCATTCGGTCGGCTTGTCCCGCCGGAGGCGTGACTCGGGGAAGCCCTGGTCCGTTCACCTGGGTGGCGAAACCCGTGCACAGGCCGAGCCGCCGCGTCACCCCTGTCCTGCCGAAGCCCCCTACCGGGCGCCGAGCGCGCCCTCGGCGCCCAGAGCGCAGAAGAAGTTGCCCATGTATCCGCCGACCCCGCCCTCGGCCGCTGACGACGGCCGTCGTGCCGCAGACACCTCCGCACCGCCCTTGCGGGGAGGTGACGGCGGAGTACCCGGGAACGCCGGGGACCCGCGCGCCTCGGAGCCCCGTTTCCCGGGTACCGGACGCCCTTCCGCGGTCCCGGCGCGGGGTGCGCCGCCCTCGCT
>NZ_LIQQ01000275.1 GCF_001418565.1 Streptomyces graminilatus | reverse complement strand
ATACCGCGCCCGGCCCCTCGGGTCGCCCCGGCGACCAGGGCGACCCTGCCCGCCAGTTTTCCGGGTTTCCCGCCGTCCCCGTCCCCCTGCTCCCGCTGTCCGTCCAGGGGACTGTCCGTCGTCCTCGGCATGTCCGTGTCTCCTCCGTGCGTGAAGCGGTCCCGGCAGACCCGGGAACCGGTGTCACGCCCAGGGTGTCGCCGATACCTGACATCCACTGTCCGGTTTTCCGCTCACGACATGCCGCAACACGGGCAGATGTTCCGCCAGCGGGGCCAGGCCGACGTCCTGCCGGCGTTCCTCGACCGTCTCGGGGTGGCGGATCGGGTACGGGCAGAGGGTGTCGGCGTCGATACGGGTGCCGTAGAACTGGGGCTGACCCAGTTCGACCGCGCAGTGGTCGGCGATGTAGGCGTGATGGACGGCCGGACAGCCGCCGTCCGCCACGGCCTCCGCGATCAGATCGCGGCAGGTGAGCTGGAAGCCGAGGTCGGCGGTGTGCAGCAGGATCATCAGCGCCGCCGTCGAGGCGGGCTCCCCTACCTGACGGGCCTCCGGCCAGCCGCGCCCGGCGACGACCGACCGCAGGGCGTCGGCGTTGGCACCCCGGCAGCGGGTGACGTAGTGCCGGTTGAGTGCGGTGGGCACCTCTCGGGCCAGCCGGGTCAGCCGCTGGTCCTCCTCGGCCCTGCGCACCAGTTGGTCGGCCAGGGTGTCCCGCCGGGGCTCGGCGTCCGGGCCTCGTGGGGTCTCCATGGGCGGTGCGCTCCTCATGCCGTTCTCCTGCCCCCGATGACCTTCACGCCCTCTCTCCGGTGGCCAGCGAGAACCACACCTTCTTGCCCGGGGTGCCGGGGTCGGCCGGTGCCGTGCCCCAGTCGTCCGCGAGCGCGGCGACGATCGCCAGTCCCCGTCCCGACTCGGCCGCCGTGTCGGGCGTACGCGGCCGGGGCAGGAGGGGTGAGGGGTCCGAGAGGGTGACGCGCAGTTCGCCCTCCGTGTGTTCGAGCACGAGGGCGATCGAGTCGGCTGGGGCCGTGCCCGCGTGCCGCACCGCGTTCGCGAACAGCTCGCTCGTCGCGAGGACGGCTTCGTCGAGCAGATGGCACAGATGCCAGCGGGTGAGGTGCTCGGTGACGGTACGCCGTACCCGGGCCGCGCACGAGGGGTGCGCGGGCACCGCGACCTGGAGCAGCCGGGGTCTGCGGAGGGAGATCAAGGGAGCCTCGCCATGTAGTTCTCGTCCACGTCGTGTCGTCCGCCCGCCCGGTCCCCGAAGAGGTGGCGACAACGGGGTAAGCCCGGCGGGGATCCCGCTGGTTCCGTCATCCGTCTCCTTCCGGTGTACCGGTGCCGTTGTCGAAGACAACAGCACCGGTGGGCCGTCGGGCCAGGGAGTGCGGGGGTTGTCCGGTTGCATATGCGTAGTGGAACCGGTGCCCGCTATGCGACCGCGCCCAGCACCGGTCGCGATCTGCGCTCGAACTCCTGCACCATCGGCTCGTCGCGGTGCGGGCCGAGCCGGCCGCGGAAGTCCCGCAGCGCCTGTATCGAGCGTTCGCTGTGTACGCCGCTCAGTGCGGCGAGCGCCTCCGTCGCCGTGCCGAGCGCCTCGTCGAGTCGGTGCTGCTGGAGTTGGGCCGTGGCCAGCACGGAACGGCTGATGGCCTGGCGCCTGCGGCGGTCGGCGTGGGCGCGCACGGACCGCGTCGCGGTGGTCTCCGCCTGCGAAGCCCAGCCCAGGTCCCGGAAACACACCGCCGACTCCGCCTCCAGGTAGTGGTGGTCCAGGAACCGCACCCAGGGGGACTCCCCGGCGCTGCCCCGGCTCGCGGTCAGCTCCCGCTCGGCCGCGCGCAGGGCCTCGGAGGTCTCCCGGGCGCGGCCCAGTGCCGCGTGTCCCCGGGCGGACATGGCGTACAGGCGCATCAGGCCGAGCGGGCTGCCCGCGCCCGTCGCCGTGGCGAGCCCGGCCCGGGCCAGACACACGCCTTCGTCGGGCCGCCCGAGGCTGGTCGCCAGATGGGACAGGCCGGCCAGGATCTGCCCGCCGAGCACCCGGTCGCGTCCCTCGGCGCACAGTCGCAGCCCCTGCGTCATGTAGCGCTGCGCGAGCCCGTACTCCCCCGCGTCGTACGAGCTCCAGCCGGCCATCGCCGCGAGGCGGGCGGCGGCGGCGAACAGCTCGCGCAGCCGGGCGGGGGCGAGGCCGCGCTGCTGGAGCATGGGGATGATCTCGGTGGACAGGTAGTGCACGATGCTGGTGCGGACCCCGCCACCCCCGTAGTGGTTGTCCATCTCGTCGAACATGCCGATCATCGCGTGGACCTGTTCCACTGGACCGGCGCAGCCGGGGGCCGCGGCGGCGGCCGGTACGAGACGGAGGCCGCCCGTCTCCCCGGTCCCGCAGGTGGTCCGGTCCTTCTCCAACAGCCAGAGCAGCCACTCGCGCTGAGGGTTCGTCAGGGCGCCGGGGACGAAGGGGACCGGGCCCAGGAGGGTGCGCCGGGAGATGTCGGTGGAGCCGAGTTCGGCCAGGGTGTGCAGGGTGTCCGCGACGTCCTCGCCGTACACGAGTGCCCTGCCCACGACGGGGCGTTGCTGGTCGGGCACGAAGCCGAGGTCCGCCGGGGACAGTGCGCGGGCCAGGCGCTCGCACAGCACGGCGGCGATCAGTTCGGGGGTGCGGCCCCGGGGCTGCTGGCCCTGGAGCCACCGGGTGACCGACGCCTTGTCGTAGTTGGTGTCCACGCCCTGGCGGCGGCCGAGTTCGTTGACGCGGTGCGCGAGTGACGCGTACGAGCAGCCGGCGTCCTTGAGTGCGCTCGCCAGTGCCTTGTTGGCTCCGCCCGTGCCCCTGCCGGGGCTTCTCGGTTGTCCGTTCGTCACGGCGGCCATCCAGGTCTCGCATCACGTCGGCGTGGGGCTTCCGCTCGCCCTGATCCGCCGGGACGTCAACTTCCCGGCGGGCGGACGGGCTTCGGTGACGCCACCTCGCGAATGTGCGGCAGGTCACCCGATCACTATGGTGACTGACAGGCACAGCTCGCAACCTTCGTTCTGATAATTTCAGAATGCGGAGCAAAGGCCTGTCGGGGTCAGCCGAAGACGTGGCACACTGCCCGCTGTGACGGCGGTTCCCGGAGGTCCCACGTGAGCGACAACCGCTCAGGCGGAAGTGCTCCCACCGTCCTTCGGATGGTCCTAGGCAAGCGGCTGAGGCATCTGCGGGAGCGGGCAGGGGTGTCGTTCGAGGACGCCGCCCGGGCCATCGAGGTCACGCCGTTGACGGTCCGCCGGATGGAGAAGGCCGAGGTCGGCCTCCGCATCCCCTATGTGAAGGAGTTGCTGCGCACCTACGGGGTCCTGGCCCAGGAGATCGAGGACTTCGTCCGCCTCGCCAGGGAGGCCAACCAGCCGGGCTGGTGGTACAAGTACCGCGATGTGCTGCCGGACTGGTTCAGGGCCTACGTGAGCCTGGAGAGCGAAGCCAGTGTCATCCGGCTCTACGAACCCCACTACGTCCCCGGCCTGTTGCAGACCGAGGACTACGCCGCCGCGCTGCTGCGCATCGGCTTCCCCAACGACAGTCCCGAGGAGATCCGGCGCCGGGCCGACCTGCGGCTGAAGCGCCAGGACCTGCTCGACAAGCCCGAGGCGCCCGCCGTCTGGGCCGTACTGGACGAGACCGTGCTGCGCAGGCCCGTGGGCGGGGCCGACGTGATGCGGGCTCAGATCGACCACCTCGGTGAGGTGTTGGAGAACCCGAAGGTCCGGCTCCAGATCATGCGGTTCGCCGCGGGTCCGCATCCGGGTGCCTTCGGCCCCTTCCACTACTTCCGATTCGGCTTCTCCGAACTGCCCGACGTCGTCTACACGGAGAGCCTCGCCGGCGCGCAGTACTTCGACCAGCCCGCCGACGTCGTGACGTACCTGGAGGTACTGGACCGGATGTCCGTGCAGGCGGAGCCGGTCGCTCGGACCAGGGAGATCCTGGCGGCACTGCGTAAGGAGTTGTGAACCATGGCAACCGACGGTCCCATCCACAGCGGCATGCCCGCGTCCGAACTCGGCTCCGAGGGCTGGCACAAGCCCTGGAGCGGCACCAACGGCGGAAGCTGCGTCGAGACCAAGCGACTGCCCGACGGCAGTGTCGCCTTCCGGCAGTCCAAGGACCCGGACGGGCCCGCGCTGGTCTACTCCAGGGACGAGATGGTGGCGTTCCTGGAGGGCGCCAAGTCCGGCCAGGCCGACTTCCTGATCGCCTGACGCCGCCGTGCGCCGTACGCTCCCGCGCGAGCCGCACACGTACGGCGCACCACCACACCCGCACAACCGGACAACCCGTACGGGTACTCCCGCCGCGTGCGGGCCCCTTACACACTGGGGGAGTTGAACGCCCCACCGCGCGCGACCGGTCCGCGCGCACCACCGTGAGACCGAAGGGAGCGGCATGCGTACGCCGCCTCGCGCCCCGGGTCGAGCCATGCCGCCCGGACGTGCCGGCACTCCCCTGCCGGGCCGCTCCCCCAGGACGGTGACATCCACCGGATGAGCCTCTCGCAGAGCGTCACGGAGACCGTCACCGCGTACCGGACCCTGGTCGTCGAGGGCCACGAGGGAGTCCGCCGGGCCCGACTGCTGTCCGAACTGACCCTGCTCGGCTTCCCGTTGCGGCGACCGCCGGATGACCTGCACCATCTCGACCCCGCCCGGCCGTACCGCGACCTGCTGGCCGCGCCGGGCCGGCTCGTCATCGACGGCGGGATCATCGGGGAACTCGTGTACGGGCCGCTGCGTCGCGGACGGTCCCGCGTGACCTGGATCCAGGCGCTCGACTTCGCCGAGGCGGTCGCGGAACGTGAGGGCGCCCTGCTCCACCTCACCGGGTACGAGCCCGATGCCGGCCAGGATCACCACGTGGAGCGGCACGACGTGGAGCAGGACGTCGGGCACGGCGACGACGGGTCGGAGACCGCTGCCGCCGCCCTCGCCTACGAGCGGGTGTTCCGGACGCTCGCCCAGCACGTTCCCGTGGTGAGCGTGCGCCTCGCCCCCGCCCCGGCCGACACGGCCGTCGAACAGGCTTGCCACATCCGCACACCCGCGCCCCGTCAGCCACAACACCAGGAATCGACGCGTCAGTTGACGGTAGGTTAGCGAAATCCACGCGAGGCAAGTCAGGAGAGCTCCGATGACAGACGGCCGGCCCACCCCCGACCAGGAAGCCCTGTCCAAGATCGACACCACGGTGCCGCACTCCGCCCGCATCTGGAACTACTGGATGGGCGGCAAGGACAACTACGAGGTCGACCGCGTGGCGGGCGACGACTACCGCCGGATCGCCCCGAACATCGAGACGATGGCCCGTGCCTCGCGCGTCTATCTCATCCGCGCGGTCACCTTCGTGGCCCGCGAGCGCGGTGTCCGCCAGTTCCTCGACATCGGCACCGGCCTGCCGACGTACGACAACACGCACCAGGTCGCCCAGAAGGTGGCCCCCGAGTCGCGCATCGTCTACGTGGACAACGACCCGCTCGTCCTGCGGCACGCCCAGGCCCTGCTCACCAGCACCCCCGAGGGCACCACGGACTACGTGGACGCGGATCTGCACGACCCCGAGAAGATCATCGAGACCGCGCGCCGCCACCTGGACTTCGACAGGCCGGTGGCGCTGATGCTGATGGGCATCCTCGGCCACATCCAGGACTGGGAGGAGGCCAAGTCGATCACCCGGCGCCTCCAGGCGGCCCTGCCCCCGGGCAGCTATTTCGTGCACTACGACAGCACGGACACCGACGAGGAGCTCAAGCGCGCCCAGGACGGGTACGACGACACGGGCGCCGTCCCGTACGTGCTGCGCAGCCCCGACAAGCTCGCCGCGCTCTACGAGGGTCTGGAACTGCTGGAGCCCGGCATCGTCTCCTGCCCGCTGTGGAACCCGGAGCCCGGCACCTCGCCGGAGCCGACGGACGTGTACGGAGGCGTCGCGTACAAGGCGTAGTCGCTTCGGCACGGCCACAACCCCCTTGCCCCATATGGCCGTTCGGGTTATCAGGTCAAGCGTCCCGGACTATTGACTCCATCACCTCGCTGTCGCGATCCTCCTCGCAGAGTTGCCTGAGCCATGACAACCTTTGCGCGAGGACGTGAGTGATGACCGAACCTGCCTTCCCCCCTCGCCCGAGACGCGGACGCAGACCCCTGACCGTGCTGCCCCTGCTGCTCGCCGTGCTGGCGCTGGTGCTCGGCACCGGCCCCAGCTCGGCGGCGGGCACCGACTGGTGGACGCCGTCCGCACGGCCGGCGCCCGACTCCCAGATCAACGTCACGGGCGAGCCCTTCAAGGGCACCGACTCCCGTGGCGAGGTACGCGGGTTCGTCGACGCGCACAACCACCTGTTCTCCAACGAGGCCTTCGGCGGACGGCTCATCTGCGGGAAGGTGTTCTCCACCAGCGGGATCGCGGACGCCCTCAAGGACTGCCCCGAGCACTACCCCGACGGCACCTTCGCGGTGTTCGACTACATCACCCACGGCGGCGACGGCAAGCACGACCCGGTCGGCTATCCGACGTTCAAGGACTGGCCCGCGTACAACTCGATGACCCACCAGGCGAACTACTACGCCTGGGTCGAGCGCGCCTGGCGCGGCGGTCAGCGGGTGCTCGTCAACGACCTGGTCACCAACGGCGTGATCTGTTCGGTCTACTTCTTCAAGGACCGCGGCTGCGACGAGATGACGTCGATCCGCCTCCAGGCCAAACTGACGTACCAGCTCCAGGACTTCATCGACGCGCAGTACGGCGGCGCCGGCAAGGGCTGGTTCCGGATCGTCACCGACAGCGCGCAGGCGCGTGAGGTGATCGAGCAGGGCAAGCTGGCCGTCGTCCTCGGCGTCGAGACGTCCGAGCCCTTCGGCTGCAAGCAGATCCTGGACATCGCGCAGTGCGACAGGTCCGACATCGACAAGGGCCTCGACGAGCTGTACGACCTGGGTGTGCGCAGCATGTTCCTGTGCCACAAGTTCGACAACGCGCTGTGCGGGGTGCGGTTCGACCAGGGCGGGCTCGGTACGGCCATCAACATCGGCCAGTTCCTGTCGACGGGCACCTTCTGGCAGACGGAGAAGTGCGCGACCGCGATGCACGACAACCCGATCGGCGGCGCCGCGGCGACCAGTGCGGCGGCGGAACTGCCGGAGGGCACCGAGGTGCCGGCGTACAGCGCGGACGCGCAGTGCAACAAGCGCGGGCTCACCTCGCTCGGCGAGTACGCGGTGCGCGGCCTGATGAAGCGCAAGATGATGCTCGAGATCGACCACATGGGTGTCAAGGCGGCCGGTCAGGCGATGGACATCCTCGAGGCGGAGTCCTACCCGGGCCTGATCTCCTCGCACAGCTGGATGGACCTCAACTGGACCGACCGGGTCTACGGTCTCGGCGGATTCATCGCCCAGTACATGAACCCTTCCAAGGCGTTCGTCGCGGAGGCCGCGCGCACCAGCTCCCTGCGCGCCAAGTACGGCAGGGGCTACGGCTACGGCACCGACTTCAACGGCATCGGCGACCATCCCGCCCCGCGCGGCACGGACACGGGTACGGCGGTGACGTACCCCTTCACCAGTGTCGACGGCGGTTCGGTGATCGACCGGCAGACCACCGGTTCGCGCACCTGGGACATCAACAAGGACGGGGCCGCGCACGTCGGGATGATCCCGGACTGGATCCAGGACATCCGTCAGGTCGGCGGCGAGGACGCGGTCCGTGACCTGTTCCGGGGTGCCGAGTCCTACCTCGACACCTGGGGCGCGGCGGAGAGCCACCGGGCCGGGGTGAACCTGGCCAAGGGTGTGTCCGCGACGGCCAGTTCGTCGGAGTCGAACCCGTTCACGAGCTTCCAGCCCGGCCGCGCGGTGGACGGCGACGCGGACAGCCGCTGGGCGAGCGACTGGAGCGACGACCAGTGGCTCCAGCTCGACCTCGGGTCCACGAACCTGGTCAGGCGGGTCACCCTCGACTGGGAGCGCGCGTACGGCAAGTCGTACCGCGTGGAGCTGTCGACGGACGGTACGAACTGGCAGACCGCCTGGTCCACGACCGTCGGTGACGGCGGCCTGGACACGGCGCGGTTCGCGGGGACACCGGCCCGCTATGTGCGCGTTCATGGACTGGTTCGGGGCACGAAGTGGGGATACTCACTCCATGAAGTGGGTGTCTACGGCACCTGAGTTACTGCCCAGGGGGAGTTCATGGCACGCAAGCCGTCGGCCGAGCGGCGTCGGCAGCTCACGGAGGCGGCCATCCGCGCGATGACCCGGGACGGCGTCCCCAGGACGACGACCCGGTCCATCGCCGCGGAGGCCGGCGTGTCACTGAGCGTCTTCCACTACTGCTTCGACTCCAAGCAGGCGCTGATCGAGTCGGTCATCACGACGATCACGGATCACTGCGTCGAGGTGGTGCGCGAGGCGATCCAGCCCCGGTCCACCCTTGAGGAGACCATCCGGGCGGGCTTCAGGGCGTACTGGGACCATGCCGCCGCCCACCCGGGCGAGCACATGCTGACGTACGAACTCACCCAGTACGCCCTGCGCGAGCCGGGGTTCGAACATCTGGCGCGCCGGCAGTACGAGCTGTACACCGACACGTACGCCGGGCTGCTGGACGGGCTGCGCGAGTCGATGGGCTTCGAACTGAGCGTGCCCGTCCGGGTGCTGGCCGGTTATCTGGCCGCGATGACGGACGGGCTGACGCTCGGTTTCCTGGCCCTGCGCGACGAGAAGGCCTGCATGGACATCGTCGACACGGTCACCGGCCATGTGGCCTCCCTCGTACGGGAGCAGCCCGCAAGGCAGGCGGTGCCCGGCCCCGCGCCCCTACCGGGTTAAGGCGAGCAGGCGTTCGGCGTACTCCGCGAGGTATTGCACCCGCTGCTTCGCCGACGCCTCCCCGGGAGCCCTGGCGACGAACGCGGGGAGGACCTCGAAGCCCAGGCAGCGCAGGACGCCCTGGTGGATGGGCCACAGGGCGCGGTCCACGTCGTCGTCGGTGCCGTGGGGGTCGTACAGGCCCGAGGGGGTGCCGGTGGTCGTGCACACCAGGGCGCGTCTGCCCTTGAGGGGGCCGGTGTCGTAGGCGCGGCCTTCCGTGTAGGCGAAGCCGCGGGCCATCGTGCGGTCAACCCAGCCCTTGAGGATGGCCGGCATGCCGGACCACCACAGCGGGAACTGGAGTATCAGCAGATCGCAGCGGGCGACCTTCTCCTGTTCGGCGCGGACGTCGGGCGGGGTCTCGTGCGTCGCCGACACGCGTTCCTGCTCGGCGGGGACGTCCAGGAAGTCCGGGTCGGTCCAGTCTCCGGGGAAGTCGTCGGCGTCGACGGCCGACTTCCAGCCGAGCCGGTAGAGGTCGCTGACCACGACCTCGTGTCCGGCGCGCTTCAGGACGTCCACGGCTCTGACCTTCAACGCGCCGTTGAAGGAGCAGAGTTCGGGGTGGGCGAACACGATCAGTACGTTCACAGTGGGGGGTCTCCTCAGATCGTCCGTGCCGAGCAGTTCGGACTGAGTCGTTGTGTTCAGTTGAGTCGGTCCGGTCGCCATGTGCGTTCAGGTCGTTCTCTTCGGCTGGTCCGTCCTGTCGAGCGGCAGGCGCAGGGTGAAGGCGGTGCGGCCGGGGCCGCTGGTCACGTCGAGGGTGCCGCCGTGGGCCCGCACCAGTGACCGGGCGACCGCGAGGCCGAGGCCGCTGCCGCCCCGGTCGCGGCTGCGGGCCTTGTCGACGCGGTAGAAGCGGTCGAAGACCCGGTCCTGGTCGGCGGCCGGAATGCCGGGGCCCTCGTCGGCGACCCGGACCACCGCGTGGCCCTCGGCGCCGTCGCCGCCCCTGTCGACGCTCACGTCCAGGGACACCGCCGTACCGGCGGGTGTGTGCACGGCCGCGTTGGTCAGGAGGTTGTCCAGGACCTGCCGGATGCGCAGCGGGTCGAGCCGCAGCCGCAGTTCCCCCGGGACCCCCGTCACCGTCAGCGGATGGTCCGGGTGGCCCGCGCGGAAGGCGTCCGCGGCCTGGCCGGCCAGCTCCGCCAGATCGGCGCTCTCCGGCCGCAGCGGGGTCTCGACCTGGGCCGCGTCCAGCCGGGCGAGCAGCAGCAGATCGTCGAGCAGGACGCCCATCCGGGCCGCCTCGGCTCGCAGCCGGGCCAGATGCCGGTCGCGTTCGCCGGGTTCGTTGGCGGCGGCGTACTGGAAGAGGTCCGCATAGCCGCGTACCGACATCAGCGGGGTGCGCAGCTCGTGCGAGGCGTCGGCGACAAAGCGGCGCAGGCGCTGTTCGGCCTCCGTGCGCACGGCGAGCGAGTCGTCGATGTGTTCGAGCATGGTGTTGAAGGCGGTCCGCAGCTCCTCGACCTCGGGGCCGCCGTTGCCGCCCTTGCCGCTGTCGGCGCGTACGGGCAGCCGGGCGGAGTCGGTGAAGTCGTGCGAGGTGATGCCGCGGGCGGTGTGCGCCATGGCGCTCAGCGGCCTGAGGCCGCGCCGCAGCACCGCGCGGCCGAAGATCACCAGGCCGAGCAGGGCGAGCGCGAAGGCGACGACCTGGACCATGACCAGCCGGTCCATGGTGTTCTCCATGTCCTCCAGGGGCGCCGCGGTGACCAGCACGATCCCGTCGTCGACCTCGCAGGCGCGCAGCCGGTAGGACTCCCCGCCGATGCGCGCGGTGCGCAGCACGTCGGCGCCGGAGGTCCGCACGGCCTCGGCGGTGGCGAGGAGTTCACCGGCGTCCGGCGGCACGTCGGCGGGCTTGCGGAGGACGGGCGCGGGGCCCGAGATCCTGTACGAGGCGCTGTACCAGCCCCAGTAGGGCTTGTCCTGGACGCTGCCGTACTCCTGGACGTCCTTGGCCTGGGTGGTCTGGACGTGCGTCATCTGGTCGCTCAGCTGGCGCACCAGGTACTCCTGCATGTACATCGAGAGCGACGTGCCGACGGCCGCGAAGACGACCAGCGCGAGCACGCCCATGCCCAGTGCGAGCCGCGTGCCCAGCCGCAGCCTGTGGTAGGGCTGCCGGAGGCGGCGGATCACTCGCCCACCTGCCGGACCACGTAGCCGACGCCCCGCACGGTGTGGATCAGCGGTTCGTCGTGCTGGTCGGGATCGTCGAGCTTGCGGCGGAGCCGGCTGACGACCAGTTCGACGACGTTGGACCGGCCGCCGAAGCCGTACTCCCAGACGTGGTCGAGGATCTGTGCCTTGGTGAGCACGGTCGGCGACTTGCGCATCAGGTAGCGCAGCACCTCGTACTCGGTCGGGGTGAGCGTGAGCCGTTTGTCGCCGCGGCGGACCTCGCGGGTGTCCTCGTCCATCGTCAGGTCGGCCACCCGGAGCACGGACCGCTGGAAGGCGGGGCCCGCGCTGCGGCGCAGCACGGTCCGCAGCCGGGCCATCAACTCCTCCACGGCGAAGGGTTTGACCAGGTAGTCGTCGCCGCCCCGGGTGAGCCCCGCGACCCGGTCGGCGACTCCGTCGCGGGCGGTGAGGAAGACCACGGGGACCATGGTTCCCGACAGGCGCAGCCGGTCGAGCACGGCGAAGCCGTCGAGGCCCGGGAGCATCAGGTCGAGCACCACGATGTCCGGCCGGAACTCGGCGGCCCTGCTCAGCGCTTCCTCACCGGAGTACGTCGCGACCGCCTCCCAGCCCTCGTAGCGGGCGACCGTCGCGACCAGGTCGGCGATGGGCGGATCGTCGTCCACAACGAGAAGTCGTACTTTTTCCACGTGCTCATAGTGCTGCACGCCGCTCGCGACGCCATAGCTCTTCCGCCCCGAACGCGCGATCGATAACGACTTGAAAGTCAAGAGACAGCTCATCGACAGCTACGGTCGGTCATGCTCGGTGTCCCCAGACCCGAGCAAGGAGCACAGGCCGTGACGCCCGTCCAATCGCCTCCCGCTTCGCCCCCCACGGCGATACGCCCCAGAGTGGTGGCCCGCACCGGCCTGTACGCCGTGCTGGCCGCCAACGTGGCTGTCGTGACCGTCTTCTTCACCCAGGCAGGGTTCGCCTCGAACGCCCTGATCGTGCTGGGCCGGCTCGCCGGGCTGTACGGCGCGCTCTTCATGGCCTTCCAGTTGGTGCTGGTGGCCCGGCTGCCGTGGCTGGACCGCCGGATCGGCATGGACCGGCTGACCTCCTGGCACCGCTGGGTGGGCTTCGGGCTGCTGTGGACGCTGATGTCCCACGCGGTGTTCATCACCTTCGGCTACGCCGAGGGCGCGAACCTGGGCCCGGTCGACGAGCTGGTGGAGCTGGCCGAGACCACCGAGGGCGTGCTGCGCGCGATCGTCGCCCTGTTCCTGATCATGCTCATCGGCGCGGTCTCCGCGCGCTACGCCCGTCGCCGCCTCGCCTACGAGACCTGGCACTTCATCCACCTGTACACCTATGTGGCGGTGGTCCTGGCGTTCACCCACCAGGTCGGGGTCGGTACGACGTTCACCTCGTCGTCCGCCGCCACCGCGTACTGGTGGGCCCTGTGGGGTGTGGCGCTCGGTTCGGTGTTCCTGGGCCGGGTGGTGCTGCCGCTGCGCAGGAACCTCCGGCACCGGTTGCGGGTCTCGGCCGTCGTCCCCGAGGCCGACAACGTCGTGTCGGTCTACATGACGGGCCGCGACCTCGACAAGCTGCCCGCCCGCGCCGGCCAGTTCTTCCTGTGGCGGTTCATGACCAAGGACCGCTGGTGGCAGGCGAACCCGTTCTCGCTGTCGGCGGCGCCCGACGGCAAATCGCTGCGGCTCACCGCCAAGGCGGCCGGCGACGGCAGCGCCGCCCTGCGGCACATCCCGGTCGGCACCCGTGTCTTCGCCGAGGGCCCGTACGGCGCGTTCACCGCGCTGCACCGCACCCGGCCGGAGTCCGTCCTCATCGCCGGCGGTGTGGGTGTCACGCCGATCCGCGCGCTGCTGGAGGAGATCGAGGGCCACGCCGTGGTCATCTACCGGGTGGCCAGGGACCAGGACGCCGTCCTCTACGGGGAGCTGCGGGACCTCGCCGCCGCGAAGGGCGCCGAGCTGCACCTGGTGAGCGGGCCCGCCGTCCCCGACAAGCTGGCCCCGGCCGAACTGGCCAGGCTGGTGCCGGACATCGCGGACCGGGATGTCTTCCTGTGCGGCCCGCCGCCCATGATGAACGCGGTGCTGCGCAGCCTGCGGGAGCTGGGCGTGCCCAAGTCGCAGACCCACTTCGAGCGCTTCAGCCTGGCCGGATAAGAGGAACGTCGTGAAAAGAGCACTGCCTGTCCTGGTTCTGAGCATCGCGGGCCTGGTCCCCGTCTGGCTGTACGAGCCGTCACCGGCCACCACGTCCTCGGCCTCCGTCTCGCCCCCGTCCACGTCGTCGGGCGGCTCCGGTTCGTCGTCCAGGGTCGTCGCGGGTCCCGTCGTGAAGACCGAGAAGGGTGACGTCCAGGTCGAGGTGACGTTCGCGGGTTCGAAGATCTCCTCGGTGCGGATGCTGAAGCAGCCGAACCACCCGCAGACCACCGCCGCCGTACCGGTCCTGATCAAGGGGACGCTGGCCGCGCAGAGCGCCGACGTCGACACGGTCTCCGGCGCGACGATCACGAGCGACGCCTACAAGAAGTCCCTCCAGGCCGCCATCGACGCGAAGCCGGCCTCCTCCGCGTCGAAGTCCGTCTCCGGGCCCGCCGTGCGGACCGAGAAGGGCACCGTGCAGGTCGAGGTGGTCTTCGCGGGCGAGAAGATCGCGTCCGTGAAGATGCTCCAGCAGCCGAACCACCCGCAGACCACGGCCGCAGTACCGGTCCTGATCAAGGAGACCCTGGCCGCGCAGAGCGCCGGCATAGACACGGTCTCCGGCGCCACCATCACCAGCGACGCCTACAAGAAGTCCCTCCAGGCCGCCATCGACGCGGAGGGCTGAGGAGATGCGGCGCGTCGAGCACATCATGGGGTTCCCGATCTCGCTGCTGATCGAGGACGAGCAGGTCCCCGCGGGAACGGCGGACGCCGTGTTCGCCTGGTTCCACGAGGTCGACGCGCGGTTCAGCCCGTTCAAGCCCGACAGCGAGGTGTCCCGTCTCGACCGGGGCGAGCTGGCCTCCGCCGAGCTGAGCGCGGACCTCACCGAGGTGCTCGGCCTGTGCGAGGAGTACCGGGTCGCGACGAAGGGCGCGTTCGACGTCCGGCTGCCCGGCCGGGGTCTCGATCCGTGCGCGGTGGTGAAGGGATGGGCGGTGCAGCGGGCGGCGGATCTGCTGGCGGCGGCGGGCGTACGGACGTTCTGTCTGAACGCGGGCGGTGATGTGGTCGCCGCCGGGCGCCCCTGGCGGGTGGGCGTACGGCATCCCGAGTACGCCGACCGGTTGTGCGCGGTGCTGGAGATCGCCGAGGGGGGTGTGGCGACCTCCGCCCGCTATGAGCGGGGCGACCACATCCTCGACGGCCGCACCGGCCGCCCGGCGACGGGGCTGCTGAGCCTGACCGTCGTCGCCCCCACGCTCACCGAGGCGGACGCCACGGCGACGGCCGCGTTCGCGATGGGCGCGGAGGGCATCGAGTGGGCCGCCGCCCGCGAGGGCTGCGAGGTGTTCGCGGTGGACGCCGACCGCCAGGTCCTCCGCACTCCGGGACTGCCGGTCGCCGCCTGAACACACCTTCCCGCCCCCACTGTTGTACGTCCGTATGGGCGCCCTCCGTTGCGACGGCGGGCGCCCATACGCGCGTGCTGTGTCAGTGGCCCCGGGCGATCCACTCCTCAAGGTGCGGTGCCTCGGCGCCGATGGTGGTGGGGTCGCCGTGCCCGGCTAGGACCTTCGTCCCGGGCGGCAGGGCGAGCAGCCGGTCCCGGATCGAGTCGATGATCGTCGGGAAGTTGGAGTAGGAGCGGCCGGTGGCACCCGGGCCGCCGTTGAAGAGGGTGTCGCCGGTGAAGACGGTACCGAGCCCCGGGTCGTAGAGGCAGACCGCGCCCGGCGCGTGCCCGGGCGTGTGCAGGACCGTCAGATCGGCGCCGGCTGCCTCGATGACCTGGCCGTCGGCCAGCCAGGCGTCGGGTTCGCGGTCCGGGTGGGTCTGCTTCCACAGCGGCAGGTCGTCGCGGTGCAGCCAGATGGTGGCGCCGGTGCGCTCGGCGAGCGCGGGGGCCGCGTCGATGTGGTCGTTGTGGGCGTGGGTGCAGATGATGGCGGTCAGCCGCCGGTCGCCGACGGCCGCCTCGATGGCGTCGGCGTCATGGGCGGCGTCGATGACGATCGCCTCGTGGTCGTCGCCGATGATCCAGACGTTGTTGTCGACGTCCCAGGTGCCGCCGTCGAGGCTGAACCGGCCGGAGGTGACGAGGCGTTCGATACGTGCGGTCATCAGAACACCACCACCGAGCGCAGGACGTCGCCGCCGTGCATCCGCTCGAACGCCTTCTCCACCTCGTCGAGTCCGATGGTCTCGGTGACGAACTTGGCGAGGTCCAGGCGGCCTTGGAGATGCAGGTCGATGAGCATCGGGAAGTCGCGGGAGGGCAGGCAGTCGCCGTACCAGGACGACTTCAGCGAGCCGCCCCGCCCGAAGACGTCGATCAGCGGAAGTTCGAGCTTCATCTCCGGCGTCGGCACCCCGACCAGCACGACCGTCCCGGCGAGGTCACGGGCGTAGAACGCCTGCTTGTACGTCTCCGGGCGGCCCACCGCCTCGATCACGACGTCGGCGCCGTTGCCGCCGGTCAGCTCACGGATCGCCTCGACCGGGTCGGTCTCCTTGGAGTTGACCGTGTGCGTGGCGCCCATCGTGCGGGCGGTGCGCAGCTTCCGGTCGTCGATGTCGACGGCGATGATCTTCGCGGCACCCGCGAGGTTGGCCCCGGCGATGGCCGCGTCCCCGACGCCACCG
>NZ_LIQQ01000274.1 GCF_001418565.1 Streptomyces graminilatus | reverse complement strand
GACTGCCCGCAGCTGGGCGGGCCTTGCAGGCGAGTGGGATTGGACGGGCGCAGCCCTTCTCCTACGTCACCGGGACGAATCTCGCAAGAGCGCCGTCCCGGCCATCCGGACCCGGTCCGGCTCGTATACGGAACATCCGTCCGGTTACGCTCATGACATGCATGCCTGGCCCGCTTCCGAGGTCCCCGCCCTGCCTGGTCAGGGCCGCGACCTGAGGATCCACGACACCGCCACCGGCGGTCTCGTCACCCTCGCCCCCGGTCCCGTCGCCCGTATCTACGTCTGCGGCATCACCCCGTACGACGCGACCCACATGGGTCACGCGGCGACCTACAACGCGTTCGACCTCGTACAACGCGTGTGGCTCGACACCAAGCGGCAGGTTCACTACGTCCAGAACGTCACCGACGTCGACGACCCGCTGCTGGAGCGGGCCGTGCGCGACGGTGTCGACTGGGCGGGCCTCGCCGAGAAGGAGACCGCGCTTTTCCGGGAGGACATGACCGCCCTGCGGATGCTGCCCCCGAAGCAGTACATCGGCGCCGTCGAGGCGATACCCGGCATCGTCCCGCTCGTCGAGCGGCTGCGGGACGCGGGCGCCGCCTACGAACTCGAAGGGGACGTCTACTTCTCCGTCGAGGCCGACCCCGACTTCGGCAAGGTGTCCAACCTGGACGCCGCCACCATGCGCCTGCTGTCGGCCGAGCGCGGGGGCGACCCCGACCGGCCGGGCAAGAAGAACCCGCTCGACCCGATGCTGTGGATGGCCGCCCGTGAGGGCGAGCCGAGCTGGGACGGCGGTTCGCTCGGCCGTGGCCGCCCCGGCTGGCACATCGAGTGTGTCGCCATCGCCCTCGAGTACCTCGGCATGGGCTTCGACGTGCAGGGCGGCGGCTCCGACCTCGTCTTCCCGCACCACGAGATGGGCGCCTCGCACGCCCAGGTGCTGACCGGCGAGTTCCCCATGGCCAAGGCGTACGTCCACGCCGGGATGGTCGCGCTCGACGGCGAGAAGATGTCGAAGTCCAGGGGCAACCTCGTCTTCGTGTCCGCGCTGCGCCGCGACGGCGTCGACCCGGCCGCCATCCGCCTCGCCCTGCTCGCCCACCACTACCGGGACGACTGGGAGTGGACCGACCAGGTTCTCGCCGACGCCGTGGCGCGGCTCGGGCGCTGGCGGGCCGCCGTGTCCCGGCCCGACGGGCCGTCCGCCGACGCGCTCGTCGAGGAGCTGCGCAAGGCCCTCGCGAACGACCTGGACGCCCCGGCCGCACTGGCCGCCGTCGACCGCTGGGCCGACCTCCAGGCCGAGCGGGGCGGTACGGACGAGGGCGCCCCCGGCGTCGTGTCCCGCGCCGTGGACGCCCTGCTGGGCGTGGCGCTGTAACAACGAACGCCGGACTCCTGACAGGGGGAAGGGCCGGTACGCGTCACGCGTACCGGCCCTTCCCCCTACCTGATACCCGACCGCTCACTCCTCCGGGTCACTCCTCCGGGGAGTCCTCGTCGTCCGTCGCGTCCGTCGCGTCCGTGGTGTCTGTGCTCGGCAGTTGAGGCGGCTTCGGCGGCTGCGGCTTCGGGCGGGGCGTCGGGTTGTCACGGAGGTACGGCGCGCTGTCCGAGCCGTCCGCCGTGGCGTGGCCGCCCGGGGCGGCGCCGGGGCCCGCCGGTCCTGAGCCGTCGCGGCGGCGCAGATAGCGTTCGAACTCGCGGGCGATCGCCTCACCCGTCGCCTCGGGCAGCTCGGCGGTGTCCCGGGCCTCCTCCAGCGTCTGGACGTACTCCGCGACCTCGCTGTCCTCGGCGGCCAACTGGTCCACGCCGACCTGCCAGGCACGCGCGTCCTCGGGCAGCTCGCCCAGCGGGACGCGGATGTCGATCAGGTCCTCCAGCCGGTTCAGGAGAGCCAGCGTCGCCTTGGGGTTGGGCGGCTGCGAGACATAGTGCGGGACCGCCGCCCACAGCGACACCGCCGGTACGCCCGCGTGGGTGCACGCCTCCTGGAGGATGCCGACGATGCCCGTGGGACCCTCGTACTTGGTCTCCTCCAGATCCATCCGCTGCGCCAGATCCGCGTCGGACGTGACCCCGCTGACCGGAACCGGACGGGTGTGCGGGGTGTCGCCGAGCAGGGCGCCCAGGACCACCACCAGCTCCACGCCCAGCTCGTGCGCGAAGCCCAGCAGCTCGTTGCAGAACGAGCGCCACCGCATCGACGGCTCGATGCCCCGGACCAGCACCAGGTCCCGGGGCTTGTCGCCGCCGACCCTGACCACGGACAGCCTGGTCGTCGGCCAGGTGATCTTCCGTACGCCGCCGTCCAGCCACACGGTGGGACGGTTGACCTGGAAGTCGTAGTAGTCCTCGGCGTCGAGCGCCGCGAACACCTCGCCCTTCCACTCCCGGTCCAGATGCGCCACAGCGCTGGAAGCGGCGTCGCCCGCGTCGTTCCAACCCTCGAACGCGGCCACCATGACTGGGTCGATCAGCTCGGGAACCCCCTCCAGCTCGATCACCCAGCGCCTCCTTCCGACGTGCCCTCGCTTGACCACCCAACCTTACGGCGTGCGGCGGGGGCGCCCGCAGCCCCCTCGCACGGGGGAGTGAACGGATCACTGCCCCGATACACCCCCCGAAACACCACCCGAGAGCCACCGGGGACCGCACCGCGGACCACATCGGGCACTACGGACCACATCGGGGCACTACAGGGTCGACCTCAGCCACTGCTCCACGCTCGCGATGTGCACCGTCGCCCACGACCGCGCCGCCTCCGCGTCCCGGTCGCGCAGGGCGCTCAGGATCGCCCGGTGCTCGTGCAGGGTGCGGCTGACGGCGTCCTCCTGGGTCAGACCGCGCCAGATCCTGGCCCGGGTGGTGGGCCCGGACAGACCGTCGAGAAGTGAACAGAGGACCGAGTTGCCGGAGCTCTGCACGATTCCCCGGTGGAACTCCAGGTCCGCGGCGACCAGTTCCTCCACCGACGGCTCACCGCCCAGCCGCTCCAGCTGGGCGGCCAGCGCGTCCAGCTGCTGCTCACTGATGCGTACCGCGGCCATCGAGGTGGCGGCCGGCTCCAGGATGCGGCGCACGGCCAGGAACTCCAGGACCGTGTCGTCGCGGTGGAAGTCGACGACGAAGCTCACCGCTTCGAGCAGGAGTTGCGGGTCCAGGCTGGTGACGTAGGTGCCGTCGCCCTGCCGTACGTCGAGAATCCGGATGAGCGACAGGGCGCGCACCGCCTCCCGCAGGGAGTTGCGGGACAGCCCGAGTTCGGCGGCCAGCTCGCTCTCCTTGGGCAGCCGGTCACCGGGGCGCAGCGACCCGGAGACGATCATTCCCTTGATCTTCTCGATCGCCTCGTCGGTGACTGCCATGGCGGGCCTCCCTGTCGTTCAGACATCCGATGTCTCAGGCCATTATGGGGGTTCAGTGGGCTGAACGGACCACAAGATGCGATGTCAGGCCAGTGCCTCCAGACCCGCGAGCGCGGTGGCCTCGTCGAGGGTGGTGAGGACGCGGTCCCGCATCAGCACCCTGCCGTCCACGACGGTGTCCCGTACGTCCGCCGACTGCGCCGCGTACGCCAGCGTCGACCAGGGGTCGTGCCGGGGCCGCAGATGCGGTGCGCCGAGGTCGAGCACGATCAGGTCGGCGCGCTTGCCCGCCTCCAGGGAGCCCAGTTGGCCGCCCAGGCCCAGCGCCTTCGCGCCCTCGACGGTCGCCATGCGTACGGCCTGTTCGGCACCGACGGCGGTGGGGTCGCCGCCCGCCTTGTGCACGAGGGCCGCCTGCCGGACCGCCCCCAGCACGTCGAGCGTGTTGGAGCTGACGGCCCCGTCCGTGCCGAGCCCGACGGTCACACCGGCGCTGAGCAGCCGGGGCACCGGTGCGATTCCGCAGCCGAGCTTCAGATTGGAGACGGGACAGTGGGCGACGGCGGTGCCGGTGCGGGCCAGCGCCGCGATCTCCGGGCCGGTCAGGTCCACGGCGTGGGCCAGCAGCAGGTCGGGGCCGAGCAGCCCGAGCGCGTCCAGCAGTTCCACGGGGCGCTTGCCGTACCGCACCTCGACAGTGGCGACCTCCGTCGCGTTCTCGGCGGCGTGGATGTGCAGCAGCGCGCCGAACTCCCTTGCCAGGGCGGCGATTTCGACGAGCTGATCGGGGGAGAGGGTGTAGGTGGAGTGCGCGAAGAGGATCGGCCGGTGGCCGGGGCGCGGTGTTCCGCGTGCCGCCAGGTCCTGCCGGGCCCACGCCAGCCGGTCCTCGTAGGCGATGCCGTCGGGCGGCTGCGGTACGTCCATGAAGGTGGGCCCGGTGTGCAGCCGCCAGCCCGTCTCGCGCGCCGCCTGCTCGGCCGCCTCGTGGAACCAGTACATGTCGAGCGCGGAGGTCACCCCGGCCCGTACGCTCTCGGCGATCGCGACCCGCATCGCCGCCGCCACGTTCCGCGCCGAGAGCAGTTGGGCCTCCCACTTCAGCACGCGCCCCAGGAAGCCCTGGAGGGTGACGTCGTCGGCCTTGCCGCGCAGGAACGTCATCGCGAGATGGGTGTGCGTGTTGACCAGCCCGGGGAGGACAAGGCAGTTGGCGGCATCAAGGGACTCGGCGGCAGTGAACCGGTCCGCCAGCTCCTCGGCCGGGCCCACGGCGACGATCTCACCGTCCCGCACGGCAACCGCCCCGCCCGGAACGACGGTTCCGGCCTCGTCCACGGTGAGGACGTCACCGCCGTGCACCAGCAGGTCGATCGGCTCACTCATACGAGGGGCTCCTTGTCGTCGGCCCCGGTCCCGGCCCCGGTCCCGGCCTCGTACTCCGCCTCCGCCAGCAGCCGCAGCGCCTCCAGCGACACGACCGCGCCGCGCTCCACACCCTCCGCGACGATCTCCCGGTGCGGGTTGTAGCCACCGGTCGACAACAGAGCGCTCTCGTCGACGAGTTCGTCGGCGTTGGCCCCGTCGATGACGACCACCCCGCCCGCGACCAGTCCGCGCAGCGAGGCCGTCACCAGCAGCGCGCTCAACTCCATCTCGATGGCGGCGAGTCCGGCACCCTCGTAGGAGAACAGGGGCAGCAGACCCGGCTGGAAGGCGGCCCGCGTCCACACGATGCCCCGGTGGTGCGGGGCGCCCGCCTCGCGCGCCGCCCGCTGGAGCGCGAGCACCGCCTCCGGCGAGGACACCGCCGGGTACTCCGGGGGCAGCAACTGCTGGGTGACACCGTCGTCCCGGACGGCCGCCTCGGCGATGACGAGGTCGCCGTCGCCGATCCCCGGCCGCATCGACCCCGCCGTACCGAACCGCAGGAAGGTCCGCACACCGGCGTCCGCCAGCTCCTGGAACAGCAGGATCGCCCCCGGGGCGCCCACCCCGTGCGAGGCGACCAGCATCGGCACACCCTTCCAACTCCCGCTGAACACACGGTATTCGCGGTGGTACGACACCTCCCGCGCGTCCTCCAGCAGGGCGCCGACAAGAGCGGCGCGCTGCGGGTCGCCGACGACCACCGCACGCGGCGGCAGCCCCGCGCGGGGTATTCGGGTGACGGGCGACAGGTCCTGAGTCATGGGACGGCTCCAGGAGAAGGGGATGTGGACATGGGTGTGGATGTGGAAGGGGGGGTGGACGGGGATACGGAAGGGGGCGTGGACGGGGGTGCGGAAGCGTACGGCGCCGGCCCCCGAGCCCGTGCTCCTCGGCCGGCGCACGCGCCCGGCGGGGATCAGCCGGCGGCGGTGGGGTCGGAGACCGTCAGCTCGCCGGAGACGATCTGGTCGCGCAGCGCCTTGACCTTCTTCAGGACGTCGGGGTGCTTGGCGATCACGCACTGGGACGAGTCGACGCCCTTCTCCAGGCCCGTGAGGCTGATGCCGCCCTCCTTCAGGCCGTACGAGGCGGTGGTGCCCGTCTGGCCGCCGAGGACCTGCTCGACGCCCTTCTCCACGGCGATGTCGGTACGCTTGATCACATTGTCGACGACGGTGCCGGGCGCCGAGGGGCACTGGTTGACGTCGACGCCGTACGCGAACGCGCCCTTCGCCTTCGCCGCCTCGAACACGCCGGGGTTTCCGGCCCCGGCAGCCGCCATCAACTGGTCGTAGCCCTTGGCGAGCAGATCGTCCGCCGCCTTCCCGGCGCCCGCCGGGTCGTCCAGCGGGGACTTGCCGCCGACGAAGCGGGTGTCGGTCTCCGTCTGCTCGGCGACCTGCTGGGCGCCGGCCGCGAACGGGTCGCTGAAGCGCCGGAACAGGGGCGTGTCCTGCGCGTCCACCGCGCCGACCTTGCCGCTCCCGCTCAGCAGCCCGGCCTCCGCACCGGCGAGGAAGACACCCTCGTGCTCGCGGAAGACCCCGCAGCTCACGTTGTCGAGCGCCCTCGTCGTACACGCGTCGATCATCAGGAACTGCTGCTTCGGGTGGGCTTCGGCCTGCTGTGCGACCAGGTCCGCGAACTCGGAGCCGACCAGCACGACGACGGCGGGCTTCGCGGCGATGGCGGCCTGAACGTTCTTCCGCTGAGACGCGGTGTCCGAGGACTGGAACATCTTCGCGGTGCCGTCGTGCGCCTTCGCGGCGGCCTCGACGCCCGTCACGGCCAGTTCGAGAAACCCGTTCCGCCCGACGGCATTCGGCGTGACCAGCGCGAACGACGCGCTGCTCGCACCGCTGCCGGAGGACGCGTCGTCCTTCTTCACGGCGGCGTCGCAGGCGGTCGCACCGGCCACGAGCAGCACGGACATGGCGGCGAGCGGGAGCGTACGACGCGATCTGCGAGGCATCGAGGACCTTCCGGGGTACGTAATGGGGGTACGTAAAGGCGGTACGTAAAAGCGGTACGTGCGGCTCAGTCCGGGCTCCGCGCTGAGCGCCGGGGGAGAGCGGGCGCCGAGGCGACGGGTCGGTGCCGACGGCCGTCGCTCGCGCGGTGGCCGTGGCCGGGGAAGCGGCGCCCGGTCAGCGGCACGCGTCCTCCCGCACATGGGCCCCACGGGCGCGGATGTTGGACTCTAGCACCGGCATTCGAGCGTCCGGCCCGGCCGTCTCGAACTGTGGTTCGCCGAGGTCATGTACGGTGTCGCGCACCGTCGGAACTTCTAGGAGCGCCCCGAAATGCCCCAGGAACTGCGCGCCGTCGGCTGGACCGGAAACAGCCTCGCGCTCATAGACCAGACACTGCTGCCGCACCGCCATGAGACCCGGGATGTCCGCGATGTGGACACCCTGGTGGACGCGATCCAGCGGCTCGTCGTCCGTGGCGCGCCCGCGATCGGCGCGGCGGGGGCGTACGGGGTCGCCCTGGCGCTGATCCAGGGCGACCGCGAGGGCTGGACCGAGGACCAGGTGCGGGCGGCCGTGGCGCGCATCCGTGAGGCCCGCCCGACGGCCGTGAACCTCATGGTGTGCGTGGACCGCGTCATGACCCGCTTCTCCGAAGGCCTGGACGCGGTGCTCGAAGAGGCCGCCGCCGTCCAGCGCGAGGACGTCGAGGGCAACCGTGCGATGGGCGCGCACGGCGCCGAGTGGCTGCTGAAGCGCCTCGCCGCCGATGTCGGCGACCGCCCGCTGCGCATCCTCACCCACTGCAACACCGGCGCGCTCGCAACGGCCGGATGGGGCACGGCACTTGGCGTCATCCGCGAACTGCACGCGCGCGGCCGGCTGGAGGTCGTGTACGCCGACGAGACGCGCCCGCTGCTCCAGGGCTCCCGCCTGACCGCCTGGGAACTGGTCCAGGAGGGCATCCCGCACTACGTCCAGGCCGACGCGGCCGCCGCCGGTACGATCCTGCGCGGCCAGGTGGACGCGGCGATCGTCGGCGCGGACCGGATCGCGGCGAACGGCGACACCGCCAACAAGGTCGGCACCGTCGGGGTCGCGCTGGCCTGCGCGGACGCCGGGATCCCGTTCCTGGTGGCCGCGCCCACGACCACGGTCGACCTGGCCACGGCCACCGGCGACGACATCCACATCGAACTCCGTGGTGAGGACGAGGTGTTGGAGTGGTCGGGCCTCCGGACCGCGCCCGCCGAATCGCGCGGCCACAACCCGGCCTTCGACGTGACACCGGGACGGCTGGTGACGGGGCTCGTGACCGAGCGGGGTGTGCTGGAGGTCTCGGCCGGCGAACTCCCGGGCGACCGCTTGAAGTAGCGAGTAGCCCCGCACCCCTGAAGGGGCGCGGGGCTGTATCGATCTGCGGCTCCGCCGCGGGGCGCGACCAGCCCCCACCGGGCCCGCGCTTCGACTACCGCCCGTCCCGCGGAGCGCTGAGCTCCAACTCCAGCAGCCACTCCACGACTTCGGTGTGATGCCGGGCCTGACGGGGATCGTCCCCCCACACGTACAGCCCGTGTCCCGCAACCACCACCGCCGGCATCCGGGGATCCCGGGCCGCCTCCAGGCGATCCCCCAGCACCTTCATGTCCTGGCTGTTGGTGATGACCGGCAGGGTCACCTCCACGTCATGGGCGGGCTGGCCGACCCCCTTGAGCATCTCGATGTCCTTGAACACGATCCCGCCCGGCTCGCGCCTGCCCATCGCGACGGACGCCACGGTGTGCACGTGCACCACCGCGCCGGCCCCGGTCAGCGCGGCGACCCGGGCGTGCAGCTCGGCCTCGGCGGACGGCTTGCCGCCGTTCACCGCCGCGCCCCGCTCATCCACCAACACCACGTCGGCGGGGGTCAGTTCACCCTTGTCGTGGCCGCTCGCGGTGACCGCGAGGAGCAGCGGATCGCGGGACAGCACCACCGACAGGTTCCCGGAGGTGCCCCGCATCCAGCCGAAGGAGGCGAAACGGGCGGACTCGGCGGCGAGTACCGCCCCCGCCTCCTCAAGGTCGAGTGCGCTGATGCCGACGGTCACGAGGTGCTCCTTGAACTGCTGGTACCGGTAGTGCTGTTGACGCTGATCGCGTCGAACGTCCCCGCCTGCGCGTGGTCCCCGACGCCCTGCTCGTAGTACGGCTCCCCGGGCCGCCGGATCCCGACGGTCCGCCAGCCGGCGGCACGCGCCGCGTCCAGCTCGCCCGGCCGGTCGGAGAGGAAGAGCAGCCGGCCCGCGTCCGTGGTCCCGGTGGCCTCCGCGATACGGCGGTATGACTCCGGCTCCTGCTTGGGCCCCGCGTTCTCGGTGTCGTACAGCCCCGAGACGAGCGGCAGCAGGTCGCCCTCCGGGGTGGACGCGAACCAAGCGCGCTGCGCGGCGACCGACCCGGAGGAGTAGACGTACAGCCGAAGTCCCGCCGTGTGCCAGGCGCGCAGTACGGGCAGGACGTCGTCGTAGAAGTGCGAGACGAGGTCGCCGCGCGCGAAGCCCTCGGACCAGATGATGCCCTGGAGGGTCTTGAGGGGCGTCGCCTTGCGGTCCTCGTCCAGCCAGGAGTTGAGCGTCTGCTCGACGCGTACGGCGTCGGCGCCTGGCTCGTCGAGCAGCTCGCGCACCTGCGCCACCGCCCGCGCCACCTCCGGATCACCGCTCCGCTCCGAGAGCAGCGCTCCGAAACGAGAGCGCGAGTACGGATACAGCACGTCGACGACGAACCCCGTGGCGCTGGTGGTGCCCTCGATGTCGAGCACCACGGCGTCGACACCATCGACGGTGTACGTGTCCGTCCCCTCGTCCCGCAGGGTCACGCGGCGGCCCTGTCCCGCTGGAACCCGGCGTCGATCGTGTCGTAGTCCGGGAAACGGGAGGCGATGGTCGAGCCGGTGAAGTTGCCGATCCAGCCGTCCTCCTCGTGGAAGAAGCGGATCGCGGTGAAGGCGGGGCTGGTGCCCATGTCGAACCAGTGCGTGGTGCCGCGCGGCACGCCCAGCAGGTCGCCCTTCTCGCAGTACACGGCGTGCACTTCGCCGTCCACGTGCAGATAGAAGATGCCGGAGCCGGAGACGAAGAAGCGGACCTCGTCATCGTCGTCGTGCGTGTGTTCCTGGAGGAACTTCGCGCGGGCGGCCTTCGCCTTCGCGGGGAACTCCGGGTCGTCGCTGGGGTGCAGACCGAGGACGTCGACCGTGGTGAAGCCCTCCTCGGCGTTCAGCCTGTCGATCTCCGGGCCGTACGCGGCGAACACGGTGTCGCTGTCGGCGTCCGCCGGCACGTCCTCGCGGATCGGCCACTGCTCGTAGCGCACCCCGAGCGGGGCGAGCGCGGCGGCGATCTCGGCCGGGTCGGACGTACGGCGCACGACGGTCTCCGGGCCGGACTCGGGCCAGGTCGTCAGCAGGGTCATGGGAGCAACTCCGGGTGGCTGGAAGGGATATGGCAACGAAGACGAAGAAGGCAGGCCAAGAACAGGGAGAGGCAGGGGAGAGCGGGCGCGGGAGTGGGGGGCGGTCGTCAGTCGCGACAGCCGCGATGGCCGCGACACGGGGCGTCGGTACAGCGTCGTACCGCTGTCGCGCAGGGTGTCGTCGTCATCGGAAGCCTCACTGTCCCGGGTCGGATGCCGGTTCCGTGATGGTAACTCCCGTCCGAGGGTCGGCAGAGTGTGACGAATCCGGCGTTCCACATGGTGAGATCCGGTGTTCAAGACTTTGACGAATGGCTGGAAACGTTCTCATGATCTCCCTATGAAGACGCTGCTGCTCGTGCGGCGGCTGTACGTGGACTTGCTCCGGTCGACCACAGCCCGCTGTCGCTGACCTGACCCGGAGTACCCGACCCGGAGTACGCGAGAGGCCCCGGCCGTGGTGTGGATTCCACCCCGTGCCGCCATCTCGCGCCCGGTACCGGACCTCCCGCGCCCGCGCCTTCCGGCCGTCGCGCCCCTTCAGTCTCACGCCCTCACCCCCCCTTTTTCTTCTCCCTCCCGTACTGCCCTGCACCTGGAGTTCAGCATGTCCCGCATCCGTCTGCCCCTCGCCGCGCTCTCGCTGGCCTCCGTCTCGGCACTTCTCCTCGCGGGCTGCGCGCAGTCGACGAACGCGTCGAAGGCCACCGGTGACACGTCGGCCTCCCCGTCCGCCGCCACCGGCACGAAGCCCGCCCCCTTCGACAAGGGCACGGTCAAGGTCGCGCTGGTCCGCCAGAGCGGCGCCGGTGACTACTTCGAGCAGTGGGGCAACGGCGCCAAGGCGCAGGCCAAGGCCCTCGGTATCGACCTGACCGTGTACGACGCCCAGGCGGACAACGCCAAGCAGGCCACCGACCTGTCCTCGGCGATCAACTCCGGCGCGCAGGCCATCATCATCGACCACGGCTTCCCGGCGACCATCCAGCCCGAGATCGACAAGGCCGTGAAGAAGGGCATCAAGGTCGTCGTCTACGACGTCGACACCCCCACCAAGGGCGTCGTCAGCACCGAGCAGGACGACGCGAGCATGGCGAAGGCCGTCCTCGACGTGATGGCGAAGAACCTCGGCAAGAAGGCCAAGGTCGGCTACGTCAACGTGGCCGGCTACGCGGCCCTCGACAAGCGCGACAGCGTCTGGAAGTCGGCGGTCGGCGCCAACGGCTGGCAGCAGGCGTTCAAGGTCGGCAAGGTCACCGACTCCACGGCCACTGACAACGTTCCCCTGGTCTCCGCCGCGCTCACCCAGCACTCGGACGTGACGGGCATCTTCGCCCCCTACGACGAGCTGGCCAAGGGCACCGTTCTCGCCGTCCAGAACAAGAAGCTCCAGGCCAAGGTGAAGGTGTTCGGCGCCGACGTCTCCAACGCCGACATCCAGAACATGACCGCCGCGGGCAGCCCCTGGGTCGCCACGGCGGGCACCGACCCGTCCGCCGTCGGCGCCGCGGTCGTCCGTACCGCCGCCCTGGAGCTGGCCGGGCAGTTGAACAAGACCTCGGTCGAGTTCCCGGCCGTCGCCATCACCCAGGACTTCCTGAAGAGCAAGAAGATCCAGAACATGGACGAGCTGCGCGCCGCGCTCCCCGAGCTGAACCTCTCCCAGGTCAGCACGGCCGACTGGATCGCCAATGTCGCCCACTGAGGTGCCCGCCCACGGCCCTGCCGAGGCGTCGCCCGCGGTCGCTCTGCGGGACGTCAGCATGGCCTTCGGCGGCAAGACGGTCCTTGAGTCCGTCTCGCTGGACATCGCACCGGGCAGCGTCGTCGCGCTGCTCGGTGCGAACGGGGCCGGCAAGTCCACCCTCATCAAGATCCTCTCCGGCGTCCACACGGACCACGGCGGCCAGGTCACGGTGAACGGGACCCCGGCCGCCCTCCAGTCACCGCTCGCCGCCCGCCAGTTGGGCATCCAGACGGTGCACCAGCGGATCGGCGAGGGCATCGTGCCCGGCCTCACGGTCGCCGAGAACCTGGTCTTCGAGGAGCTGGCCCAGGCACGCGGCAACCCCTTCCTCAACGGGCGCCGCGTGCTGGCCCGCGCCCGCGAGATCCAGTCGGCCCTCGACCTCGGCTGGAGCGACGCCCTGCTCAAACGGGACGTCACCGAACTCGGCATCTCCGACCGCCAGTTGCTCATCCTGGCCCGCGCCCTCGCCACCCGCCCGAGGCTCCTGGTCCTCGACGAACCGACGTCCGCGCTCTCAGCCGCCGAAGCGGAACGCCTCTTCGCGCTCGTGGAAAGAATGCGCGACGACGGCATCGCGGTCCTCTACGTCTCCCACCGCCTCGGCGAGATCGACGCGCTGGCGGACCGGCTGGTCGTACTGCGGGACGGACGTCTCACCGAGGACCAGACCAAGCCCTTCGACTGGGACAGCGCCCTGCGCGCCATGCTCGCCCAGGCCCAGGAAGCGACCACGGCCCGCCCCCGCGCCGAGTCCGGCCCCGGCGAGACCCGCGTCTCCCTGCGCGGCGTACGGCTCCTGGACGGCCGTACTCCCCAGGACCTGGACCTGCGCGCGGGCGAAGTCACGGGCGTCGTAGGCCTGTTGGGCGCGGGCAAGACGGAACTGGCCCGAGGCCTGTTCGGCGCCGAGCCGTTCACCACAGGAGCGGTCGAACTCGACGGCAAGGCATATGCGCCCCGCCGCCCCGCCGACGCGATCCGGGCCGGCATCCACCTCGTCCCCGAGGACCGGCACGCGGACGCCCTGATCCCTGGCTGGTCGCTCGCCCAGAACATCTCACTGCCGTTCCTCAAGTCCCTGTCCACGGCAGGCCTGGTGAGCCGCGCCGAGGAGGACGCCCTCGGCCGCGACACCATCGAGGCCCTCGGTGTCGTCACCCGCGACGAGCACAGCGCCGTCGAGGAGCTGTCCGGCGGCAACCAGCAGAAGGTCGTCGTCGGCCGCTGGCTCGCCGAACGCCCTCGTGTCCTCATCCTGGACGAGCCGTTCCGAGGAGTGGACATCGGTGCGCGCCGGGACATCGGGCGCAGGGCGCGTGCGCTGGCGGCGGAGGGGGCGGCGGTCCTCGTCCTGTCCGCCGACGTCGACGAGGTGCTGGAGGTCGCCGACCGGGTCGTTGTCCTCGCGGCCGGGGAGATCCACCTCGACGCGTACGGCGAGGACGCGGAACGGGACCGGGTCATCCAGACCATCTCGGCGTCTGTGTGATGCGGGGCGCTACGCGGGTGACGGGCAGCGGAGTGACGTCGCCCGGCGGGGCCGGCGGGCGCGGAACCGCGCCCCGAAAGGGGCGCGGGGAACTGCGCGACCAGCCCCCACCGGCCCGCACCCGA
>NZ_LIQQ01000273.1 GCF_001418565.1 Streptomyces graminilatus | reverse complement strand
GTCTGCTGGACGCGCTGCCGCACCAACTTCCCGTTGGACGTGCGCGGCAGCGCGTCCAGCAGACGGATGACACGCGGCACCTTGTAATCGGCCAGCCGCTCCCTGCACCACCGCGCCAGCTCCTCGGCGGACAGCCGCTCCGCCCCCGCGCGCAGTGCGACGTACGCCTCGGTCACGTCCTCGTGGACCAGGACCGCCTGTTCGACGGCCGGGTGCTCGCGCAGGACGTTCTCCACCTCGGTGAGGTCCACCTTGAGGCCGCCGACGACGACGAGGGAGTCGGTGCGCCCGTGCACCAGCACCGCGCCGGTGGGGTCCAGGGTGGCCCGGTCCCGGGTGTGCAGCCAGCCGTCGGCGTACTGCGTACCGCCCGAGTCGAAGAGGTACGGCGACTCGTCGAGGGCGACGTCCAGTTCGCCGCGCGCGACGCGGACCGAGATCCCGGGCGCCGTCCGGCCGACCGAGGGGCGCAGGGTGCCGCCGACGTCGATGGCGACGATGCCGGTCTCCGTGGTGCCGTACGCCTCGCCGACCGGGACGCCGTACCGCTGTGCGAACCGGGCCGCGACGCTCGGGGGCATGATCTCGCCGCCCGACACCGCGATGCGCAGGTCGGGCAGGGCGGGCGGATCGATGGCGGCGGCGAGGAGTTCGTAGTGCGCCGGTACGCCGAACAGGGCGGTGATCCGGTGCTCCAGCGCGGTCCGCAGGATGTCGCGGGCGGACACGCGGGGGGCGAAGACGACGGTGGCGCCGACGGCGAGGGAGTACAGCAGGCCGCCGATCAGGCCGAAGCTGTGCGCCGTCGAGCTGAGCAGCAGCAGCCGGTCGCCCTGGACCGGCATGCCCGGGACGCCCGCGAAGCGGTCCACCTCGGTGGCGAGCGACCGGGCGGTCCTGCCGATGACCTTGGGCCGTCCGGTGGAGCCCGAGCTGAACTGGACGAGCCGGTGCCCGGTGGTGGCCGCGAGGCCCTTGCCGTGTCCGTGCCGCTCGGTGACGACCTCGTACTCGGACCGGAAACCGAACGTGGCCCGGACGTTGGTACCGGCGCTGACCATGAACTGCGGCCGGCAGAACGCGTGGAGCGCCGCCACCTCGGGCGGTTTGAGCCGGAAGTCGAAGAGCAGCACCTGCGCGCCGAGCCGCCACAGGGCGAGCAGCACCTCGATCTGCGTGAAACTGGGCGGGGTCCGCAGCCCCACGGTGGAGCCCGGCCCGATGCCGTACCCGGCGAACACGGCGGCCTGTTCGGTCACACGCTTCCGTAACTCGCCGCGAGTGAGGGTCTCCTGTTGATGCGTCAGGTACGGGAGCCGGTCGTCCCGCCCGTCGAACAGCCGCCCCACCAGATCGGCGAGGTCCGATTCGAGTTCGAGTTCGCCCATCGAACCTCAGACCTCCTTGCAGAACTCGCCGATGGGCAGGCCCACATGGCGTTTGTCGGCGGCCAGATAGCCGAGCAACTCGTCGCCCGTCCGCAGTTCGGTGACGTTGAGGACCTTCCCGCCGGGGCCGAGCACCCGTACGTGCCAGTCGTCCTGCACGGTCAGGCTGACCAGTCGGCCGTCCTCGGCATGGGTACGGATCTCCAGGAGCGGGCGCGATTCGAGTTTCGCCCGGCCGACCACGACCCGGCGGGTGCGGCCGTCGGCGCCGACCGCGAGCAGCGCGCTGCCGGAGCCGACCTCGCTGAGGTAGTTGGTGCGGTTGTCGGGGCCGAGCGTGTACGAGTGCAGGGCGCCCGCGTTGACCCGGAACGGCCGGGTCGGCATGTAGGGCAGGGGGTGGGTCTCGCTGCAACAGAGCACGAACCCGGAGGAGTAGGAGCCGACGAGGATGCCCTCGTCCTCCTCGAAGTGCGAGCAGGTGTCCACGCACACCCGGTCGCCGAGACCGACGTGCCTGATGCTCTCCACGGTCAGCGTGGACAGCGTCAGTTGGGGTGTCGTCGCCTCCAGCAGGCGGGCCAGCGCGAACACTTCGTCGGCGCTGCGCGGGGTGAAGAGGATGCCGTCCGAGCCGCGCTCCAGCACGTCGAAGACGATGGCGGCCTCCTCCAGGCCGTCGACGACCGTCACCAGTTTGCCGTCGGCGGACTCGGCCGCCGCGAGCACGATCTCCAGCGGGATCTTGGTCGGGTCGGCGAAGTGGATGACCGTGTACGGCAGCACCATGGCGCCCGCGCACGACAGTTGGAGGGTGCGGTCGTCCCGTACGTCGATGAACCCGGAGACCGGTGTGGCACCCGCGCTCCCCGAGCCACCGGTGCCGCTCGCGACACCCGCGCGGTGCTCGGCGGCCAGCGCGTCCAGTTCGTCCTGGGTGGCGAACCTCCGCAGGAGTACGTCGTACGCGGTGCCCGACGGTGAAGTGGCCGTTGCCGAGGAGGACTTGGCGTCCTTGTCGGCGCCGCCGCCCTTCGCCTCCTTGTCGCCGGACTTCTTCGTGGTCGTGGTCGTGGTCGGGACCGGGCCGTCGCCCTCGGGGGCCAGCACCCGGGTGACGGTCGGGGGCAGGGTGCCCAGCAGCTCGGCGTCGGCGGCCACGACTCCGGCCATCCGGGCGTGAATTGCCGCGTCCACCACAGCCTGGAGCTGCGGACGGGGGACCTCACGCAGATCGATCCATGCGAACCTCATGCCGCTCCTGCCACGATCGTCGAATAGTTGGCCATGTGCATGCCGTGCGAGGGGCCGGTGATTCCGCCGTGCACGACCGCCGAGAGCCGGGACACCAGTGCGGCGGGCGCCGGGGAGGAGAAGATGCGCCGGCCGACGGCCAGGCCCCGGCAGCCTGTCTCCATCACGGCCCTGCCGTATTCGACGAGGTCGGAGCCGTCCGGTGGACCGCCGGCCGCGAGGACGGGGATGGGGCTGCCCGCCACCACCTCGGCCATGCGCTCGACCGGCAGGGCCACGGACGTCTTCACCATGTCCGCGCCCAGGTCGGCGGCGACGTTGGCCAGGTGGGAGAGGAGGGCCGGATCGCGCGGGTCCTCGATCCGGGGGCCGCGCGGATACACCATGGCGATCAGGGGCATGCCCCACGCGTCGCAGGAACGGGCCACCGCACCCAGATCGGCCAACTGCCGTGCCTCGGTGTCCGAACCGATGTTCACATGGACGCTGACCGCGTCCGCGCCGAGCGTCAGCGCCTCCTCGACATCGGCGACCAGCACCTTGGCGTTGACGTCGGCGGAGCAGGCGGTACTGGCGCTCAGATGCACCACCAGCGCGCAGCTCTTCAGGATCTCGGGCGCGAAGGAGCGGGCGCGCCCCTTGTGGACGATGATCCCGTCGGCCCCGCCGTCCACCAGGGCCCGCAGCAGGTCGTCCCACTTGTCGGCGGGGACGATCGGTCCGTCCGAGACGCTGTGGTCGAGCGGGATGAGCAGATGCCGGTCGTCGCCCGCGAGCGAAAGCCTTCTCAAGCGTAATTGCTTGCCCGTTTTCAGCATGGGAATTGTGATTCTCCGTGTCCGAAAATCGATGGTTGTAGAACTTTCAAGTTCAACGGCCCCGAGCATTCTCGCGTCACTGCCGGATGGCAAGACGTGGCGTCGGCAAATTTATATACAGCGCGCGGCATGAGTATTCGATAAGGGATTGACAGCTCGCGCGGGGTTGACTCTGCCTGGGCGTACTGTTCGCGCACTCTATGCGTGTTGGGGCGTTCTGTCCCGCCTGCGACCGCGCCCGGTGCTTTATCTAATAGGCTCAGTGTCTGATTCCCGCCGAGCTTCCTGCCAAGCTTCCTGTCGAGCTTCTTGTCGAAATTGAATTCCGGTGACTAGGGTTACCCACCTCCCCGCTCGGGGCCCGGAAGTGATCCCCCATGCCTGAATTGTCGATCAAAGCCGCCATCGGTTTACGGGTTCCGGCCCGCCGGGAGCGGGGATAGCCGTAGGGTGCGGCCACAGGTCGCGGGGACCGGCGACGGGGGGAACGCCAGATGATGCTGATGTCCCGGCGGAGTGCGTCTCGGGCCGGGCCGCCCTTACGCGCACACGCCACCCTGCTGTGCCTTCTCCTGCTCCTCGTGGGCAGCCCCTGGGGGCAGCGTCGCGTCGTGAGCTTCTTCGTCGACCACTACGACAGCGAGACCGTGCGCTGGCTGGTCCTGGGGGGATTCGTCCCGAGGTGGGCTCTCTCTCCCGACCAGGAGATCGACCACCTCGGCTCGTCCATGCTGGTCGTGCAGGACATCAGTGTCGTACTGCTGCTCGTGGGGCTCGTGCTCGTCCTGCGCGGGGCGGGCGGCTGGATCCGCCTTCTCGTCGCCGCCGTGCTGGTGTCGGAAGCCGTGGCCCTGCTGCGCTGGTGGCTGCTCGAAACGTTCGTCGACGGAATCGACGACCTGCTGTCCGTCGGCTTGCGGTACGAACTCCTGCACGCCCCGCTCGCGTTCGGCCTGGTGACCGGAGTCCTGCTCGGCCTGCTGACCATCGGCCGGAAGGGCGCGCGGGTCAAGGGAAGTGTCCTTCAGGGAAAGGGAGTTGCCGCCATGACGACCCCGCAGGCGCACATGCCGGTCGGCAGCGAGCCGGGGGACGTCACCCGGTACCTGTGCGCGGCGGCCTACGTCGACGAGCGGTTCGCCGACCGGGTGGTGGAGGACGTCCTCGCCGACGACGCCGGCGCCGTGGCGCCCTCGCCCGATGTCGACCTGGTGGCGGTGGCCCGCCACTGCCTGGCGGCACAGGACCTCCGTCACGCCCGCGACCTGCGGCTGACGGGCGCGTTCGCGGCCGTCGCGCTGCTCGCACCCCTGTGGCTGGTGTTCCCCGCGTTACTCCTGGCCATAGCCACGTCGGCGAGCCGCCCCCGCCCCAGCCTTGCCACCCGGGGTCAGCGCCTGCCCGGCGCCAGGATCCTCATCGGTACGGGGTTGACGGCCGCGGCGGCGATCCTGCTCGCCTTCCCCGTCGCCGTCGCCCTCTCGGCACTGCCCGTCCCCGGCTTCGTGAGCTGGCTCCTCGGCACCTACCTGGCCGGGGTACCGGCCGTGCTGGTGTCCGTCGGCGCGACTGCCTTCGCGTACGCGACCGTGGCGCGGCACGACCTCGACACCGACCGGCTGCTGCGCACCACGATGACCCGCGAGACGTTCTCCCGGCAGCCCACGCCGTCCGTACCCCGGCGGGTGTGGATCGCCAGACGGCTGGCGGTCGTCAAGGAGGCCCGCGACGGCAACGTCACCGTGTACAGCGGGTTCTTACCCTTCGTCGGCTACGCCAGGGCCGACTCCACCTGGTCGCTCGCCGTCCCGCTCCTGCCCGCCGACGACACCCCCGCCGACCGGTCGCGCCCCACCGAGCGGTCGCGTCCGGCCGAGCCGGAGGCGTTCACCGTCGTCGAACTCGTCGACCACGTACGGAAACAGCTCCGCGCGGTCGCCGAGCACGGCGGTGCCGAGGGGACGGCGGACGTCCACCAGGCGGTGGCGGACCTCCGCTCGCTCACCGTCGAGGACCGGGTGTTCGTGGACGGTACGACCATCGGCGACGACCCCCGGTTCACGGCGACCACCGGTCTGACACCGGCCGCGCGGCTGTCCGCCGAGGAGGTCCGGGACATCATGCTGCGTCCGACCGGCACGGTCCGGCACCATCTCGCGGTCCATGTGCCGCTGTGGGGCGGTGACGTGGTGCCGAGCGTGTTCCTGCACTTCTCGACCGAGGGCAGGACCCTGCACCTGCACTGCGGCAACCATGTACTCGGCCCGGTGGCCGCCGCGTACCACGTGGTCGACCGGCTGCGTGACCCGCTCACCCCCGAGCGGCGGCGCGGACTGCTGGCGGAGTCGCTGCCCCGTACCGCACCGGCGTTCTTCGGCGCGCCGTCCCGCGCGCTGCGCCAGGCCCGTTTCGAGGCCAGACGCAACCGGCGGACGGCCGACGAACTGACCGCCCTGGAGCAGGACCCGGTCTTCGACTACGGCGCCCGGTTGAGCGTACGGGAGTTGGCGCTCAGCCCCAGCTACCACAACTACTTCCAGGTGGTGGACGCCGGGCGGATCACGGCGGCGGTGGAACGCCACACGCTCGCCGCGATCCGGGAGTTCCTCGACGCGCGCGGCTACGACATCACCGACTTCCGCAGTCAGCAGCAGACCATCCTCAACCAGGGGCTCATCCAGCAGGGCGGCACCAGCATCATCGGCAACCAGTCGATCGGCCCCGGGTCCAGCGCCACCCAGAACATCACCCGGAACGCCGGCCCGGCCGGGACAGCCGCCGTCGGCGCCCAGAAGTAGCCACGGAGGACAGAAGGCAGTGATCCCGCGATGAGCAGCAGTAACAGCAGTAACAGCAGTAACAGCAGTGACAGCAGTGACAGCAGTGACAGCAGTGAGGCTGGGGGCCGCCCAGAGCCATACGTCCGCCCCGAACCGTACGCCCGTCCCGAGCCGTACGTCCGCCCCGAACCGCCCGTCAACAACGGGCTGGTGATCAACGGCGGTACGCACTACGTGGGCAACCAGGCGATCGGGCACGGCGCCCAGGCGTTCTCCGGATCGGTCGGCTTCGAGCCCAGGGACGACGAGCAGATCGCCGCGCGGATGTCCGAACTCCTCCTCTATGTCGAGCAGTTGCTCACCGAGCACCGCGAGGCGCTGGCCGACCCGGAGGCCACCACCCGCGAACTGCGGCGCCTGCGCGAGGAACTCGACGAGGACCAGCCGGAACCGACGGTCCTGCGCCGCGCCCTGGACCGCCTGACCGCGTTCGCCCAGCCGGTGACCCCGCTGGTGGTCGCGGTCGGTGAACTCACCCAGTCGGTAAGGGGCGCGCTGGGCGTCTGACAGCCCGGCCCCCGAGTCCGGCCCGGCCCCCAGCCGGGCACTCCCTACCGGGCCGGGCGGCGCACACCGGGACGCAGCACCGGGCGTCCCGCGCGCAGGGCGTCGGCGATCTCGTGCTCGTCGGCCCGCTCGTCCTTGTCGAGCAGTTCCGGGAGCACGAGGTCGTCCAGTTCCTCGTCGGTGAAGTCGACCGGGCAGGTGGTCCGGTATTGGTCGGCGATGAGCAGTGCCTCCGGCGGCCGGCCGAGGTCCAGGTTGAAGTACAGGGTGCCGATGACGAGGTCGGCGCGGAGCAGCCCCTTGACGGTCAGGAATCCGCCGTCGTCGCCGTGATGCCCCTGCACGCTCCCGGTGGCGGTGAGATCGCCCCTGACCACCACGTCGGGGCACCCCGACAGCAGTACGTTGCGGACCCGTACGTCCCCTGTGACCAGCAGGAAGTTGCCCCCGGCCGAGTCCCACCACTCGATGTCCCCGTCGACGGTCAGGTCACCGTCCACGATCACGTTGCACGGCGCCCAGTCGTCGTCCCCCTCGCGCTCCAGGTTGCCGACGACGTGCAGACCACCCTCGTACAGGCGGATCTCCTGCTCGTCGGTGAACTCCTGGTACGGGTACTGGAGGTCGGCGGCGGCGGCGAAACGCGCCTCGGCCTCGTCGGCGGTGATGACCCGGTAACCCGTGGGCGAGGGTGCTCTGTTCATGGCGCGGGATGCTACCCCCGGCCAACAGGGGCGGTTCGCGCGCCTCACCTCACGGCGTACGCGTTCAGCACCGTGGTCGTCGAGGTGTCGCCGTGGGTGTCGGTGACCGTGGAGCGCAGGCCGACGCGGCCACCGGCGGCCGGGTTGTGGACGGGAACGGTCCACCGGCCGTTGGACAGTTTCGTCGGGGAGGCGTGCCAGTGGGCGCCGTTGTCCGTGGTGTACCAGGCGCGTACGGACTTCACACCGTCGGGCAGCTGGGCCACCGTGCTGTCGTCGGTGCCGTTGCGCTCCATACCGAGGACGACGGTCGTGGTCGCCCCGTGGGGTGCCTGGTTCCTGCTGTCGAGGGAGTTGGGCCAGAACCGGGTGATGTAGTCCCGGACCTGCTGGTTCAGGACCTGCTGGTTACGACCCGGGTCGGCGTAGAAGCGCAGGCTGAGGCTGGCGTCGGTCGACAGCGAACCGGCAGGCAGGCCGCGGTGGGCGGTCTGGGTGAGCGTGTACCAGCCAGCGGCGGAGATCCGGGGCTGCCCGCCGATGTCTTCGTCCCTGGTGTAGCTGCGTGAGTAGAGCGTCTTGCCCGCATGGGTCAGCTTCAGGGTGCCGCCGGCGAGGGTGCCTCCGGCCGAGAGGGTCGGGTCGGCGAACGGGTTGAAGCTCCCGAAGTACAACTGGTGGTACCAGGTGTACGGCAGCTGCCCGCTGGGTCCCCAGACCGCGTGGCCGATGTTCAGCGTGGTCGTCCGGCCGGCCGCGTACGGGCGGAACCCGTCGTAGATGAAGTCGTGGTCCCGCTGGCTCACGCTCCACTGGCCGGGCGGGAGATGGACGGCGAAGGAGTTGGGCAGGTCGCGGTCGACGTCGAGCGAGTCGGTGTGCATCACGCACGCGTCGTCGTTCGACGGCTGGTAGTCGAACGAGAACGCCGCCTGGCCGCTGTCGGGGCCGGACCGGGCGGACACCTTGATGGTGGTCAGCCCGGTCCTCCGGAGCGTCGTGGACAAGCCGGACGGCACACCGCCCCGGTGCGTGGCGGACGCCAGCCAGAAGTCCCCGCCGGTCGTCGAACGCGACTGATACGCCGTGCTGTAGGCCAGCTCGTACGCGTTGTCGGTCGTCGGGATGACGTACAGGTGACCCGACTCCGCCGAAGCCCCCATGGTGGCGGGGCCGTTGTCGGCGGCACAGACGTACGCGCTGACCATGTGGTCGTACCCGCTGCCCGGGTTCGGGCTGAGCGCGACCTTGACCGGGCGCCCCGCCCGTTCGTCGAACGTGGTCCTCGTCGCGCCCGAGACCCGCACACTGTGGCCGCCGACGACGCTGTTCTCCTGGTTCCCCTGGACGTCGACGAAGTCCGTGGCGAGTTCGTACGTGCCGTTGGGCAGCGACGCCGCCTTGTTGCTCTCGATGTAGCGGAAGTCGTTCGTCCGCGTGTTGTAGACCGCGACCTGGGCGTAGACCGCCCTGCCGTTCCGGTCCAGCGTTCTGACGGTGAGCGATCCCCTGGCAGACGCAGACGCAGACGCAGACGCAGACGCCGAGGCTGACGCCGTCGATGCGCCGGTCAGCACGAGCGGCGCGAGGACGGTGACGACACTCGCGACCACTGCGGTTCTCCGCATGAAACCCCAACCCCCTGAACCCTGAACTCTGAACCCTGGGCCCTGAACTCTCGACCCTGGAAGTGCGAAACCTCAGGCTTCGTCACGGAGGGGCCGATTTGGGTCACGGGCGGGTTGATCATGGCTAAAAAATGGGCCACCACACCGCAAAGGCCGTGAGGCCGTTTGCCCCCGCCGTCCAACCAATGTTCTCCCGGACTTCATCCGGTTCGGGACCTGGAGTATTGTCTTGCGGTCCTCTGCGGGGCGCCCGGGACCCGGCAAGGGGCGGAACCCGGACCGTGACCCAGTCGTCTTTGTCTGTCGGGGGCCTGACAGACATCAGTCTCAGGTCAGGGACTGATTGACATAAGGCACAAGTCCGGCGAACCGAATGGGAACCCAATACATGCCGCCAACAGAGTTTGCGCGAATACCTCGCGGAACCGAGTCCTCGAAGTGGCGGCGACCATCGGCCGCGCTCTGGGTCGTGGCGGGTGTGGCGGGCCTCGGGTTCCTGGTCGCGCTGGAGGTCGTCGCGCGGCACTACGGCATGCCGGGGCCGATCACCAACCAGGCGAAAGAGGTCATATTCGCCCCCCGGTCGGGCCCCCTGCTCTACGCGAGCATGGCGCTGATGATGGTGGTGCTCACCTGGCGGGAACGGTTCATCGCGCTCGGCGTCGCGGCGGGCATCGACGTCGCCCTGCTGCTGGGGCGGCTGGCGGTCGGCGCCAAGGTGGTCCCCGGGCACTCCTTCGGCAGCGGCGCCCTGTGGGTGATGCTGGGCTGTGTGGTCATCGCCGTCACGCGCCGCACCGGCCGGGACCGGGTCCTGCTGCTGAAGGGCGTGGGTCTTGGCCTGCTGCTGGTGGCCGGCCGCAAGGCGGGCGACGCCTGGCTGCTGATCACGTCGAAGACCCGTCCGCTGGTGCTCGACCAGTACGTGGCCGCCGCCGATCACGCGCTCGGCGACCCGTCGTGGCTGATGGGCCGGGTCGTCAGGGCCACGGGACCGGTCGGTACCCATCTTCTCGACTGGGTCTACATCCAGCTCGCGGTGTTCGCGGTCTGCGTCGCGCTGTACCAACTGCGCAACGTGGCGGCCGAGGGCAGGTTCCCGAGCCATCACGTGGTCCGCACCTTTCTGGCTATAGGTCTCCTCGGACCCGGTATCTACATGCTCTTCCCGGTGGTCGGACCGGTCTTCACCTACGGTTCCGGCGCCTTCGGCACCGGCGGCGGGCACTGGGCGCTGGCGCAGTTGTGGCCGGACACGCCACCGCCGTTCACCGCGCCGCGCCAGATGCCGTACGACTCGATCACGCCCCGCAACTGCATGCCCAGCCTGCACACGGCCTGGGCCACCGTCATCTTCATCCACTCCCGCAAGGGCCCCCGCTTCCTGCGGTACGCGGGCACGTTCTGGCTGGTCGCCACGCTCTCCGCGACCCTGGGCTTCGGCTACCACTACGGCGCCGACCTCGTGGCCGGTGTGGTCTTCGCGCTGACGGTCGAGGCCGGGATGCGAGCCCTGGCCCACGGTTGGGACCGGTCGGCGACCAGGCTGGTCGCACACGGCGTGACGGTCTTCGCCGCGCTCCTGGTGTCGTACCGCTATCTGCCGACGCGGATGGCCGAGTACCCGTGGGTGTTCGGCCCGCTGATCATCCTGGCGATGCTCTCGGTGATCTACGCGTACGTACGGACGACCAGAGGGTGGGAACCGGTCGGCGTCGACGCGTCGACCGGAGCCTCGACCGATGCGGCGACCGGAGCCTCGGCGGATGCGGCGACGGGAGCCTCGACGGACGCGGCGACCGAGACGGCGACCGACGCGGCGACCGACGTGGTCACCGCAACGGTGACCCGAACCGGTCCGAATCCCGTCGGCCCGACCATCCCGGAGCAGGCCCGTGGCAGCAGAGAGCAGATGGAGGACCCGGCCGGTCACCGGTAGCGGAAGGGCCGGTCACCGGTAGCGGAAGGGCTGGCCACCGGTAGCGGACCGGCCGGTCACCGGCAGAGGATCGGCCGGTCACGGGTAGCGGAGCCGGGTGCTTACCAGTGGGGGAGCCGCCCGTCCAGGGGGCCTCCTCCCCGGTTTCCGCCTGGGCCGCCCCCACCTCCGAAGCACCTGCCTGCCGGAGTGATCAAGCGGCGGCCGATGTCTAGCGTGATGTCACATGCCGACCTTCTTACACAGCGCCCGTGCCGCCCGCACCGCCCGTGCCGCCCGCACCGCCCGTGCCGCCCGTGCCGCCCGCACCGCCCGCACCGCCCGCACCGCCCGCACCGCCCGCGTCGGGCTCGCGGCCCTGCTGGCTGTCACCGTGCTCGCGACCGGTTCCTCGGCGGCGGGCGCGGTGGCCGACCCGGGCCCGCCCGACCCGCACGCGCCCGTCGACTGCGGCACCCACGACCGGGTGCGCCGCGCCCTGCACGTCCTCACCGAGCGCGACGGGATCGCCGGTGCCGCCGTTCTGGCGACCGACCCCACCGCGAGCGGGCCCTGCCGCCGCTGGACCGGGGCCGCCGGAACGGCCGACCTGGGCACCGGACGCCGTATGAACGCCACCGACCGGCTGCGCGTCGGCAGCGTCACCAAGACGTTCACCGCGACGGTCGTCCTGCGGCTCGTCGCCGAGCACCGCCTCGGCCTCGACGACCCGGTCGACCGCCACCTGCCGGGTCTGTTCGACGGACACGGTCACGACGGCCGCCGGATCACCGTACGACAGCTCCTGCAACACACCAGCGGACTGCCCGACTACCTCGACGCGCCCGAGTGGGAGCACTTCGAGCGGTTGCGGTACCGCCACTTCGAGCCACGGGAACTCGTCGCACGCGCCCTCGAACTGCCGAGCCCGCAGGGGGGCGCATGGCACTACGCGACCACCAACTATCTCGTCCTGGGCATGATCGTCCGCGAGGTCACCGGCCACAGCCCCGAGGCGGAGATCACCCGCCGGATCATCGAACCGCTGGGGCTGCGCGACACCTACTGGCCCGGCGACACCACCCGGATCCGGGGACCGCACTCCCGGAGCTACTTCACCGGCGCCGACGGCCGGCGGGTCGACGGCACCGACTGGAACATGACCTTCGGCGGGGTCGGCGGCGCCCTCGTCTCCACCCCGGCCGACCTGACCCGGTTCGCCACCGCCCTGTTCGGCGGGCGCCTGCTGCCCGGCGCCCAACTGGCGCAGATGCGGCGGACGGTGGCCGCCGACCCCGACCGGCTGTGGCCCGGCGCCCGTTACGGGCTCGGCCTGATCTCCTCGCCGCTGTCCTGCGGCGGGACGTGGTGGGGGCACGGGGGCACGGTGCCCGGCGGTCACCGGGCGCTGGTTGCCGTCGGCCCCGCCGGCCGCAGCGTGGCCGTCGCCCTGAACGAGGTGCCCGCCTCGCTCCAGGCCGAACTCGACTTCCTGGACCTCGTCGACAAGTCCCTCTGCGCGGACGGGCCGCCGTCCGACCGGGGCAACACCAACACCGATACCAACACCAACGCCAACACCAACGCCAACACCAACGCCCATCCCGTACGTTCCGAGAGGACTCCCGCGTGAAGAGCTCCAATTCCCCTTACCCTTCCGGCGGTTCGCGTCGCCTCGGGTTACGTGCCGCCGCCGGGGCCGCCCTGTGCCTCGTCGGCGCGCTGACCCTCCCCGCGTCGCCCGCCACCGCCGAGCCCGCCAAGCCCGTTCGGGCGACGGCCGACCCCCTCGCACGCTTCCACCACCAGAACCTCACCTGGAAGAGCTGTCTGCTCGGCCCCGACGACCGGACCGGCAAGGAGCTCCAGCAGGCCGGCGCCCGGTGCGCCGACGTCACCGTCCCGCTGAACTACGACGCCCCGGACGGCCGTACGATCACCGTCGCGATCTCCCGGATCCGGGGCACCGACACCGCGCACCGCGTGGGCGCGCTGCTGCTCAACGGCGGCGGCCCCGGCGGCCAGACGCTCGGCGACCCGCCATGGGTGCGCAAGGCGATGAAGCAGGTCGGCGAGCGCTACGACGTGGTGGGCGTCGACCCCCGCTTTGTCGGCCGCAGCACGCCGCTGGACTGCCACTGGCCCGCCGGTTCCTTCATCCGCGGGGCCGGCACCGACCGTGCCGCGTTCGACCGCGGGGTGGCGTTCGCCCGGGATCTCGCCCGCCGCTGCCGGACGAACGAGGGTGCCGTCCTGCCGTACGCCACCACGCGGAACACCGCGCGCGACATGGACGTGATCCGCGCCGCGCTGGGCGAGCGCAGGATCTCCTACCTCGGTTACTCGTACGGCACTTACCTCGGCCAGGTGTACGCCACGATGTTCCCCGGCCGCACCGACCGGGTCGTGCTCGACGGGGTCGCCGACCCCCACCGCTACGGGCCCCGGCTGCTGCGCGGCTCGGAGCCGGCCAACCGGCACGCCCTGAGGGGCTGGGCCGCCTGGGCCGCCGCCCGCGACACGACGTACGGGCTGGGCCGCACAACGAGCGCTGTAATGGCGGCAGTCGACCGTATCCAGGCCGCGGCCGGACGGGCGCCCCTGTCGATCGGCGCCCACCGGGTGGACGCGCAGGTGGTGCCGGTCGTCCTCCTCAACGGCCTCTCGCAGGACAACGACACGGCGTACGACGCCTTCGCACAGGCCGTACGTGACCTGCGGCGCGCCGCCGACGGCGGTACGGTCAGCACCCCGTCGCCCTGGCTGGCCGACATACTCGGCTTCATGCTGACCGGCGCCGACTCCTCCTACGGCAGCGTCCAGTCGGCGATCCTGTGCGGCGACGTGGCCGCGCCGCGCGATCCCGAGATCTACTGGCGTGACGTCCAACGCGCCCGCGTACGGGACCCGTTGTTCGGTCCCGTCGCGAACAACATCGGCCCGTGCGCGTTCTGGGACGCGCCGCGCGAGCGCCCGACCACGATCCGCGCCGACCTGCCCGCCCTGCTCGTCAACGCGACCGGCGACCCGCGAACCACGTACGACATGGCGCGGACGGTACACCGGAACTGGCCCTCGTCCCGCCTGGTCACCCTCCGGGGCGCGGACCAGCACGCCGTGTACGGCGTCTTCGGCAGCGACTGTGCCGACACGGCGGTCAGCACCTACCTCGCCACCGGCCACCTGCCGCCGAGGGACATCACCTGCGAGCGGCGTTCCTGACCGGTTCCGGACCGGTTCCTGACCCCGCGCGGGCCGGTGCCGAAGTCGCCGGGGTCACCGTGCGGGCGTCACCGCAAGGGCCGCCGCTTGACCCGCCGGGACAGTCGCGCCCCGAAGAAGATCAGGTCGACGGCGAGGACCAGGATGCCGATGGCCAGCAGAAATCCCAGGCCGTGGGCTGTCACGCCGATGATTCCCAGGGTGACGGCGACCAGGATCAGCAGAAGGAAGAGCGCCGTCATCCGGACCATCTCCTCGGTGTCGTGTGCTCGTCGGCGCGCGGTCAGCGGCGTGCGGTCAGCGGCGTGCGAGCTGACGTTCGCCCCTCGACCCCTGTTGGTACGCCAGGCCGTAGTGTTCGAAGATCTCCGCCTCCCGTTCGGCGGGGAGTACGTCGTCGGTGCCGATCGACGGCGCGTCGCGCACCTGGGCCTTGGAGTAGGCGACCTTGACGTAGCCCGGTCCGAGGACCACGTCGTCGAGGGGGACGAAGACCAGCCGGTGGCGGGTGGGCAGCCCGGTCCGGACGGTGGCCATGGCCGGCTCGTCGGTGGCCGTGTCCACGTAGACCGCTTCGAGGATGCCGATCCTGCGCTCCTTCTCGTCGATCACCTGATGGTCGCGCCACTCGCGGATGTCGGCTGCACGGATCATGCCTGCTCCCTCATTGCGCGCTCTGGAGGCTCTGGAGGCTGGTGAGACGGCCCTGGCCGGGCCCGAGCGCATGACCACGCCGACCCACTTGTCATCGTATGACCGAAACAAGCACCTGGCATCGAGTACGTCAAGTCATGTCAGGCCGTCGTGCAGGCCGGGACGCCGGGCCGGCTCCGGGTGCGTACGTCGGGCAGCCAGGCGGTGGCCCGGACGGTCCCCGAGTCCGTGTCCATGGACGTGTCTGTGCCCTTGTCCTTGTCGGCCGTCGTGGGCAGCCGCACCCGGTACCACCGTGACGACCGGAAACCCACCTCGTCGGTGATGGGGACGCCGTGCTCCAGACCGCATTCGACGGTGAGGACATCGCCGTGCCACACCCGGGTCGCCACCACGTTGTCCAGGACGTACGGTCTGGCGGGGTCGATGGCGAGGCCGAGACCGCACAGCGGGTGCCGGTCGGCGCGGTCGCGGCACTTGGCGTCGGCGTTGTACACGCGCAGCTTCGCCACCGGCGACGTACGGGGGTCGTCGCCGGAGCCTCCCCCACCCCCCTGCCACCAGGCTGCGCCGCCCACGCCCACGCCCACGCCCACGCCGAGCAGGGCGAGCGCGGCACCGGCGGCCAGTACGGCGGCGCGTCCGCGGGCCCGCCCGCCGGTTGTCGGGGGGCCGTCGGTGTGGGCGTCGGCGGCCCGGACGCGTGCGAGGAGGCTCTCCCCGGTGTGCGCGGCGCGCTCGGTGTGGGCGGGCAGGAGACAGTCGGCGGCCAGGGCGCGCCAGAACTCCGGCAGCATGACGTGCAGCCTGAGCGGCGCCCTGCCCTCGGCGTACTCCTGGACCGCCGAGGCCCGTGCGGTCGAGGTGGCCCCGGGGAACGGCGAGGCACCCCCGGTGAACACCTGGTGGATCATCACGCCCAGGGCCCACACGTCGGCGGAGGGCCGTACCCGCACCCCGCGCTCGTCCAGCGGGGCCCGCCAGCGTTCGGGCGGCAGATAGTCGGGGGAGCCGAGGGGCGGGATGTAGCCGTGGGTGCCGCGTGTGCCCTCCAGCTCGACGGTGAGACCGAAGTCGGAGAGCCGTACCGAACCGTCGGCCATGATCAGCACGTTGTCCGGTTTCAGGTCGCCGTGCACCCAGCCGAGCCCGTGCAGATGGGCCAGCCCCTCGCAGACCTCGGTCAGCAGCCGCCCCGCGTCCGGCAGGGGGCCGCCGTTCGAGGCGTCCAGCAGGTCCTGAAGGCTGCACTCGGCCCGCTCCATGACCAGCACGACGGCACCGTCAAGGCCGGGCACCCCGGTGTCGCCGAGCACCACGGAGTCCAGCAGCCGCATCAGGCGGGGATGCGTGGCCCGGCTGCCGAAGTCGATCTCGCGCCGCACGGTCTCCGCCAGCCGCTCGGCCTGCCGGGGAGCCAGCCCGGACGTCGCCAGAAACTTGAGCGCGACCCGGCGGGCGTCCCCCGTATCCCCGTCGGCGACCTCCCCCGTGGCCTCCGTCCGCGTGTCGCGGCCCTCGTAGACACGCCCCCAGCCGCCGTCGGCGATCGGCGCGGTGACCTCCCAGCGGCCCACGCGGAAGCCCGGGGGTACCGGCCCGCCGGTCTCACCGGTCGCGCCCGCACTCGTACCTGTACCACGGCTGGTGATCCCGTCGACGATCTCGTCGTACTTCCCGCCGTACGTCTCGCTCGCGCCGTTCACCGGTGGCCCCCGGACCGGGCCGGGTCCGGGAGGGGGAGGCCCGGGGCGGTGCGAGGCGGGAGCAGCGCCAGATGCTCCTCGCGGACCAGACCGAAGCGCAGCGCGACGCCGACCACGATCTCGCGCTTGCCCGTACGCCGTGCGCCGCCGCCCGCGTCGGCGCGGTCCTGCGGCCCGCGCACCCGCAGTTTCTGCTCGGCGAGGTAGTCGATGTGGGAGCTGACGGCCCGCGCGGTAAGCCGGGTCAGGGCCGGGTGGCCGCGCAGGCGTTCGACGACCTGCGGGGTGGTCGGCACGGAGACGGCCGACTCGTCGCGCAGCCGGGGTTCGCAGAGCGCGACCAGGACGAGGAAGTAGGTGGCGGTCTCGTCCAGGGAGTAGGCGTTGAGCGTACGGGTGCCCCAGGAGCCGCCCGGATCGTCGGCGTCGAGGTAGACGTGGTCGGGCGCGAACACCTGGAAGCTCACCGTGGAGCCCCGGGTGGGCAGCACGACCCGGGCGAACTCGAACGGGATCGGCGCCCCCGACCGGCGCGGCGGGATCCGCAGATACTCCCCGGCGCCCTCCGGGTTCTCCACCAGGTAGCTGTGGGTGGTGGAGAAGTTGCTGAGCTGCCAGTGGTCCTCCGTCACCCGGATCTCCCCGGCGAGCCGGGAGACAGCGGGATCGGGCAGCACCAGCTCGACGGGACGCACCTTCGAACCCCGCCCGAAACGCGCGGCCTCACCCGGTCCCAGGCGGCGGGTCATGGCCGGCTCCGTGCGACGCTCTGACGGCAAATGGATGAGTATCCCGCTCATCGGCAGATCTTCCTTCCCCCGCTTTTCGGCTGGTCAAGCCGCCGGGCATCGTAGCCCCCGGGGGGTACCCCGGGTGGGCTCGATCGCGTGCGCCTGGCTGGATCCGGCCGGTGGCCGAAGGTGGTCGTCCGCCCCCTCGGATCCGTTCCGCAGGAGCCCCCACGCCGCTCGTCCGGCCCTTCCCACGAGGGTCAGACGGGCACATGGGGGAGCCGGTTCCCCGGTTCACCTCTCAGCGCAGCGCGCTCTTCCCCCGCCACTCGGCCCACGAGACGTTCCACGCCCCGAACCCGTTCCCCGGCGCGACCACGCCCTTGGTCTCCTTGCCGGTGATCTCGAACGGGTCGCCCGGCCGGACCTGCCCGTAGAACCAGGCGGCGTTCGCGTCGCTCATGCCTATGCAGCCGGAGCTGTGGTTGGTGTTGCCGAAGTACTGGGCGTTCCACGGGGCGGCGTGCGCGTACATGCCCGACCAGGTCAGGCGCATCGAGAAGTCGACCATCTTGTCGTAGGCGTTGGCCAGGCCCACCGTCTCGGAGTTCATGTTGATCGTGCCCTCCTTGGCCATGAGCACGGCCGTTCCGCGCCAGGAGCGCCGGTCGCCGCCGGGTGTGCCGCCGGAGACCGGTATCCGGCGGACCGACCTGCCGTCGCGTACGAGGTCGAGCTGGTGGTTGTCGAGGTCGACCTTGACGATCTGCCGGGCGCCGATGGTGAATCGGCTCGTGTAGTCGCGTACGAACCAGCCGCCCGCCGCGCCGGAGTCGGTGCCGTTCAGCTCGGCGTTCAGCGTGATCCTGGTGCCCGGCTTCCAGTACGACTTGGGCCGCCAGTCCACCCGGTCCTTGCCCGAGTAGTCGGTTATCCAGCCCCAGGAGCCCTCGGTGTTGTTCGAGGTGGTGATCCTGAGCTGCTTCTCGACCTCGGCCCGGTTCCTGACCGGGTTGTCGAAGACCAGGGAGATCGGCTGGGCGATACCGACGGTGGCGCCCGCGCCCGGTCGCCAGTCGACCTTGTTCACCTTGTCGGCCGCCGCCGTGGTGAAGGTGCTGGTCGTGGTCGTGGTCGTGGTCCCGGTCCCGGTCCCGGTGGTTCCGCTCTCTGTGCGGGTTGTCGCCGTCACCTTGTAGGCCGCGCCGGGTACGGACTTGCGGGCGGAGACCCATGACCGGCCGTCGGCGGCGGCCTTCCCGGCGAGCCGGTGGCCCTCGGCGTCGGTGACGGTCACCGAGGTGAGCCTGCCGCCCGAGGCCGTGACCCGCACGGGCACGCCCGCCGGGACCCGCTCGCCCTTGGGCGTGACGGTCACCGTCACCGGGCGGACGGCGGCCTTCGGCACGTTCTTGCCGTCCGGCGCGCTGGGGGAGGGGCTCGACGAGCAGGCGGCGAGCGGCGCCAGCAGGGCGGCCACCACGACGGCGGCCCGGACGCGGTTGGGGGCGTGGACGATTACGCGGGTGCGTGACGACGACCGGGACAACGGAACCTCCGGGAGCGATGAGAAAGGGTGAGGAAGGGCGAGGAAGGGGCGGGCCAGAGCTGGCGATGTTGTGACTGTAGGGCCAGAAAACGCCAGGTCATCGGCTGTGGAGCCATGTGACGGCGACTGGTGAGGAACGGTCATGGTCCCGTCACATTCGCCGGACGGAGCGGTCATGGGCCGCTGTGAGCATCCGTGTTGTCCCCGCGACAGGCCCGGGGAGAAGAGGAGGCTCAGACCGTGTCAGCGCTGCTCGTGCCGCCCGGCCAACTGCCCTGCGCGCCGAACCCGGGCGTGGCCCTGCGGACCATCACCGCGCAGACGTACCGCGCCTTCCTCGCGTCCCCCGCCGGCGCGGCCCTCGGCGCCGGATTCCTGCAATGCCCGTCCTGGGCCGACGTCAAGGAGGGCTGGCGGGCCCAACTGCTCGGCTGGGGACCGGAGTCGGAGGCGGAGGCGGGTCGGCTGACGGGCGTTGCCCTGGTGCTGCTGCGCCAATTCCCCGGCACCCGCAAGTACTTCGCCTACCTTCCCGAAGGGCCCGTCGCCGACTGGCACGACCCCCATGTCGACGACTGGCTCGGGCCGCTGCTCGAACACCTGCGGCGCGCGGGCGTGTTCGCCGTACGCATCGGCCCGTCGCCCGCCTACCGGCGCTGGGACGCCGCCCGGCTCAAGCCGCTCACCGGTCCGGGCCGGCGCCTCGGCGACGTCCTCGCCAGTGAGGTCGACCCGCTCGGCACCGCCGTCGCCGACCGGCTGCGGGCCCGGGGCTGGCACCGCTGCGGCGGCGACGGCACCGGAACCGACGGGGACGCCCAGCCCCGGTACGTGTTCCGCGTACCGCTCGCCGGACGCACGACGGAAGACCTCTGGTCCGGGCTCAACCAGGAGTGGCGCCGCAATGTGCGCCGGGCGCGGCAGGCGGGCGTGGAGGTGGTGGTGGGGAGCGCGGCCGAACTCCCGGAGTTCCACCGGCTGTTGGGCATCACCGAGCGGCGCGACGGGTTCCGGCTCGGCCGCTCGCTCGCCTACTACGAGCGTCAGTACGCGGCGCTCAACGCCGAGGAACCCGGCCGGATGAAGCTGTACGTCGCCCGTCACCAGGGGGAGATCCTGGCCGCCCACACGATGATCACGGTGGGCCGCCGGACCTGGTACCAGACCGGCGCCTCGGCCGACCACCGCCGCGAGGTCCGGCCCTCCAACGCCCTCCAGTGGCGGATGCTGCTGGACGCGCACGCCCAGGGGGCCCACGTCTACGACATGCGCGGGGTACCCTCCACACTCGATCCGGACGAACGCGCGTACGGATTGCTGCGATGGAAGCTCGGCACCGGGGGACAGGTCGTCGAGACGCTGGGGGAATGGGAGAAACCGTTGAACGGCGGCACCAACCACGCGCTCTACCACGCCTTCCAGGCGTACCTGAACCGCCGATGACAGCGGCGAGTCCGGTGAATCCGACGACCCCGGCGACTCCGGCGACTCCGACGACCCCGGCGACCCCGGCGACCCCGGGGACCCCGACCACCACCGCCACGCCCACGAAGACGCTGGCCCGCAGCAGTGCCGTCATGGCCGCCGGGTCCATCGTCTCGCGGGCCACCGGGTTCGTGCGGTCCGCCGTGGTCGCGGCGGCGCTGGGCACCATCGGGCCGATTCCCGACGGGTACGCGGTCGGCAACGCCCTGCCCACCATCGTCTACATGCTGCTCCTCGGCGGCGCGCTGAACGCCGTCTTCGTGCCCGAGCTGGTCAAGGCGGCGAAGGAGCACGAGGACGGGGGCGTGGCGTACACCGACCGGCTCGTCACCGTCTGCGTCGTCGCCCTGCTGGCGCTCACCGCGACCGCCGTGTGGGCGGCGCCCGCGATCGTCGGCGCGTACACCGACTACACCGGCCCGCAGGCGGCCATGACGACCGCGCTCGCCCGCTACTGCCTGCCGCAGATCTTCTTCCTCGGCCTGTTCACACTGCTCGGCCAAGTGCTCAACGCACGCGGCCGGTTCGGCGCGATGATGTGGGCACCGGTCCTCAACAACGTCGTCGTCATCACGGTCTTCGGCCTGTACCTGGCCCTGGCCATGGGCGGCGGCGACACCCTCACCACCGCCGAGACCGCCGTCCTCGGCTGGGGCACGACCGCCGGTATCGCCGTCCAGGCGCTCACCCTCGTACCCGCGCTGCGCGCCGCCGGTTTCCGCTGGCGGCCCCGTTTCGACTGGCGCGGCAGCGGACTGACCCGCCCGCTGCGCTCGGCGGGCTGGCTGGTGCTGCTCGTCCTGGCCAACCAGGCGGCGTACTGGGTCACCACCCGCCTCGCCACCACGGCGGGCCTCGACGGCGGCCCCGGATACGGCGCCTACAACAACGCGTACGCCCTGTGGGTCGTACCGCACGGCATCATCACCGTCTCCGTGGTGACGGCGCTGATGCCCCGGATGAGCGCGTCCGCCGCCGACGGGGACACCGACGCCGTACGCCGGGACGTCTCCCACGCCCTGCGCGTGTGCGCGTCCGCCGTCGTACCCGCCGCGTGCGCGCTGTTCGCCCTCGCCCAGCCGGTGATGGCCCTCGTCTTCGGGCACGGCAGGACGAGCGCCGCCGACACGGCCGCCATGGCCGGGATCCTGATGGCCTTCGCGCCGGGCCTGGTCGCCCTGTCCGGCCAGTACGTCCTGTCCCGCGCCTTCTACGCGCTCTCCGACACCCGTACGCCGTTCCTGCTCAACCTCGTGATCGTCGCCGTGAACGCGGGACTTTCCCTGGTCGCCGCCCATCTGCTGCCGGCCCGCTGGGCGGTGACGGGCATGGCGGGGGCGTACTCACTGGCGCTGGGCGCGGGCATGGCGCTGACCGGCCTGGTGCTGAGCCGCCGGCTCGCCGTCGCCCGCCCCCTGCGGTCCTCGGCGGTCGGCGCCCACGCGCGGCTGCTGTCGGCCGCCGTACCGGCGACGGTGCTCGGTCACTTGGCGGTGCTGGTCACGGAACGGGCCGACTCCCTGGCCGCCGCAACTGCGGGCACGGTCACCGTCGTCCTCACCTTCGCCCTGCTCGCCCGCCCACTGCGCCTCACGGAACTCGACGCGCTGCTGTCGGGCGTACGCAGGAAAGCAACCCGTAGAACCCGAACCTGAGCCCGAACCCGAACCCGAACCCGAGCCTGAGCCTGAGCCTGATCACCACCCAGGAGAACTGCCCATGCCCCGCGTGCTCCTCATCGAGGACGACCCCGCCGTACGCGAAGGGGTCGAGCTCGGTCTGCGCCGCCGTGGCCACGAGATCCGGACGGCGGCGACCGGCGAGGCCGGACTCGCCGCGCTGGCCGAGTTCCGCCCCGATCTGCTGCTGCTGGACCTGATGCTGCCCGGGATGAACGGCGTACAGGTCTGCCGACTGGTGCGCGAGCGCAGCCAGTTGCCGATCATCATGCTCACCGCGCGCGGCGACGACTTCGACGTGGTCATCGGCCTGGAAGCCGGCGCCGACGACTACATCGTCAAGCCCGCCCGGCCCGAGGTGATCGAGGCCCGCATCCGTGCCGTACTGCGCCGCCTGGACGACAACAGCGGCTCGGGCCGCCCGGCCATCGAGGTGTATGGCGAACTCACCATCGACCGGGGCGGATTGACGGTCACCAAGGCGGGCAGGCCGCTGCCGCTCGCGCCCTCGGAGATCAAGCTCCTGATGCATCTGTCCGCCGCGCCCGAGCAGGTGTTCAGCAGGCAGCAACTGCTGGAGCACGTCTGGGACCACAGCTACCACGCCGACGCCCGACTGGTCGACGCGTGCGTGGCGCGGCTGCGCGGCAAGATCGAGGACGAGGTCGGCAGCCCGCGCTACATCCAGACACTGCGGGGCTTCGGCTACCGCTTCGGCCCGCTGTGAGGAACGAAGAGCAGGGTGGGCCGTCCGGCGGTCGGTCGAGGATGAGGCCGTTCGGGCTGCGTACGCGACTGCTGCTCGCGTTCCTCCTGGTCGCGGGCGTCAGCGCCGGTACGACGGCCGCGCTGACCTACCGCGAGGCGCGCAGCGCGCTGCTTCAGACCGCCCAGGACACGGCGGTGATGTCGTTCCGCGAACAGGTCCAGCAGACGTCGTTCTCCCTGCCCGTACGGACGGAGGGCCTGGAGGAGGTTCTGCGGGACATCGCCCGCAAGGGCAAGCCCCATCCCTGGGTGGTGTTCGCCGAGTACGGTTCCCTGCGCGCCTCCTCGGGCGAGAACCCTGTCTCCACCGTTATCACCCCCGAACTGCGCCGCGCCGCACGGGCGAACCCCCGTGGCAGCTTCGAGAGAGTCGTCAAGGACGGCGTGCCGTACCTGACCATCGCCATGCCCATGGTCTTCAAGACCAGCCCGGACAGCGTGCTGCCCAGCGGTCTCGTCCTGTACGCCGTCATGCGGATGACCGAGGAACAGGTCAGCGTCGACGCCCTCCTCACGTCCGCCCGGGACGGCGCCCTGCCCGGCCTCGCCGTCGCGCTGATTCCCGGACTGCTCGCCGCCCGCAGCGTGTTGCGCCCGGTACGGAAACTGCGCGAGGCGTCCCGGAACATGGGCAGCGGCAGACTCGACACCCGTATCCCGGTGCGCGGCAGCGACGAACTGGCAGATCTAGCCCGTACATTCAACGAGTCGGCGGCCCAACTGGAGCTGTCTGTACGGGAGTTGCGTGATGCCGAGGAACGCGCCCGTCGCTTCGCCTCCGACGTCTCGCACGAACTGCGTACGCCCCTCGCCGGGATGCTCGCCGTCACCGAGGTCCTCGACGAGGACGCGGACGGCCTGGACGCGGACACGGCCCGCGCGGTGAGGCTGGTCAGCGCGGAGACAGGCAAACTCGCGGTACTCGTCGAGGACTTGATGGAGATCTCCCGCTTCGACGCCCGAGCCGCAGAACTGAACACCGACGAGGTGGACGTCGCCGAGACCATCCGCCAGACCCTGCGGCACCGGCACTGGACCGACGACGACCGGGTCCGCACCGAACTCCCCGACGGCATCCGGGCAAGCCTGGACCCCCGTCGCTTCGACGTAGTGATCGCCAACCTGGTGGGCAACGCCCTGCGGCACGGCGGCACACCGGTGACGGTACGCCTGCGCACCGAGGAACGCGCCCCTGGCCCCGCAGTGCTGATCACCGAGGTCATGGACAGCGGACCCGGCATCCGCGCCGAGTCCCTCCCGCACATCTTCGACCGCTTCTACAAGGCGGACGCGGCCCGCACCCGCTCGACGGGCAGTGGTCTGGGGCTGGCGATCACCCTGGAGAACGTGAAGCTGCACGGCGGCACGATCCACGCGGGGAACCGTCCCGAGGGCGGTGCCGTCTTCGCCGTCGAGATACCGCTGCACGCGGAGGGGGCCGGGGGATGAGACGCGCGCGGACGCGCCGACGTACGGCGGCCATCGCCATGGCCATGGTGTCGGCGGCCGTCCCCCTCCTCGGCGGCTGCGGTATCCGCGCGACCGACGTCGTCGAGGCGGGCGGCCCCGCCGGCTTCCAGGCCTCCCTCGACCGCGACTTCGACATGCTGGTCTTCCTCCGTTCCCCCGACGGCGGGGTGGTCCCCGTGATCCGGACGGCCGTGGACCCGGCCGCCGACTCAACCGACGACTCGGCCGGTTTCGGCTACGAGTACACCGGGTCGGGCGGCAAACCCTCGAACCTCAGCAACCTGACCGTCGCGGCGCGGACCCACGAAGCGGTCGCGGCACTGCTCGCCGGCCCACAGCAGCCGGACCGCGCCGCCGGCCTGACCACCTCCCTCCCGGCCACCGCCCCCACGGGAACCGTCAAGGTCACCCCCGCCTCGAACGGCAGGGTCACCACCTACCTGCCCCTCGCCCTGGCACCCCTGAACAACACCGCCCTACGCCAACTGACCTGCACGATCGCGTACAGCCAGGACGCCGACGGCCGGATCGTCGTCGACCTGAAGGGCCAGGACGGCAAATCGAACTCCGGCACTTGCGACCTCGCCCCGGGCAACACGGGCAACACGGGAACACCGGGAACACACCCGTGAAGGCCACCTCGGGCGACCCTTGAACCGACAGGCTCAGGTGAATGCGAGCGTGCGGAAAGCGTTGCGGATGTCTGTCAGCGGTTGCCGGTCGGCTCGCTCCGGGACGGTGTCGTCCAGCATGTAGCGCAGGAAGAGTGCGAGATCGTCGAGGACGGTGAAGGCACCGGCGATGCCGCACAACGCCGCCGAGGAGACGGGCGGAGAAATCGTGGGCGATGCCCTTGAGATGGGTGTCGGTGTCCGGGGTGAGTTCGGTGGGGGCGCACCGGGCGGCCATCTCGGCAGGCAGCGGGCCGAACCGGGTTGAGCCCATGCCCAGGGGATGCCAGGTCCGCTCGCCGGGGCGCGGTCTTCTGTGTCCAGGGAGAGCGACGGCCCCCCGACGGGCCCACAGCCTGTCTTCCTGATGAGTCGATCCACTGATCGGCGCCCCCGGAGCGCATGGAAGCCTCTCCACATGGACACATTCGCGGACCGACTCAACGGCGGGTGGAAGTGGTGGGAGGCCGCCATCGAAGAAGCGCAGGAGGGGCGCTGGGTCCGTGACGCCATGGAACGGCAAGTGATCGAGGACATCGGCGCCGCCACGAACCCTCTGCATGGTGGGCGGATGGCCCCGTTCACCGAGGAATCGTGGCACGTACGTATCGGGAGGATCGCGAACTGGGCCGGTGTGCTGCGGCTCGCGGCCCGGTCAGGCGGATGGGTGCTCCAACCGGTCGCTGGGCGCAACCCACCGCATCCTGCTGGCATGACCGAGTTGCTGTCTGGCATCTACGCGGTCGGGGAGCAAGGAGAAATCTGGATGCAGCAGCTCATAAAGGGCGAACTGCCACCAGAAGACGAAGTCGCGAAGGCTGAGGGATTCCTCACCGGGCCAGGGTCCGTCGAGGACCTTGAGCTCTTCTTCTACGACTGAAGGCCGTCTCCGCGCTGCAACGCCGGAGCAACCCGCGCCTGACCCGCCTCGCCAAGCGCGCGGGCGTGCCCTTCTGACCGGCGAAGTCCCGGAGAAACAGCGGAGAAGTGCCGCCGAAAACGCCATCCCCGACGAGGACGGTGTCACGCTGGTGGACCTCAAGACGGGCGCCCGACGGCCCACGACCGTCGCCGCGCCCTGCCCGAACTGCACAACTTCAGCCGCCGATTGGGAGTGCCCGCGTGAGTGGTGATCAGCCCGACAAGCCGTTTCTCCAGATCGTGGTCTGCGCGGCCGGGGTGGCCAACGACGTCGGCAAGCTGGTCATCGCGGCTCAGCGGTCGTGATCCGCGCGGGCGTGCCGAGGGCGTCCGGGCGTACGGGTGTACGGGCGTACGTCCGTGGGGTCAGCGCACCGGGAAGCCGAACGAGTACCCCTGCTCCTTGAGCCAGGGCAGGACCTCGCGCAGGGCCTCGATGGTCTGGGAGCGGTCGCCGCCCGCGTCGTGGAAGAGGAGCGTCGGCCCGTTGGGCAGTTCCCGCTGGACGGTGGCGACGATGGCCGCCGTGCCCGGGCGCTCGAAGTCCTTGGTGTCGACGTTCCAGCCCAGCGGGCGCATACCGCGCGAGGCGGCGAGCTTGCGGCTGTACGGGGTGAAGGCGCCGCCGGGGGCGCGGTAGTACATCGGGCGTACGCCTCCGGACGCCTCGGTGATCATGCGTTCGGCGCCGAGGATCTCCTGGGACTGGTAGGCCTCGGGCTTCTTGTCCATGGTGGTGTCGTGCGACACCGAGTGGTCGCACAGCCGGTGTCCGGCCGCGACGACCTTCTTGACCAGGTCCGGGTGGGCCTGGGCCTGCGTCCCCACCATGCAGAACGTGGCCTTCACCCCGAACTCCTTGAGTACGGCGAGGGCTTGAGGGGTCCAGGTGGGGTCGGGGCCGTCGTCGATGGTGATGTTGACGCCGCGCGGTCCCTTGTCCGAGGCGTGCACGATGCTCACGTCGACCGGCTTGAGGGCGGCCTGCTTGGCGGGAGCGGTCGCCTTCGTCTTCGGTGCCGAGCCGTTCGCGGAACCGGCCTGCGCGGTCCACACCGAGGCCCCGGTGGCGAGCAGCGTAACCCCGAGGGCCGCGGCGAACATCTTGCCGTACCAGCCCCGCCCGCCGTTGTGCCGTGCTCGCGCCATGCCCGCCCCGCTCTCGCGTAGTTCTGATGAATTCGCCGGTCTCCGGTCGCCGTACGACCAGTTGACAGGACGAGTGGAATGGACGAAGGGATGCCTCTGTTACCGATCACGCACAAATCAGGGGGAGTTCGCGGACAACCCGGGGCTCCGGTACGGACCTTCCCGCCCCCTTTTCGTCATCCTTCACCCGCCTTCATCCGCATTTACTCGTCCCTCCCTTCCGTATTTCCTCGCCTCTTCCCTTCGTCCGCGTACCTGTGCGGCGACTTCAGGGGGGATGGGGGGATAGAGGGGGATAG